>JAJPXB010000033.1 GCA_021205695.1 Clostridiales bacterium
CGCTGCTCAGTTTGCTCAAGCAGGGCGGAGCGTCAAAGGAACAGGTCCAGCAGGTCAACCGGGTGCTGCAGACCATTCCAAAGCCGGAAGATCCGGAGAAACAGGCAAGATAGCGAGGAGGGAAATGCAATGCCCATCAAAGCGGTGCAGCAGTTCCAGCTGGGAACCGTGCTGAGCAGCGAAAGACAGGCGCTGGAAACCATGACCGCCATGAAGGCGGCCGGGTATCAGGGGATCGAGCTGTGCTCCTTTATGATTCACCCGACGCCGTTTCTGGTCAGGGCGCTGACGCGGGCGGCGGGAATGCCCACGGGCAGCGGCGGCAGGCTGGATTGGCCCGGGCTGATTCGGGCGTCCGGCTTACAGGTGCCCAGCCTCCACCAGTACCTGAACGCGATTGAGGAGGACCCCCAGGCGGTGGCAGAGGAGGCGGCCTCTTACGGGGCAAGGTATGTGACCCTCACCGGTATGTACCGCTTCGACTATGGCGATGCAGCGCAGGTTCATGCACTGGCACAGCGGCTGAGCCGGGCAAATGAAGCGTTAAACGCCTGTGGCGTGGAACTGCTGTACCACAATCACAACATCGAGTTTCTAAAGCCGGAGCCGAACAGGACGGCCTATCAGATCCTGGTGGAGGAGACCGACATCGGCTTTGAGTTTGACAGCTATTGGGCCATCGACGCAGGCGTGGACGCCCTCGCGCTGATGCGCGCTCTGGGGGACCGGCTGAAGCTCTATCACATCAACGACCGGGGCTGTCGGGTCAGGGGGACGCCCATGACCCCCATCCTGAAAATGGACAGCATGGAGCTGGGGGCAGGGACGCTGGACCTGGACAGCCTGCTGAAAGCGGCGCTTCCGCATGTGGACGCCGTCATCCTGGAGAGCCACAGGAACTGGGTAGACGGCAGCCCCGTCAAGAGCTTCCAGCAGAGCGCGGAATTTTTGAATCGTTACCTATAAGGAGGCAGGTATGGAATCCCTGAGAGAATGCTTTATCACGTCCCCGCAGCCCTTCCGGGAGGGGCGGGTAGACGTGTTCCGTCAGAAAATCACCGTACAGGAGGCGGAGACGGCCACCCTCGCCATCACCGCCCTCGGCGTGTATGAGGCAAACCTGAACGGCCAAAAGGTGGGGGACCGCTTCCTCGCGCCGGGCTACACCTATTATCCCCGTGACCTCCAGGTGCAGCGCTACGAGGTGGCGCTGTCCGCCGGGGAGAACGAGCTGGTGGTGTTCCTGGGCCAGGGCTGGTACTGCGGGCGGTACACCTACGAGAATCAGGTGCAAATTTACGGGAAAACGCCTGCCGTGGCCTGGATTCTGGAGGCCGCAGGGGTTCGCCTCACCTCCCGTCAGGGGGTGGAGGAGCTGGAAAGCCCCTATGAATACGCCGGGCTCTACGACGGCGAGATCTACCACGCAGAGGAGCTGACCCCCTCGGCGCGCAGGCCGGTGCCCTTTGACGGCGCAGTTCCAGACGTGCTGGAGGAGCAGCCCTGCGCGGTGCGGCTGCGGGAGGAGCTGCCGGTGCGGAAGGTCATGTCCAGCGGGGACAGCACCATCCTCGACTTTGGTCAGAATTTTGCGGGCGTGCTCACCATCGACCCCGGCAAGCTGGAGGGCGACTGCCTCCGGCTGCGCCACGGGGAGCTGTTGAATCCCGATGGCAGCCTGTACACCGCCAACCTGCGCAAGGCAAAGCAGGAGCTGGTCTATTACAAAGGCCGGGACACACGGCCCTACACGCCGAGGTTTACCTATATGGGATTCCGGTATGTGGAGCTGACCGGCGCAGCCTATGTCCCCGGCCTGATCACCGCCCACGCCATTTACAGCGATATGGAGCGCACAGGCGCGTTTTCCTGTGAAAATCCCCTGGTGCAGAAGCTGTATGAAAATCAAATCTGGGGGCAGAAGTCCAACTATATCGACGTTCCCACCGACTGTCCCCAGCGGGACGAGCGGATGGGCTATCCCGGCGACGGCCATGTATTTGCCCGCACCGGCGCCTATAACTTCGACACGTCCGCCTTCTGGCGCAAGTTCCTGAAGGACATCCGCTATACCCAGATGGACAACAGCGAGGGCTATGTGCCCCCGGTAGTACCGGCCACAGGGCCGACAGGAATCGGCTTTATGAATATGCTGGGCTGGGGCAACGCCGTGACCCTGCTGCCGGAGCAGCTCTACTGGCAGTATGGGGAGGAAAGCTTTCTGACCGACCAGTATGAGAGCATCCGGCTGTTTGTGGAGTGCGAGATGCGGCATCTGGAGCAGGCGGACCTCTGGCTGGGGGCCAATCTGGGGGACTGGCTGGCGCTGGGGAAGGATGTCAGGTTCATGGCAATGCACAATGGGCCGGTGTCCAACGCCTTTGTGGTGCATGACCTGAAGATGGCCTCCGCCCTGGCGGAGAAGCTGGGCCGCCATGAGGACGCCCGGCGCTGGGGCGCACAGCTGGAGAAGACCAGGGCGGCGTATCTGCGCACCTTTGTGACAGAGGACGGCCGCATGACGGATGACTATCAGGGGGCCTATGTCATGGCGCTGGCCCATGTGCTGCCGGATGGCGCACTGCGGGACAGAGTCTTTGCCAACCTGGTGGCGTCGGTCCGGGCGGAAGGAATGCAGACCGGTTTCTTCGCCACACAGCACATCCTGCCCCTGCTGGCAGAGGGCGGCGAGGCGAAGCTGGCCTTTGACCTTCTGCTCCAGGAGGAGTGCCCCGGCTGGATGTACCAGGTCATACGCGGCGCGACGACAACCTGGGAGCGCTGGGACGCCCTGCGCCCGGACGGCACCGTCAATGAGAGCAAGATGTCCGACGACAACATGGTGTCCTTTAACCACTATGCCTTTGGAAGCGTGGGCGCGTTCTACTATCGGTATATCCTCGGCATCCAGCCCGCCCTGCCCGGATTCCGGAAGGTGCGGATTCGCCCCTTCGTTGACCGGCGTCTGGGAAGCGTCAAGGGCAGCTACCGCTCCCGCCAGGGGCTCATCTCCGTGGCATGGCAGGTGACGGAGGGCAGCGCCGCCATCTCGATCACGACCCCCACTGAAACAGAGGTCCTCTTGCCGGACGGCACCCGACATGCCGTAAGCGCGGGCAGCTATTCGTATCAGTGCGCAGTGTGAACCCCGCATTTGCGCCAGCTACTGCGTGGTAAAAAGGATAACTTAAAAAGGAAAGGGCAGGATGCTGGAACCATCAGCTCCCTGCCCTTTGGCATTGTCGGAGAAGGTTTTAGAAAATCAAGCAGCGTTCAAAATTCCCTTTGACAAAGCGCGTTCCAAGAATTGGCGTTCTCCTAAAGATGTTCTTTTCTCCTTCCCAGATTGTAAAGTATGACTGATGGGCCTATATTTTTTGATAACTCCCGGTCACCATGTAAATACACCAGGCGTTATGGCGGTACCTTGTCTTTCGTCTCTGCTTTTATTACCGGCAGCCTCGTTGGTTTATCCTTCCAAAAATGGTTTTAACTGGAAAATACAGTCTTTTGGCGCCTGCTTACGGGAGCTATTTTTAAGGCAATTTTAGAGAATATTCACAGATAATTCACGGGGAAAACACACGATTCGCGTAAATTAAAATTTGTAGCGCAGGCTCCGGCAGTATCTGCGTTCAGCGTTTCATCCCATTATGGTCAGAAAGGAAAACCCATGAAAGCAAATATCTGCAAAAAGACTCTGCTTCTGCTTTTGGCTTTGGTTGCCATGGCCTTTTTTATGTGCAGCTGTGCTACAGTTGAGAAGACAGAGGAAGATTCGCAAAATACAGAAAGTGCGAATGTGACGGAAGATACAGGCGAAACGGAGGATACAGGCCTAACGGGGGGTATGAATGTGATTGAGGATGCAACGATCCTCACCCTCAGCGACGAGACAAATGTAAAGACGATTTACACGACTGAATTTCAGGATAGCATTTACAACCAGATCCAGGATCTCAAGCGCTCAGATTACACGTTTGCCTCGCCTCTTATCATCGCGAATCCTTACTGTACGAACACAACAAGCCTTTATGTTTACTTCTGCACCGATACCCCTGTTGAAATCTCTTACACGATATCGACGGACGGCTACAGCGATTTCAGCTATACGACCTCTGGCGGCTATGCTACCGAGCACGAATATCAGCTGATAGGTCTGGTCGGCGGCTGCGTCAACACCGTGACGCTCACCGCTACTGATGAAAACGGGAATACCGAAAGTACGCAGTGGACATATGAAGCTCCTGAAATACAAAATCAGGACGAGTATATTCAGCTTGACCTGACCGATGGCACAAGCACACAGGAAGTCAGCGACGGCTTGTATACCGTCCTTGGCAACGATCAGGATATGGATGAAGGGGCTGACGAGGATGCGGCATACCGGTATATTTATATTTACGACAGCGACGGCGTCTGCCGCAGTGAAATCCCCGTCATGAGCTATCGGGCGCACAGGCTAATCTTTGAAAATGGGATCATGTACTATTCGGCATCGGCGCGGTATTTTGTCGGCATGGACGCCACAGGGCATATCTCGGAAATTTATGACCTTGGCGACTACAGGTTACATCACGATTATATTTTCGGCACGGAGGGAAACGTCCTTCTCCTCGGTACAGAATATGGCGCTGATACGGAGGAAGACCGCGTCCTGAGTCTTGACCTCGAGACGGGCGAGGTTACTGAAATTATCGACCTGCGCGATCTCTTTGCCGACTACCTCGCCTTGCTGGATTATTCCGAGGGCGATACCCTTGATTGGATGCACCTCAACACGCTTTCCCTTGTGGATGACGATTCTCTCATTTTAAGCGCGCGCGAGACTTCCACGATTATGCGCATAGACAATATCTATGACAATCCCACGGTGGCATGGATCATCGGCTCTGACACCTTCTGGGAGGGTACAGGATATGAGGATCTTCTCCTTGACCAGATCGGTGAATTCTCCCTTCAGGCAGGGCAGCACTGCGTAGAGGTGGTAGAGGACGAGAGCCTTGAGGAAGGTCAGTATTACCTGTATATGTTCAACAATAATTTTACCAAGTGCTCCAGCCGGGGGTATGATTACAGTCAGGATGATAATTATTACGGGACATATTCCGCAGTCAGCGAAAGCGACGCCGAGTCATACGTATATGTTTATCTCATTGACGAAACCGAGGGCACGTTCGAGCTTGCCTGTTCTCTGCCGGTCGCCTATTCGGCCTATGTGAGTTCGGTTCAGCTTTTGGATAACGGAAATATTCTCGTTGACAGCGGCTTCTCCTTCACGGCTGCGGAATATGACAGCGACGGAGAACTGATACAGTCTCTAAACGGCACGGGCGATAAATGGTGGTACAGGGTGCTCAAGTATGATTATTCCGGCTTTTGGTTCAAATGATCCGTCAGGTAATGACAGAAGGCGTACATTTCTCTGCAATTTTCAGCGCCAGGTCGGATTCCGCCTGCGCCACCGCGCTGTCCAGGCCGGTCTCCCCCAGGCAGAGCCGACTGGCGGCGTCACAGAGGATATCCTGTGCCCTTGAATGCTGAAAAAGCGGTTCCCCATCCGTCGACCGGTCTGGTCTTGATTTTCCAGAAAGCTCTGGCCGGTGGGGGTCGCCGCTTGCAGGGACGGCGGAGCTGTGCTATCCTTAGGGGCGAGGTGAGAAACCATGAAGAACAAGCCGGAGAAAACCAATGTAATGCGGATTTTAGATCAGAAGAAGATCCCCTACCAGGTCAAAACCTACCCCCACGGAGAGGAGGCGGTGGATGGGGCCGAGGTGGCCAGACTGCTGGGGCAGGATCCCAGAACGGTATACAAGACGCTGGTGACCCGGGGCGCCAGCCGGCAGTACTATGTATTCGACATCCCCGTAGAGGCGGAGCTCGATCTGAAAAAGGCTGCCAGGGCCGTGGGGGAGAAGTCTGTCGCCATGCTCCATGTGAAGGAGCTGCTGCCGCTCACCGGCTACGTCCGGGGTGGGTGCAGCCCGGTGGGCATGAAAAAGGCGTTTTTCACCACCTTCCATGCCGAGGCGGAAGAGCTGGAGCAGATTGCCGTCTCCGCCGGTAAGATCGGTTTTCAGGTCGTGCTGGCCCCAAAGGAGCTGGTCAGGCTGGTCAGAGGACAGTTTGCGGACATCGTCAGCGATTAAGACAGCGAATTGTAAACCTCAAAAATAAACGGGTTGACAATCGGCCGACTCTGTGCTATCATCACAGGCGAGTCGGGCGTATGCCCGGATGAGGGAGGTTTTTACAATGAGCGAGGGAACTGTTATCGTAAAGAAAAACGGCCTCAAGACCCGGGACATGGTGCTGATCGCCCTGTTCGCGGCGCTGATGGCCATTTGCTCCTGGATTTCCGTCCCGACGACGGTGCCGTTTACCCTCCAGACCTTTGCGGTTTTTGTGACGGTGGGGCTGCTGGGCGGCAGGCGGGGGACGCTGGCCGTGCTGGTGTATATCCTGCTGGGGGCCGTCGGTCTGCCGGTGTTCGCCGGATTCAGCGGCGGTTTGGGCAGCCTGCTGGGCAGCTCTGGTGGCTACATCATCGGCTTTCTGTTCTCTGCCCTGGTGATGTGGGGGATGGAGGCGCTGTTCCACATCCCCGCCGCCGGAGCGGACGGGTCCGGGAAACGCCTGCTCACCAGGCGCAACGGGGTGCTGGTGCTGTCCATGGTGCTGGGGCTGCTGGTGTGCTATCTGTTCGGGACGGTCTGGTTCATGGCAGTTTATACCAGCGCCAGCGGAGCAGTGACCTGGATGACCGTGCTGGGCTGGTGCGTGTTCCCATTTATCCCCTTTGACCTGTTGAAGATCGCTCTGGCTATGGCGGTCACCATGACCCTGGGAAAACATGTGCCGAGATGACCTGCGGTCGGCCCTTCCCCTGCGGCCCCATCACGGGATGTGCCTGGCCTACTACCAAGGGGAGGGCTACAGCCCGGCGTTTACCCGAGCGGCAGACAGGCTGCTGTCCCGGCTGACAGAGGAGAACCCCACCGTCCGGCTAACGGTGGCGGCGGACGTGATGTGCGCCACCTGCCCCAACCGCCGGGGGGACGAGTGCGCCGGGACGGGGAACGCCTCCCGCTATGATCGGGCCGTACTGGAGCTGTGTGGCCTGGAGGACGGGGTGGCGCTTCCTTTTCGCACCTTCGCCGCCCTGGTGCAGCGCCATATCCTGGCTCCCGGAAAGCGGGAGACGATCTGCGGCGGCTGCCGGTGGGACAGGCTGTGCCACGGCCCGGGCCGGTGGGCAGACAAAGAATAAAATACGCTGCCGGGATCTGACGAACGCTTCCGGCAGAGCAGAAGGCCAGACCGCCCCTTCGGGGATCTGGCCTTTGACCGTCCAAAAGCCCCTCTGCGACCCAGCGGTCACAGAGGGGCTTAACCTCCGAGTAGTGCGACTCGAACGCACGGCCTGATGCTCCCAAAGCACCCGCGCTACCAACTGCGCTATACCCGGACAATTTACCGTCCCGGAGGCGACAGTGCGCTCCGGAACGGTCACATTATACCGGGTCTCCCCGGAATTTTCAAGGGTAATTTTGTCACAGCATGACCTGGCCCGGGCCGGGCAGATTCATCTGGCGCTTGCGGTTGGCGGACCAGGTCAGCTTGTCCGACAGGGCCTGGGCATCTCCCCCGGCGATGGCGTCCCGGTAGGCGGAGAGATTCTGCACCAGGCGGTCGATCTCCCGGGTGAGGGCCGGGGCATTCATGGAGAACAGCTGCGTCCACAGCTCTACGTCCAGGGCCGCCACCCGGGTGCAGTCCCGGAAGGAGCCGCCCTCAAAGCCCCTGCACTGGAACAACTCCTCATCGTCGCAGACAGACACGGCGACGATGTGCATCAGCTGACTGGTGTATGCGATGATGGCGTCATGCCGCTCCGGGGTGGTGGTCACCACATCGGAGCAGCCGATATAGGCGGAGACACGGCGCATCAGGGCGATGTGCTCCGGTGTACTGGACGCTCTGGGTGTCAGGATAAAGTGGGCCCGCTGGAACATGGTGGGAAAGGAGTGCTCGATACCTGAAAACTCCGTGCCCGCCATGGGGTGGCAGCCGATGAAGTCCACCGTCTCCGGCAGGACCTCGGCCCCCTCCATAATGGCGGTCTTGATGCCGCCCACGTCGGTGACCAGTGCGCCTTCCCGGAACACGTCCCTGTACTGGGCCATATAGTCCACAATGCCCTGGGGATTCATACAGAGCCAGACCATGTCCGCCTCCGGCAGCACCTCCATGGGGTCAAGGGTCACCCGGTCGCAGACCCCGTGGCTCATGGCATAGTCCGCCGTCTCCTGGCGGCGCACCACCCCCACCACGGTGAAGTCCTCAAATCCCCGGAGGGCGGCGGCCATGGAGCCGCCGATCAGCCCCAGGCCAACCACTGCAATGATCTTTTCCCGTTGCATATCAGACGCCTCCTCTGCGGCCTCCTGTTTCGTACACTTTACCCCATTCCTGTGTGAAAGTCAAGGACTTACCACTGCGGGGGCTGGCGGTCGCCTCCGTCGGGCTGCGCGGGCTGCTCTGCGGGGCGGACAGCCAGATACCACTGGGCATAGGTGAGCTCCTGATAGGGCAGGAGGAACAGATAGCAGAGGGTGGAAACGGCGGTGGTGGCAACGGTGTAGACGGCGTCGCTGCTGTTGATGAATACAAATCCAACCAGATCGACCAGGAGGCTCGCCCCCATCACCCACAGGATGAAGGAGAGATCCAGGGTGAACAGCTCCCACTTCCGGCCACGCATGGTGGCCTTGCTCCGGCGGAACGCCTCCATCACGGAGATATCCGGGTCGTCCAGCAGGAAGTAGGGCACCAGCCGGTAACGGTAGGCGGCGATGATGCCGGGGATTATCAGCAGTAGGGACCACAGAAAAACGTAGCAGATCTCCAGGATGGCGGCCAGAATGATCTTCCCCGCCATGTAGAACCGGGAGAACAGCTCCCCGTAGCCCGGCTGCTCCCCCCGGACCACGCCCAGAGCGTAGCTGGTGTAGCCGTAACTCATCACTGTGGTGTACAGGGCCAGGATGATGGTGACAAAGAGGAAGAGGTACCCGGAGGTGCTCCGGAGCCAGGAGAGGATGGCCGCAGACGCCTGATAGATGGCGTTCACATCCTCCCCATAGCTGGCGGTATAGAACTGCGCATACAGCTCGGAAAATTCCGCCATCCACGGGCTCACCAGACTGATGACGGTGGACACCCAGTCTGTGACCAGCTGGTAGACCAGAGCTATCAGCCAGGCGGCGGGGATCGCCCGGCGCATCATGTCCTTTGAATTGGCCTTCAGCGCGGCGCGGTTGACAAATCCGTAATTCATAACGATACACTTCCCTTTTTCGGAATAAAACCAGTATAACACAGGCAGGGGGAAAGAGAAACCCACAAAACGGAAAAAACGGCGAAATGTCGGATGGGGAAATTTCCGCCGTCTCGCTCTTTACAGCCGCCGCAAGTTTCAGTATAATGTACTTTGAATCGTAATGAAAGCGAGAGGAATTGCAATGGCATCCATCAAGTTTGATGAATACAAGGGAAAGCTGAACAATCTCCAGCCCGTGCTGGAAAAGCTGGGAAAGAGCCTGAACCTGGAATCTGCGGAGCAGGAGCTTGAGATGCTCCAGGCCCAGGCCGCCTCCGACGGCTTCTGGGACGACATGGCAAAGGCCCAGAAGGTCAGCACCCGGATCAAGGTGCTCCAGGACAAGCTGGAGGCCCAGCGCCGCCGCCAGTCCCAGCTGGAGGATCTGCTGGTCCTCTGCGAGATGGGCCAGGAGGAGGACGACGACTCTATGGTAGAGGAGCTGGAGGAGGGCTTTGCCCAGCTGGAGCAAAATCTGGAAGCCGCCCGGATGCAGACCCTGTTCACCGGGGAGTACGACAGCTCCAACGCCATCATCACCTTCCACGCCGGAGCCGGAGGCACCGAGGCCCAGGACTGGGCGCAGATGCTCTTTCGGATGTATGTCCGCTGGGGCGAGCGCCACGGCTTCACGGTAAAGACCATGGACTATCAGGACGGCGATGAGGCGGGCATCAAATCCGCCTGTCTCTCCATCGAGGGAGAGAACGCCTACGGCTACCTCCGCTCGGAGCACGGCGTCCACCGGCTGGTGCGGGTATCCCCCTTTGACGCCAACGCCCGGCGGCAGACCTCCTTCGCCGCCATCGAGGTCATGCCGGAGCTGGACGACGACATGGATGTGGAGATCCGCCAGGAGGACATCGAGATGCAGGTGTTCCGCTCCTCCGGCGCAGGCGGGCAGCACATCAACAAGACCTCCTCCGCCGTCCGCCTGACCCACCGGCCCACCGGCGTGGTAGTCTCCTGCCAGACCGAGCGGAGCCAGCTCCAGAACCGGGAGAACTGTATGCGGATGCTCCGGGCCAAGCTGGTGGAGATGAAGATGCAGCAGCACGCGGAGAAGGTCTCCGACCTGAAGGGCGTACAGATGAAGATCGAGTGGGGCAGTCAGATCCGCTCCTATGTTTTCATGCCCTATACCCTGGTAAAGGACACCCGTACCGCCTACGAGACCAGCAACGTCAACGCCGTCATGGACGGCGACCTGGACGGCTTTATCAACGCCTACCTGACCTGCGAGGCCACCGGCGAGTGGGCCACAAAATAAGCGCGCCCGTCCCCGCCCCCGGGCGGAGGACGGTCAGGCCCCCTGCCGGATGAGAAGTCCGGCAGGGGGCCTGTTGTCTTATACGGGCAGCGTCACCGTGATCAGCAGGGCGTTCCCGTCCTGGAGCGTGGCGACGATCTTTCCCCTGTGGGCGTTTACGATCATCTGGGCAATGGAGAGGCCGATGCCGTGTCCCTCCACCCGGTCGGAGCTGCGGGAAGGGTCTCCCCGGTAAAACCGGTCAAAGATGTGCTCCAGGCTCTCCTGCGTCACCCCCTCCGCCGTGTTGCGCACCATCAGCCGGAGGTTTCGTCCCGACTGCTCCAGGGTCAGGGCGATCTCTCCCCCCTCCGGGGAGTACTTCAGGGCGTTGTCCAGCAGGATGCCCGTGAGCTGGCGGATGGCGTTCTCGTCCCCGTGAAGGGTGAGCATGGGCTGGATGCGGCTTTCAAAGCGCTTGTTCTGGGTCTTTGCCAGAGCCTGGAAGGACTGGGCCGTCTCCCCCACCACGTCGGAGATGGGAAAGTCGATCATCTGGAACCGCTCCTCCCCCTCCTCCATACGGGCCAGGGCGATCAGGGCGCCAGTCAGCTCCGCCAGCCGCCCGGTCTGCCGCCGGATATCCTGGAGCCACTCGTTCTCGCCGATGTCCATCTCCAGCACCTCGGCGTCAGCGTCGATGATGGTCAGAGGAGTCTTCAGTTCGTGTCCCGCGTCGGTGATGAACCGGCGCTGCTTGTCGTAGCTCTCCGCCACGGGGCGGATGATGCGCCCGGAGAACAGGATCATCAGCAGCAGCACCGCCGCCATCCCCATAGCCGAGATGGCGCAGCTGGCCTTCAGGAAGGTGTAGAAGGTAGAGAGATTTCGCCCACAGTCCAGAAAGGTGACCAGGGTGCCGTTTTCATCGCTGGTGACGGCATAGCGGTAGGAGGAGATAAATCCCCGCTCTGCGCTCCGGCTCATCGCCTCCCGGGCGTACTCGATGGCGGCGGCGGTGTCCACGGCGGCAATTTTCCCCGTGTCCACCGTCTCCACCTCCCCTTCGCTGTTGAACTGTACGGAGAAGTACCTGGATTCATAGGGCAGTTCCGGAGACATCTCCCGCAGCTCGCCTTGAATACTGTCTGACGGAGAGCCGATCCCGTCTCCCTGCTTCAGGTCTCCCTGTCGGGGGAATTCGCCGTTGTTGTCCGCCAGGATGTCCAGCACCACGTCGGCGTCCTCCACGATCTCCCGGTAGTTCACCAGGTTGACGCTTCCCATAATGGCCAGCAGCACCGCCAGCAGAGAGAGCATGGACATGGCGATAAACTTCACCCGGAGCTTCCGGATCATGGCAGCTCCTCCAGAGAGTAACCGGCGTTCCGGGTGGCCTTGATCTGAATATTTGCGTGGAGGGCGGCGAGCTTTTTCCGCAGGTAGGAGATATACACCCAAACCACGTTGATCTCCGCCTCGCTGTCGTAGCCCCAGATCTTCTCCAGGAACCGCTCGGTGGAGATGAGACGCTTCGGATTGGACATGAGCATCTCCAGCATCTGGAACTCCCGGTTGGCCAGCCGGAAGCTGCCCGTGGGAGAGGACAGCTCAAAGGTGGCCCGATCCAGGGTGATATTCCCCACCTGGAGCCGGGAGTCCGGCTGGGCGGTCTGGCTCCGGGTCATGACCCGGATGCGGGCCAGCAGCTCCCGGGAGTTGAAGGGCTTGGTCAGGTAGTCATTGGCCCCGCTGTCCAGGCCCAGCACCTTGTCGTCGATCTCCGATTTCGCCGTGAGGATGAGGATCGGCACCTGGTTCCCCGCCTCCCGGACGCGCCGGAGCACGGTGATGCCGTCCATCTTCGGCATCATCAGATCCAGGATGACCCCATCGTACTCCCCGTTT
Source organism: Clostridiales bacterium (assembly GCA_021205695.1). GTDB lineage: Bacteria > Bacillota > Clostridia > Oscillospirales > Oscillospiraceae > Onthomonas. The sequence continues at coordinate 12,543 of JAJPXB010000033.1, forward strand.
TCCAGCCAGGCCAGGGCCTCCGCCCCGTCATAGACCGCATCCACCGAATAATGGTTCTTCTCCAGGATGGCGACAACGGCCCTGGAGAGAGAGCGCTCGTCCTCCGCCAGCAGCAGGCGCATAATGCTCCCCTCCCCTTCTTGATGATTTTTCAGTATATGCCGGATACCTTAAAGAGAGCTAAAACCCCCTTTTCATCAGAAATATTTTACCACATATCCCCCCGTATGTCACCTCTCCCCTCCGCCGATTTGCGGCGCCGGGCGTCACAAGTACCGGTTTTTTTCCTGCCGTGACACAGCGAAAATCATTCTGAATTTGCTCTCAGGTGTTGACGAAGCGGGAAAAGCAAGGTATGATAGGGAGTAAGCACGAATCCTGCGGGACGCCGCTCCCCTGCCCGGAATCTCAGTGAACCGTCCCGGTCTGTCCGCCGGTTCTTCCATAACTCCACATCAGAAAGGAATATGCTCTCATGGCTAACGACTCCAAAAACGGGACCCCGCTCGACCCCAGCCAGTCCGGCTCCGCCCGGTCCACCTCTGCAAACCGGTCGAGCTTCTCTCTGGACGATACGATCGACCTCTCCTTCACCGGCTCCACCGGCAAATCCGCCCCGGTGGACGATGCGGTCGTGGACGATATCCTGCGCTCCATCTCCGAGATGAGCGATACCCCCGTGCCGGACGCCGTCCGGACGGCCTCTCCGTCCGCCGCCAGTCAGACGCAGCCGACCTCCTCCCCCACCACCCGCTTTACCCAGACCGCCTCCGGCCAGAAGACCGTCGGCGAGAACGAGTACCAGGCGGCGGCACGGCATCAGGGCGGTCAGGAGGCCACAGCCAACACAGCCGAGGGCGTTCAGGGCGTCGATCCCGCCTACTACGCCATGCGGGACCCCGCCCAGACCCAGTCCTTCCAGCCTGCCCGGCCCACCCACCGGGACACCGACCGCATCCCCACGCTGGTGGAGGAAAAGCCGGTGCGGAAAAAGACTGCTCTGGGCCGCGTTCTCACCTTCATCGTGGTCATTCTGGTCATTGTGGCCCTGTTTCTGGGTGTACGGATGCTCTATGTCATCGGCCCCTCCATGGGTCTTGACCTTCCCGACCTGACGCAGCTGCCGGTGATCTCCAGTCTGATCGATATGCTGCCCAGCGACGAAGAGGACTCCGCCCTGGCCACTGAGGAGACGGACAGCACCGAGGAGGAGACGGAGACGGTGACGCCCACCGCGCTCACCCTGAACTACGATGCGATCATCCTCGCAGAGGGCGAGTCCGTAGTCATCACCGCCACGCCGGATGTGGACGGCTGGGAGGGCTCGATCACCTGGGGCACCTCCGATCAGGAGGGGGCCATCTTCTCCATCACCCAGCTCAGCGCCACTACCGCCGAGATCGCCTATGTGGGCGAGGGACGGGGCGCCGTCTCCGCCGTGGCAGGGGACGTGGTGGTCACCTGTCAGGTCACCTGCGAGGCCGCTGACGCCGAGGAGGACGATCTGGACGTCACCAGCGAGACAGAGGCGGAGACCGACGGCGCCGAAGCGGATACCACAGAGGAGGATACCGCCGAAGCAGAGCACATCGACATCGTACTGAATAAGGACGACTTCACCCTGAATGTGGGCGAGAGCTACCAGCTGATGGACGAGAACGCCGATCAGGTCACATGGACCTCCTCCAACACCTCGGTGGCCACCGTCAGCGACAGCGGCGTCGTCACCGCAGTCTCCTCCGGCTCTGCCACCATCACCGCCACCGGCCCGGACGGCACCACCGCCTCCTCTATCGCACGGGTACGGTAATCATAAGAGGACAGCTCCAAAATGTACAACGCCTCTCTGAGACGGCAAAGCCGTTTCAGAGAGGCGTTTCAGCGTGTCAAAAATCCTTTTTGACACGCTGAGTACGATTTTTGAGCTTTAGAAAAGTTCTAAAAATCGTTTTTTCATTGCACGCGAAGGGGGTTTTTTGTCCCCTCCTCCGCACCCCTGCTACTCTTTTGACAGTCTACAACCCATCCCGGCTTCCCAAACGGGCTTTCCGCCCCCTTCTTGTCGGCGTCGCACTTGCCCCGACCTTTCCGATCTTCCGCAGCAGGTTGCTCTCCGGACGCCAGCGCAGCTGTGCCGGCGATACCTGTCCCTGTCCGGGCGTCTCCTTGTCATCCGTTCCATAAAGCAGCACCCCCATTTCCGGTGCTATGCCGGAAATGGGGGTGCTGTATGGCCTTTCGCCGACCTGGCCCGGAGAGCGGGCTTTCCGGGCCGTCAGACAGCTTATTCCTGTCACACAAGGCGGCGGATGGTGATGATCTTGGAAAAATTCACGTTGGTATAGCAAATACCCTTGCGGCTGTTGAGGGCGTTGATGATCTTGCCGTTGCCGGCATAGATGCCCACATGTCCGCTGTAGCACACCACGTCTCCCACCTGTATATCGCTGTAGGAGACGGCGGTTCCGTAGCTTCGAATGGCGTAGGAGCTGTGGGGCAGGCTGACGCCGAAGGCGGCATAAATCTGCATGACGAAGCCGGAACAGTCACAGCCGTTGGTCAGGCTGGTGCCGCCCCAGACATATCGATTGCCCAGGAACTGCTGTGCATAGGCCAGCACCGCCTCTCCGACGGTCATCACCGGATTTTCTACGATGTACTCCTCTGAAGCGGACAGGTAATCACAGGACACATACCCGGTCTCCCCCTCATAGGTCACCTGGAGCCATCCGTCCACTCCGGCCGTCTCCGGCTCCAGCTCGGTGCCGGCAGGCAACACGTCGCAGACCTTGCTCTTTGTGGAGGCCTCTGCCCGAAGGTTCAGTTTGGCGGTCGTGACCACCGTGGCGTCCACGTTCTCCAGCGGCAGGTACCCGGTTTCACCTCCCACAGAGACGAGATACCAGCCGTCCCCGTAGCCCAGGATCTCCAGCTCGTCCCCCTGGTTCAGCATCTCCACCGGCGTGCCCTCCTCAGAGGGAGTCTCCCGCAGGACCGCTGCCACAGACAGCAGCCTGGCTGTGCCCTGAGATTCCAGCGTCACATTTTCCAGGGAGATGTAGCCGGTATAAACCTCATCGCCATCCTCATAGGCTGCCTCTGCCAGCGCTCCGTCCCGGGAGAGGAGGACGATCTCGTCCCCGCATTCCAGGGCGACGACCTCATCCGACTGGCTGTCCGCCTCTTCCAGCAGGGCGCAATCCGTGTTCAGCGTGGCCTCGCAGAGGATGTCGGCAGCATCGGCGGCCAGAGCCGCCGATGTCATCACAGCCAGTGAAGCGCCGGTGAGGGCGAGGGTCATTAAAATCTTTCGTACGGGAACCATAAAACCTCCAGGTAGTGCGGGGTGGTGCGGGGAAAGGAAAAATCAGCGGTTGGCCAATGCCCGGGTGAGCCACACATGGGCCAGATCCATGGCCGCATACAGGCTGTTCTTCTCACTGGAGCGGACCACCCGATCCCGGTTCTTCAGCTCGGCGTCGGTGTGCTGCAGCTGAACGGAAACCTTGGTGGCTAAGCTCATATCGTCCACGGGAACGCTGCTGAGCACCTGCAGCATGATGATATAGGGATCGGTCATATTGCCGTAGTAGATGACGTTGTCCTTCCGACGGAGGGGATACCCCTTGTACTCCAGGGGCAGCTTTGCCTGATCTGCCATTTTGTTACCTCCTGTGATTGAACTGTTACAAATTGTAACACGCTGTTCTTTTCTTGTCAACTTCTATTTCTGGGGGAAATGAGCGCTTTCACCACCCATATATGGCAGGAAAGGCGTTTTTGCTCCCAGCTGGGAGAAAGACGTCGTCCCGTCGCCGGAAGGGCCGCCGCTGTCACCGCTGCCGGCTCCGGCGGGAACCGGCGGTAATCCGGACTGTCGCCGCGGCGCTTTTGTGCTTTTGCCCAGAATCCGGCTCCAAAGTTGCCAAAAATTTAACAATGAATTCACGTTTTCCTCTTGCGTCCCGAGAACAAAGCGAGTATACTACAGTCGAACGTTAAAAAAATAACGAATCCACTTTCAGTATTTCCACAACGCTGAGGAGGAAACAAAATGTCATTTATCCAGTATGAGGTTCAGGGGGCGGTGGCCGTTCTGACCATCGACCGTCCCAAGGCGCTCAACGCGCTCAACAGCGCCGTCCTGGAGGAGCTGGACGCCACCGTCTCCGCCATCGACCTGGGCGCGGTCCGCTGCCTGGTCGTCACCGGCTCCGGTGAAAAGAGCTTCGTGGCCGGAGCGGATATCGGCGAGATGAGCACCCTGACCAGGGCGGAGGGCGAGGCCTTCGGCAAGAAGGGCAACGACGTGTTCCGCAAGATCGAGACGCTCCCCATCCCGGTGATCGCCGCCGTCAACGGCTTCGCCCTGGGCGGCGGCAACGAGCTGGCCATGAGCTGCGACATCCGCATCTGCTCGGACAACGCCGTCTTTGGACAGCCGGAGGTGGGCTTGGGCATCACCCCGGGCTTCGGCGGCACCCAGCGGCTGGCCCGCCTGGTCGGCCCCGGCATGGCAAAGCAGCTGATCTACACCGCCCGGAACATCAAGGCGGACGAGGCGCTGCGCATCGGCCTGGTCAACGCCGTCTATCCCCAGGAGGAGCTGATGCCCGCCGCTCTGAAAATGGCCGCCGGTATCGCCAAAAATGCCCCCATCGCAGTCCGGGCCTGCAAGAAGGCCATCAACGAGGGGCTGGAGCGCGGCATGGACGACGCTCTGGTGCTGGAGGAGGGGCTGTTCGGCTCCTGCTTCGAAACCCATGACCAGGTCGAAGGCATGGGCTGCTTCATGAGCCGGGAAAAGCCCAAGCCGAAGCCCGTCTTTACCAACAGCTGAGGGGCGGCAAAACGCCCCAAACGGGCGGGCAAACCCCGCCCGCCGGATCAAAAGAAACACATCTCATATCAAACAGGAGGTCATTACAATGAAGGTCGGCATTATCGGTGCAGGTACCATGGGCCAGGGCATTGCCAAGGCGTTTGCCCAGTGCGGGATTCAGGTCGCCCTGTGCGACATCAAGCAGGAGTGGGCCGAGGGCGGCAAGGCCAAGATCGAGAAGGGCTACGCCCGTCTGGTGACCAAAGGCAAGTTGACCCAGGAGAAGGTGGACGGCATCCTGGCCGCCATCACCCCGGGTCTGAAGGAGGATCTGTGCGGGGACTGCGATCTGATCGTGGAGGCCGCTTTTGAGGATATGCAGGTGAAAAAGACCACCTTCTCCGAGCTGGACGCCATCTGCAAGCCGGAGTGCATCCTGGCCTCCAACACCTCCTCTCTGTCCATCACCGAGATCGGCAAGGGCATCAGCCACCCCGTCATCGGAATGCACTTCTTTAACCCCGCCGACCGGATGAAGCTCATCGAGGTCATCGCCGGGGCCAACACCGCCCCCGAGACGGTGGAGACCATCAAGGCCATCGCCGAGCAGATCGGCAAGACCCCCGTTCAGGTCAACGAGGCCGCCGGATTCGTGGTCAACCGCATCCTCATCCCCATGATCAACGAGGCCGCTTTCATCAAGATGGAGGGCGTATCTGACATCGAGGGCATCGACACCGCCATGAAGCTGGGCGCCAATCACCCCATGGGCCCTCTGGAGCTGGGCGACTATGTGGGCCTGGACATCTGCCTGGCCATCATGGATGTGCTGTATCAGGAGACCGGCGACAGCAAGTACCGGGCCTGCCCGCTGCTGCGGAAGATGGTTCGGGGCGGCCAGCTGGGCGTCAAGACCGGCAAGGGCTTCTATGTCTACAACGCCGACCGCACCAAGACCCCGGTGGATCAGCTGTAATATCACTCCGACTGACCATGCAGTTCTGACGGGCTGCATGGTTCGGACTGTGGATCAGATTATATTAGGAGGACTCTTTTATGGAATTCACGCTGAACAGAGAGCAGCAGCTGGCACAGAAGATGTTCCGTGACTTCGCCCAGAACGAGGTCAAGCCTCTGGCCCAGGAGGTGGACGAGGAGGAGCGCTTCCCCGTCGAGACGGTGCGAAAGATGGCCAAGCTGGGCATGATGGGCATTTACTTCCCCAGGAGCGTGGGGGGAGCCGGCGGAGACGTGCTGACCTACGTTCTGGCCATCGAGGAGCTGAGCAAGGTCTGCGCCACCACGGGCGTCATCCTGTCCGCCCACACCTCCCTCTGCGCCGCCCCCATCTATGAAAACGGCACCACCGAGCAGAAGGCCAAATACCTGCCCAAGCTCTGCTCCGGCGAGTGGCTGGGCGCCTTTGGCCTGACCGAGCCGGGCGCCGGCACCGACGCCCAGGGCCAGCAGACCACTGCCGTCCTGGACGAGGCCACCGGCGAGTGGGTGCTCAACGGCTCCAAGATCTTTATCACCAACGCAGGCTATGCCAACCTGTTCATCATCATCGCCGTCACCGGCACAGTACTGGACAAGCGGGGCCGCAAGCAGAAGGAGATCTCCGCCTTCATCGTGGAGCGCACCGACCCCGGCTTCTCCGTGGGCAAGCATGAGAAGAAGATGGGCATCCGCGGCTCCTCCACCTGCGAGCTGATCTTCCAGGACTGCCGCATCCCCAAGGACCGTCTCCTGGGCGCCAAGGGCAAGGGATTTGCTCTGGCCATGAAGACCCTGGACGGCGGCCGGATCGGCATCGCCGCCCAGGCGCTGGGCATCTCCCAAGGCGCGCTGGACGAGACGGTGGCCTATGTCAAGGAGCGCAAGCAGTTCGGCCGCTCCATCGCTCAGTTCCAGAACACCCAGTTCGAGCTGGCCGAGATGAAGGCCCGGGTGGACGCCGCCCGGTTCCTGGTCTACAACGCCGCCCTGAAAAAGCAGTCTGCCGCTGACGGGGCCAAGGTGCGCTACAGTGTGGAGGCCGCCGAGGCCAAGCTGATCGCCTCCCGGACGGCCAGCGACGTGACCCGCCGCTGCCTGCAGCTCTTCGGCGGCTACGGCTACACCCGGGACTATCCCATCGAGCGCATGATGCGGGATGCCAAGATCACCGAGATCTACGAGGGCACCAGCGAGGTGCAGATGATGGTCATCTCTGGCGATATGCTCAAGTAAGGAGGGTGTTGTTACAATGAAAGCGATTGTTTGTGTCAAGCAGGTACCCGATACCTCCGGTAAGGTCGCCGTCAAGCCGGACGGCACGCTGGACCGCGCCTCCATGGCGACCATCACTAACCCCGACGACCTGACCGCTGTGGAGGCCGCCCTCCAGCTCAAGGACAAGACCGGCTGCGAGGTCGTCGTCGTCTCTATGGGCCCCTTCACCGCGGAGGGGATGCTCCGCGAGCTGCTGGCCATGGGCGCTGACCGGGCCGTGCTGGTCTCCGGTCGGGAGTTCGGCGGCTCCGATACCTTTGCCACCTCTCAGATCCTGGCCGCCGCCGTCAACAAGATCGGCGTGGACGAGGACGACGTGGTGTTCTGCGGCCGTCAGGCCATCGACGGCGACACCGCCCAGGTAGGCCCCCAGATCGCCGAGAAGCTCCATCTGCCCCAGGTGACCTATGCCGCGAGCATCGAGCAGCGGGAGGACGGCTCCCTGGTGGTCAAGCGTCTGCTGGAGGACGGCTATATGCTGCTCAAGGTCAAGACCCCCTGCCTCATCACCTGCGTCAAGGAGCTGACCACCCCCCGGTATATGTCCGTGGGCGGCATCTTCGAGTGCTACAGCAAGCCTCTGGAGGTCTTCGACTACGAGGCGCTGAAGGACGATCCCCTCATCGAGGTGGACACCATCGGACTGAAGGGCTCTCCTACCAACGTGTTCAAGTCCTTCACCCCCCCTCAGAAGGGAGCGGGCACCATGCTGGAGGACGCCGGACAGCTGGTCGGCATCCTGAACGACAAGCATCTGATCTGAGAGAGGAGCGACAATCATGTCTGACTATAATTTCACGGATACCGCCGCATTTCACGGCGTCTGGGTGTTCTGCGAGCAGCGGGACGGCGTGATCCAGTCGATCAGCTATCAGCTGCTCAGCGAGGGCCGCAAGCTGGCCGACGAAATCGGCGTGGAGCTGTGCGGCGTCGTTCTGGGCAGCAATGTCAACGAGAACTATATCAAAGCCCTGGGCGGCTACGGCGCAGACCGGATCTACTACTGCGACAGCCCTCTGCTCAAGGACTATACCACCGACGGCTATGCCAAGGTGCTGTGTGACCTGGTGGTGGAGAAAAAGCCGGAGATCGTGCTGATCGGCGCCACCAACCTGGGCCGTGACCTGGGCCCCCGCTGCGCCGCCCGGCTGCACACCGGCCTGACCGCCGACGCCACCCATCTGGACATCGACACGGGCAAGTATGTGGAATTCCTTAAGGAGTCCTCCTCCCTGGATCTGTCCAAGCAGAAGTTTGACTACGAGGACCGCAACCTGAAGATGACCCGTCCCGCCTTTGGCGGCCATCTGATGGCCACCATCATCTGCCCCCGGTTCCGTCCCCAGATGTCCACCGTCCGCCCCGGCGTCATGCAGACCCGGGAGTATGACGAGGCTGCCGCCGCCAGGGCTGTGGTGGAGAACGTGGCCGTGGAGCTGAAGCCCGAGGATATCGGCGTGGAGATCCTGGAGATCAAAAAGACCGCTGAGAAGATGGTCGATCTCATCGGCGCGGACGTCATCGTCTCCGTGGGCCGTGGCATCAGCGCCGATCCCAAGAAGGGCATCGCTCTGGCCGAGGAGCTGGCCGGTGTCCTGGGCGGCGTTGTGGGCGCCTCCCGCGCCGTGGTGGACGCCGGATGGATCTCCGCCGACCATCAGGTGGGGCAGACCGGCAAGACGGTGCATCCCCGCATCTATGTGGCCCTGGGCATCTCCGGTGCCATCCAGCATACCGCCGGTATGCAGGACTCCGAGACTATCATCGCCGTCAACAAGAACGAGGACGCGCCCATCTTTGGCGTCGCCACTTACGGCATCGTGGGCGATCTGTTCAAGGTCGTTCCCCAGCTCATCTCCGAGATCAAGGCCGTCAAGGCCGCCCGGTAAGTCAAATCAACGTGTTGGCGCCCCGTCCTTGCGGACGGGGCGCCAGTCTGTCAAAAACGATGGGGGACGCCGCTGCGCGGCGCCCCCCATTTGGTTTGCAGGGTTAATCCTCTGTGCTGTAGGACGCAGCGTATGCGTCGTAGTCGATGTTCTGAACCTCGGTGAGCGGCTCAGCGGAGTAGGTGGCGACACGGTCGTCATCGATCACGCCGGACCAGTTCATACCAAAGGCGAAGTCATAGGTGTTGCCGGCGGAGTCCACATAGCACTCCATGTCGCGCGGCACGTCCTCGAGCTGCTCCTCGACAGCCTCCATGGAGGCGGGCTGCTGGAAGACCAGCAGACCGTTGGGCTCTGTCTCGCCCAGGATGATCTCGGAGACCACCTCGGTGCGCTGGCTGTTGTAGCAGACCAGGATGACGTCGGCCAGAGGCTCCACCTCAGACCAGACCATCCCGCGCTCCATGCACATGGACACGATCACGGGAATGTCGCCGGCCACGGAAGCGGCATACTCCAGAGCCTCCAGATCGCCGTAGTTGGCGGCGGCGGCAGCGGTGTTGCCCTGATAGGAGCGGTTCTCCTTGGTGCCATCCTCCAGGGTCATACCGGAGATGGAGGGATCACGGGCGGTGGTGGCGGTGTACTCGCCATACTGCAGGGACACGGGATACCAGATGTCGTCTGCAGTGACGAGGGTTCCGTCAGCATAGGCCTGCAGATAGTTCCATGCGCTCAGATAGTTGCTGTCATAGGACACAGTGTAGGGGTTAGTCATGCCCACCAGGATGTAATCGCATTCAGCGATCTCCTCGGCAGAGGCACGGATGATATCCTCGGAGGTGTAGGTGGCGTTGCCGTCGTCATCAGCCTCACCGGTGGGCTCGCCCACGGTATCAGTGACCACATTGAAGTACTCGCTCAGGACGTCCAGATCCATGCTGGCCTCCCAGGAGCCGGTGCCCTCGCTTATGCCGCCAGACCAAGAGACGCTGTCGCCGGTGTTGTAGACATAGGGGACATAGACGGTGGGCTTCTCAGAGACGGCGCCGTTCTCGCTGATGGTGCCGTCGTTCTTGATCATGACCACGGAGGCTCTCTGAGACTCCATAGCCAGCTCGCTGGCAGAACCGGTGGAGATGATGGAATCAGCATAGGCGGAATCGTTGTAGGGCTGATCGAACATACCCAGGTTCATCATGACGATGATGTAGTTGTAGGCTGCGTGGCTGATGATCTCATCGGCAGTCTCCTGGCCGTTGCGCTCTACCAGAACGTCATAGGCCTCGGCGACGGTCTCCATGGTGCCGTAGCCGCCCAGCAGCTCGACGCCCTGCTCCCAGCCGTAGGCAATGCGCTCGGCTTCGCTCAAATCCTCAGCGCCCCAGACGCCGGCGAAGGTGAACACGCCCCAGTCGGTGATCTTCAGGCTGTCATAGCCGTACTCGTCCAGCAGGCCGTACATATAGGCGTTGTAAGCACCGGCCAGCTCCTCGCCGCCATAGGCGTCGCCGTCGCCGTCCACGTTGATGGAGTACTGGGTCATGATGCCGGAGGAGCCGGTCAGACCGGGCAGATCGAACACGCCGTCAAAATAGGTGATCAGGTGTGCCTCCAGGTTGTCCCCGGGGAACACGGCGTAGCGGGCGGAGGTGCTGTGGTCGTTACGACCGGCCTCAGTGGCGCCAGCGCCGGCATAGTGCTTGGTGAAGCAGTAGACAGACTCGCTGCCCCAGCCCAGGTCGGTGCCGTCGTCGTCATAGGTGGACTGCATGGCGTTGACATAGGCGGTGGCGATGTCCAGAGTCAGCTGCGGATCCTCGCCGTAGGTGCCGCCGGCACGCTCCATAGTGGCGCCAGCGATATCGACCTGGGGACCCAGCAGGGCGGTGACGCCGGCTGCACGGTACTCCTTGGCGGTCTCCTGGCCGATCTCAGCAGCCAGCTCGACATCCATGGTGGAGGCCAGGGAGACAGACTCGACCATACCGGAGATATTGGACGGGTCGATGGAGATCATGGCGGGGATGCCATACCAGCAGCTCTCGGCTACGGCCTGGATCTGGTTGGTCCACTGGGCGTGGGCGCCGCCGCCGTAGCCGATGTAGCGGGTGACGCCGCCGCGACCGCCGGCCATCAGGAAGGTGTAGGAGGTGTCGTCCTCAGTCAGAGGATCGGTGGTGAAGCTGCCCCAGCCGCCGTGGGACAGGATGGCAGCCATCTCAGAGCCGGACATCAGGCTGACCAGGTTCTCAGACCGCTCCTCGCTGGTCAGACGCCAGTCCTCATAGGCGTCCAGCTCGCCGTTCTGGTTCAGGTCCTTGAAGGCGTAGCCGTCGTCCTCGATGATGGTGACGCCGGAGGTGGAGGACAGGCCAAGCGTTACGCCGTCCTCGTTCTCGATCTTGATCCAGCCGTCGTCTGTGACCTCGACGGTGTACTTCGCGTCGTCGCTGGGAACGGGGATGTAGCCCTCCTCAACGACCTCTTCGACGGCCTCCTCTTCCTCGGTGTCGTCGGCGGTCTCCTCGGTGTCGGCGTCGTCGGTGGTGGAGGTGTCGTCCGTGGTGGTGTCGGAATCGGTGGTGGTGTCAGAGTCGGACGAGCTGCTGCCGCAGGCTGCCATGCTCAGGACCATAGCCAGAGCCAGCAGAAGGGCCAGCAGTTTGTTCATATGCTTCATTTGTGGTTCTCCTTTCAAGTGCAAACCCCGACGCACATGCTTCCCTGTGTGCGCCGGGTGGGGTGGGGAGCATCAATGATGCATCAGAGATCAGCCCTGGGTGTAAGGATCAGCATAGGGGTCGGTGTAAGGATCGGACGCGGTGGTGTCCTCCTCTTCTTCCTCTTCCTCGTCGTCGGTGGTATCGCCGGAGGTGTAAGGATCGGCATAGGGATCGGTGTAAGGATCGGATGTGGTGGTGTCTTCTTCCTCAGCCTCAGCCTCTTCTTCCTCAGCCTCAGCCTCTTCGGCCTCGGCTTCTTCCTCCTCGGTGGTGTCATCGGCGGTGTCGGAAGTGGAGCTGCTGTCGGAACTGCTGCTGGAGTCGTCAGACGAGGTGCATGCCACCAGGCTGAATACCAGCATCAGCGCCATCAACAGGGCCATCAGCTTCTTGCAGATTTTCATGTGTGCCTTCCTCCTTGTGCAAAATGTATAAAATCTGCTCGCTTTGAGCAAAGTCCATTATATATATATATATATAGAATGTCAATACTTTTCCAGTGAAAAACTGAAAAAATCTTCAGCCGCTCCGGATCGCCGCGCCCCCATTTCCCCTTGTGATACCGGAAACGGGGGCCAGGCGTATTGCTCCTTGAAAACTGAGGAGCGCCCGGCGCAGCTTTGGCGTCAGGCGCTCCCATTTTTCATTTGAGACGGCGTCTCAGGCGCGCTCCATGGTCCCCGCCGGGCCGGGCTGTGCGCTCTGTTCCTCCCGCTTTTTCTCTGCAAACAGGCGTCTGAACACCGTCCGCACCAGGGGCTGGATAAAGAACAGCTGGCTGAAACAGGCGAAGGGCAGGTTATAGCACACCAGTTTCAGCCAGTTGGCCAGCAGGGTGAGGACGTTGAAACCGCTGTAATACGGATAGTAGAAGCAGGCGGCCAGGAAGCTCATGGTGGGGCACATCAGGCCCACGGTGGCGCAGATGACGGCGGTCTCCACCAGCATGGGATGGTCCTTCTTCGGGTCAAAGACCCTGCAGGCCAGCCGGAAGGAGCAGGGGCTCCCCATGACGCACTCCAGGCCGTAGGCGAAGCAGAACTCGATGAGGATGACGGCCCAGATGGGGAGCATCCTGCCGAACATATAGACGCCACCCTGGGCGTTGATTGCCTGAAGGACATGATCGGCTCCGTTGACCTCCATCAGCGTGTCACCGTTTATCACATACAGGCTGTAAAACACATAGGCATGAACGGTCACCAACACGGTCAGGAAGGCAAATACCATCCGCTGAAATTGGTTTTTGGGCATAAGTGAATTCTCCTTTACATGATTGTCTGTTGACCTGGAGATTATATTGGAAAAGTGAAGAGCCGTCAACGGGCCCTTTATACGAAAAAGGGGGCGGGGGGATTTTGTACGTTCTGCGCAGCACCGGTATCGGTACCGGGGGCGCTAATCCCCTCAAAATTGAAAAACTGGGGTACAAAAACAGAAGCTTGTTCATCAAACGTTCATGTTTTCTCTCCCTGGTGGGTGCTATACTTTTCTCATAGAAAACAGCAAAGGAGTGTTCCACTATGGCCAGATATTGTGAAAACTGCGGAGCGGAGCTGTCCGAGAATGCCAAATTCTGCTCCAACTGCGGCGTCAGTGTCACCGGGACTGCCAACGACGACGGCGCTGGAGCAGCGGCGGAGAACGGCTCGTTCACCTCGTCCGACGCGGTCAAGATCGCCGGTACGGTGGCGGGCGTCGCTGCGGGGGCCAGTCTTCTGCGCTGGCTGACCCGGCCCCGCCGCCCCAGGCATCCCGGCCCCGGACCCATGGGCGGCCCCGGTGGCCCTGGCGGCCCTCACGGCGGCCGTTTCTGACAGACGGACAGCGCAGGCCTGACGGGGGAATTTTCCCCGGTGGGCCTGTGCTCTGTTTTCCCATCGGGACGGGCCGCAAATTCAGAGAAACGGAAAGGAGAGATATGGGATGGAACGGGCGATTTTTTACATCATTCTCGGCTATCTGTCCGGGTCAGTCCTGTTTGCCCGGCTGGGGGAGCGGCTGTTTCGCCGGAGAGACGCCATCGAGGAGAGCCCGGACCAGAATCCGGGGACGTTCAACGCCTTCCGCTATGGCGGCTTCTGGTGCGGCGTGTTCACCCTCTGCGGCGATCTGCTCAAGGGTCTGCTCCCCGTGGGGCTGTACCTCGCAGGCTCCGACGTCCTGCCGTGGAACGACCCGTGGCTGTCCCTGGTGATGGCGGCCCCCGTGCTGGGGCATATCCTGCCCGTGTTCTACCGTTTTCGGGGCGGCAAGGGGATTGCCACCACCTTTGGCTGTCTCCTGGGCCTGCTGCCGGAGTTTCGCCCGGTGGCGATCTTTGCGGCGTTTTTCCTTCTGTTCACGCTGGTGCTGCAGATCACGCCGAACTACCACCGGACGCTGGTGACCTATCTGTGTACGCTGTTTGCAATGTACCTGATCTGCGGGTCAACGGCGGTCAGCGCCGGATTTCTGCTCATCACCGGGATGGTATATGTCCGGCTGCTCACCAGCCAGGAGGAGAAGGAGAAGATGAAAGTGAAGGTGAAGCTGCTGTGGAGGCGTTGATCCTGTCCTGCGGCACCGGCGGGGGCCACAACGCGGCGGCCGCCGCCATCCGGGACGAGCTGGAGCGCCGGGGCCACCGCTGTCGGCTGCTGAATCCCTACACCCTGGACGGGGCGCAGACCGCCAGGAACGTGGATCACGCCTATGTGGGCCTGGTGCAGCACGCCCCCGGGGTGTTCGGCCTGGTCTACTGCATCGGCGGGCTGTATCAAAAGCTGCCCTTCCGCTCCCCGGTGTACTACGCCAACGCCAAAATCGCCAGGGCCCTGGGGACTTACATCGCCCAACACGACTTCGATGTGATCATCACCACCCACCTGTTCCCGGCGGAGATGCTCACCTGGCTGAAAAAGCGCTGGCCCGGCCTGCCCCCCACCGTCTTTGTGGCCACCGATTACACCTGCATCCCCATGGTCGGGGAGACGGAGTGCGACTGCAATGTCATCCCCGCCCCGGAGCTGGCGGGCGAATTTGCCCGGCAGGGGCTGGACACGGACAGCCTGTTTCCCCTGGGCATCCCGGTGAAGAGCGACTTTGCCGACGGAGCGGACAGGCAGGAGGTCCGTAGGGCGCTGGGGCTGGACCCGGATCGCCGTTATATCCTGGTGGCCGGCGGCAGCATCGGGGCGGGCAGCGTAGAGCGCACCATCCGTCTGCTCCTGTCCCACTACCGGCGGGAGGAGGCAGAGCTGATCGTGGTCTGCGGCAACCGGCAGGCCCTCTATGAGCGGGTCCGGAGGCGGTACGGAGACAGGGCCACCGTGCTGGGCTTCACCGACCGGATGGCGGAGTATATGAAAGCCTGCGATCTACTCATCACCAAGCCCGGCGGGCTCTCCTCCACCGAGGCGGCGGTGGCAGGCATCCCCCTCATCCACACCTCCCCCATTCCGGGGTGTGAGACGTCTAATATGCGCTTTTTCCAGCGGCACGGCCTGAGCGTGGCGGTGCCCAACCCCGGGCGGCGGCTGATCGCCGCCTGCGACGCCCTGCTGGGAGACGACAGAGCCGACAGCGCCCCGGAGTCGCCCATCAATCCCCGGGCGGCCGCGGACATCTGCGACCTGGCGGAGCATCTGTCCGGCGCCGTCGAAGCCGCGGGATAACATCTCAAAAGCATAACGCCAGCCCACCGGTTCCCCGGCGGGCTGGCGCTTAATTATATCTCTGTCCCGGTTCCTCTCCGGATCATTCAGTCCTGGCAGGTCACGGTGACCTGCGCGCTGCCGAAGGGGCTCTCTCCCCGGATTGTCACCGCTCCGGCCCCGTCCGGCTTTACGATGGCCAGGGCCTCGCCGTAATAGGTGTCGGTGGTGTCCGTCAAGTAGCCCCGCTCGTTGTAGGGGCAGGCGCTGCCCAGTCCTACCAGGGCGCCGCCCTGGACGGTGACGTGGATGTCTCCCCTCACCAGGGGCTTGACCTCTCCTTCCCCGTCGGTGTATTTCAGCCGGACATAGCACAGGCCGTCCGGTGCGACCGTCTCCGCCTCGGGAGCCAGGGTCAGCCGCGTCTCGTCCCCGGCGCTCCGGAGAGAGGTGCGGTACAGCTCCGCCCCGCTCCCGTCATAGGCCACGGCGGTCAGCTCTCCCGGCTGATAGGCCACCCGGAAGGAGGTGCGACAGTTTTTCGCCGTCTTTTTCCGGCCCAGCTCCTGGCCGTTCAGCAGCAGAGCCACCTCCGCACCCCGGCTGTAGACCTCCACCTGCGTCTCTCTGCCCTCGGCCCCGTTCCAGCTCCAGCTCTCAAAGGTGTTGGACATCCGCCAGGCGGAGGGGGAGTGCCGGTCGAAGGCGTGGTCCGCCGGGACGACGCCGATGCGGATGGGGGACAGCTCAAAGGCCACCTGGGTATAGGCCGCCTCGCCGGCGGGCTTGCCGGTGATGTCCAGCCGCCCGCTGCCTGCGGTCAACCAGCCCACTCCGTGGTCAAATTCGGGGGCGTAGTCGGCATACTCCCAGGCCCCGATGCCCAGCTCGCCCAGGTAGTCCATCCCGGCCCAGACGAAGTCGCCGATGAGGGCGGGATGCTCCTTGGCAATGTCCCAGAACCGGGCGGCGTCGGCGCAGAAGGTCTCGCTGCCCACAATGACCCGGTCGGGGTACCGCCCGAAGTCCCCCTCATAGCGGTTGATGCCGTAGTTGTACCCCGCCACGTCCAGCTTTGCGAAAGCCTCCCGGGTCTTGACGTTGCTCCCGTGGAGGGTGGCGCCGAACTTCATGAAGCCGGAGCCCATGAGCCCCGCCAGGTTGTTGAAGAACTCGCTGCCCACCGCCTTCTTTTTGCCGGACTTGCCCTGGTTCTTCTCCGCCTTTTCCGCCTCCTTCTTCGCCTTGTCGTCGCTGTAGACGCCAAAGCCCATGGAGCTGAGATAGTTGAAGAAGATGTTGATGCCGCAGGTCACAGGGCGGCTGTCCAGCTCGTGGAGCCAGTCCCGCATCTGGCCGGTCAGCTCGATGCCTCTTGGCTGGGCCGTCTCGGAGACCTCGTTGCCGATGGAGTACATCACCACGGACGGGTGGCTGAAATCCTTCTCCACGATGTCCGCCAGGTCCTGTCTCCACTGCTGCTCCATGCAGGAGGCGTAGTCATACTGGGTCTTGTGGATGTACCACATATCCACATACTCGTCCATGACCAGCATACCCAGCCGGTCGCAGGCGTCCAGCATGGCCTTGGAGCAGGGGTTGTGGGCGGAGCGGATGGCGTTGTAGCCGTTTTCCAGCAGCAGCCGGATCTTCCGCTCCTCCGCCTGGGGATGGGCCACCGCCCCCAGCAGGCCGTTGTCGTGGTGGATACAGGCCCCCCGGAGGATGACCCGCTCCCCGTTGATGCAGAAGCCCCGCCTGCTGTCGCACTCCACCGTCCGGATGCCGAAGGCCGTCTCCTGGACGTCCTCCCCGAAGATCGCCCGGCAGGTGTACAGCCTGGGATGCTCCGGAGACCAGAGCTGCGCCCCCCGGAGGGTGACGCTCGCCGTCCGGGTCGTGCCGGGCAGCTCCACCGTGGTCAGCAGCCGCTCCCCGTCCAGCAGCTGGACGGACAGAGGGGCCTCCCCCTCGGTGCGCACCTGGATCTGGACCTGGGGCGGGTCGATGGAACGGGTGGACACCCGCACCCCGTCGGGGCAGATGTGGTCATGGGGCAGGACGTGGAGCCACACCGGGCGGTAGATGCCCGCGCCGGAGTACCAGCGGCTGTTGGGCTGGTCGGCGTTGCGGGCGATGACCCGCACCTCGTTCTCCTCCCCGTACCGGAGCCTGCTGTCCAGACTCACCCGAAAGCCGGTGTAGCCGTAGGGGTGGAACGCCGCCTGCTCCCCGTTGAGCCAGACCTCGGCGTTGTGATAGACCCCCTCGAATTCCAGAAGGACGTTTTTCTCCGCCCACTCCGCCGGGGCCTGGAACCGCTTTTCATAGCAGTAGTCGTGGCCCTCGAACCAGCCGGTATTCGTGCCGCCGGGGGCGTCCGGCGTCCGTTTCTCGGCCAGCATGGCGTCGTGGGGCAGGGTCACGGGCTTTGCGGCGTCCGCGACCCCCAGGCGGCGATAGCTCCAGTTGTCGTTAAACGCAAGTTTCAATGAATGCACCCTCTCTCTACGGGTTCGGGCCGCCTTGCGGCGGCCCGAAAGGTGAATCTTACGCTAATTCCTTCTCCCGGGGAAGGAAGCCGGACACGGCGGACAGGAGGGCCGCCACGCCCATGACCATTGCGATGGAGATGATGGTCCCCACCTGGGTGGAGTCGCCGAACATCACGATGCCCTGATAGGCGTCCACGAAGGAGCCCACGTTGTCCGTGACGATGCGGACACAGCCCACCATATAGCAGGCGGAGGAGGCCACCACCAGGATGTCCAGGTCCTTCCAGACGGTCACCAGGTCGATGGCGATGCCCAAAATCAGGGCCACGGTGATAACAGAGTCCGTAGCGCTGTGGTCAGGGGCCCAGCTGGAGAACTGAACCAACCCCACCACCGCCACGATGGCGGAGACCAGCAGGACATACCAGCCAAAGGATTTCTTTTTCAGTATCGACATTTGTCACGCCTCCTTACCGGGGTTCTTTTTCAGGTTCTTCCGGAGCATCATCGCCAGGCACAGAACCTCCAGCACGGCGCACACGGCGATGATGGCGTACATGGTGGGCTGCCACCAGGGGGTGATGGACTCGATCACCGAGTCTGCGCTGCTGCCGTTCATAATGTTGCTGTTGACGGCAGCATAGAGGTTATCGTGGGCGGCCTTGCGCACCATGCCCAGCAGATCGCCGTCGTCATTCTCGGTGATGGCAGCCAGCAGAGTGCTGGAGCTGACACTGGTAAAGTCAAGACAGAAGGTGTCAGTCCCTGCCACGATGGCGTCCACATAGTGAGCCAGATAGGAGTCTGTTGCGCTGATGACAGCATCCGTCTCCTGCAGACCAACAAAGCCCCATTCGTTCTCCAGCACCTGGGTACACAGGGCAGTGCTGGTGGAGCACCAAGTAAAGCCGATGCGGTTGAAGGCGTGCATGATGGCCATGCAGCCGGACTCAGAGACGGCCTTCTGGAACACCCGCAGAGCGCCCTCACGGAAGGTCTGCTCGTTGAAGAATACGGCGATGCCCTGCCGGTTCTCCTCCTGGTCGTTTCCGGCGAAGTGCTTCATGCCGGCGTGGACGCCCTTGGACTCCATAGCCTCCACCTCGATGGCGGCGCAGATATAGCCCACAGTGGAGTCCTCGGAGTAGTACTCGAAGTTACGGCCGCCAAAGGGGGTGCGGTGGACGTTGGAACCGGGCATCCAGGTCAGCTCGAAGCCCAGATACAGGCACTCCTCGGCCATCAGGTTGCCCCGGTTGTACAACAGCTCCTTGTTGAAGGTGGAGGCCAGGATTACCTGGCAGGGGAAGCAGCAGTCGTCCCGGTCGTCGCCGTACAGATCCGCGTCGAAGGTGCCGCCCACACCGTCGGGGCCGTCGCCCACCACGACAGCGGGCTTGCCCACGGAGGTAATCTCGGCTGTGCCGAAGTTGTCTGCCATCACAGCGCACAGCTCCTCAACGGTGAACTGATTCAGATAGGTGTCCCACTCCGGGTCGTCATAGTCCAGGCCGATCATGGCCGCCAGGGGGATGCCCTGGTTGTCGCCCGTGGTGTAGTCGCTGACAGAGGCGGCGTCCTCCGCCTTCTCGTAATTATAACCGGCCAGGGCGTCGATCATGGCGTCGTCCAGGGTAATCTGGGTGGCCTCGGTGGGATAGGTACCCTCCCAGTCCTGACGGGTCAGGTAGGTGACGGTGCCCTCCGCCCAGTAGTTGATGTCACAGTCGTCAAACTGGTTGGTGACCTCCTCGCCGGTGGCGGAGGAGTAGCGATAGGTCTCGGTATCCACGGCGTCCAGCGTCCAGGTATAGGTCTTGGAGGCGTCGCCGTCGGTCTCGGTGCCGTCCACGGCCACCATGCCGGTGGCGCCCTTGGCGGCCAGGACGTTGTTCAGGGCGTCATGGGCGTCGTCGCCAATGGAGATGTAGTAGTCTCCGGCGCTGAGGATGTATCCCTTGGCATTGGTGTAGTCGTAGCTGGCCAGGAGATACCGGTCACAGACGATCTCAAGGGTCTGGCTCTCCCCCGGCTCCAGGGTGTCGGTCTTGCCGAAGTCCAGGAGCTGGATGGCAGACTTCTCCACCAGGTTCTCCTTCTCATAGTCGCCGTAGGGGGTCTGGGCATAGACCTGAACCACGCTCTTTCCGGCCACGGTGCCGGTGTTGGTGACGGTCACGGTGACGGTGATGTCGTCCCCGTCCATGACCACGCTGTCCAGGGTCTGCTCAAAGGTGGTGTAGGACAGGCCGTAGCCGAAGGGATACTGCACCTCGTCGGTGTAGTTCCAGCTGCTGCCGGTGGAGGAGCCCACGGAGGAATCCGCCCCGCCCTGGCCCAGTACGGTGTCCTCGTACCGGGTCTCGTAATACTTATAGCCCACATAGATGCCCTCGGCCTGAACGTTGTAGTAGGAGACGCCGGCGTCGGCATCCTCCACCGCCGCCAGGACCTCGTCCAGGTTGGTCCAGGTCTGGTTGTTATAGCTGGCGTTCACCACGGCGGGAGCAGACAGGGAGTTGACAGCGTAGGTGTCTACCAGGTGGCCGGAGGGGTTGGCCTCGCCGGTAAGAAGAGCCGCCACGCCCTCAAAGCCCCGCTGACCGGGCAGTCCGATCCACAGGCAGGCGTCCACGTTGTATTCATCCAGCCAGTTCAGCTCCATGGCGTTGCCGCTGTTGATGAGGACGATGATCTTGTCAAACACGCCGGAGTCGTTGATCATCTGGAGCAGATCCTTCTCCTCCTGATGAAGGGCCAGGGAACTGATGCCCTCGTAGCTGTCTTCCTGCTCCAGCTCCATGCCCTCGCCTGCCTCACGGGCAAACATAACGATGGCCACGTCGTTGTAGTCGTCCGCCCAGGAAGCCTGCAGCTCGTCGGTATAGAAGGAGATGTCCTCCTCGCCCAGGGACGCCTCGCTGCTGGTACCGGTGGAATAGTCATAGCCGCCGGTGCCACGGGCGGTATCGCTGGCCACATAGGCGTCATACAAGGTGTCGTTGATGGCAAAGCCCGCATCCGTCAGGGCGGTGTACAGGTCTATGCAGTACTCCCCCTCATAGCCGCTGGAGCCTGCGGAGGAGTTCTTGTACAGAGGCTGGGCCACGGCGTGGCCGAACAGGGTCACCCGGGTCTCGTCGGAGGTCAGGGGCAGCGCATTGTCCTCGTTTTTCAGCAGGACAGCGCCCTCGGCCTCCTCGGTCACAGCCTCCTCATAGGTGTCGGCGATAAGCAGCTGCAGGTTCTCCGCATTCAGCTCGCCGTACTCGCTCTCGTAATAGGTCAGGTCCTCGTCAGAATCGCCGCTGTTGACGATCTGGCTGGTAGAGATGCCCAGCGCCTGGTTGATGGTGGACGCATAGTCAAGCATACACTGGGTCGCCAGGATAGAGACGACCAGCAGGATGGCGACTACGGACGAAAGTCCGGTCCACAGCTTGGAATGTTTCACAGTTTGATTCCTCCATTCTCGTTTTTGTGCTGTGCCGTCCCGGGCACTGCGCAGATGCCGGGAGAGCGGGTTGGGAGCGACGTCACTCCCGATGGATACATTTTACAGCACTTTGCCAAAACGATTCAAGCAATCCTGCACAACCTGTCATTTTTCCCGCACACTTTGTCATGGACGCCAAAAATCCGGGCTGGAGGCGGCCCGGATTTGGGGAGTTTACTCCTTCGGCACAGGGATCATCACCTGGAGGGAGAATCGCCCGTCTATGGCCCGGACGGTGACGCAGCCCCCGTACCGCTCGGCGATGGATTGGATGGTCTTCAGGCCGTAGCCGTGGTAGCTCCGGTCCTCCTTGGTGGTGACCGGCAGGCCGTTTTCAAACTGGAGCCGTCCCAGAAAGCGGTTCTCGATCTGGATCATCAACAGGGCGTTGCGGGTGTACACCTTCACGTCGATGACCCGCCGCTGGATATCCGGGAGCTGACACACCGCCTCGATGGCGTTGTCCAGGGCGTTGCGAAAGATGAGGTACAGGTCGCCGGTCTGGATAAAGTCCAGGCTGGCCCCGTCCGCCACGCACATCCAGGAGACATGGTTGGCCCGGCAGAACAGGCTCCGCTCCTGAATGACGGTGTTCAGCGTCTCGTTTCTCGTGTCGATGTTCTCGTCATAGACGGTCAGGTTGTCGGCGATCTCGTCCAACAGCCTGTCCCGGTCGTCGTCGCTCTGTTCCTTGAGCATATCCGCCACCTGATGCTTCAGTTCGTGCATCAGGTGGGTGGTCAGCTCCATCTCCCCCCGGGCCTGTTGGGACTGCTCATGGCGGAGGTGCCGGAGATAATCCTGGATGTCCAGCTCGTGCTGGAGGCTGAGCGCCTCCTTCTGGCTGACCTGGAGCCACAGGAGGAAGCAGCAACAGAGGATCTCATACACCTGGCAGATGAGGAACAGCGGCTCCTGTCCGGTGGTATCCAGCCCCTTGGCGATGGTGCTGAAAAAAGCGGACACCAGGAAGATCAGCAGGGTGGCGGAGGTCAGGTTGAGCACGTTGAACTGGTAGGCCCCCTTCTCTCCAATGGGCTGGATACAGCCAAAATAGACCGCCACATAGGGCACCACGATGGTCACCAGCCACAGCGTCGCCCGGAACAGATCCCCCTCGCCGGGGATGATCGCCGCCAGCAGCAGGAGCAGGGCGGAGGATATGTGCTGCACCGTCATGCTCAGGGCCGTGCAGTACAGCGCCTCCCGCACCGTCACCGGACACAGCAACAGGAAAAAGGCCAGGGCCAGGGCGAAAAACACCGCCATATAGATGAGGCAGCTCACGGTGGTATAGGCGGGGTCGGTCCAGATGGACTGGGCAGTGCCGCTGTTCATCACCAGCAGAGCGCCGCCCACTACCGCCAGACAGAGCAGCGCGGCCCGGAGGCCGAAGCCCTCCCGCTTCTTGTGGGGCAGGGCCACCAGGAAGCAGGACATCAGCATCTCGGTGACGAACCGGCCGCTCCACAGCAGCTCAAACAGCTCCATCACGCCCCGTCACCTCCCGGCTCCACGCCGCCGATGTAATCGGTCAGCGCCTGGAGAAACGCCTTGCGCCGGGGGCGGCTGATCTTCAGCAGATCCGGCCCGGCCTGCAGCTCCTTCTGCCCCACCCAGGTGACATAACGCAAATTCACCAGGTAACAGTTGTCGCACCGGGCAAAGGGGCAGCCCGTCAGCTGCTCCTCCGCCCGCTTCATGGTGTCGCTGGTCTCGTAGACCCCGTCCTCCGTGTGGTAGAGGAGCCGGTGCTTGATGACCTCCACATAGATCAGTCGGGAGACGGGCAGCTTGCGCATCCCGTCCTTGCCGGAGATGAGGATGTATCGCTCCTCCTGACTGCGGAGCCGGGGGAGCAGCTGGTCCATCCGCAGCTCAAAGGCGGCATAGCTCACCGGCTTGACCAGGAAATCCATGGCCTGCACCTCATAGCCGTTGACGGCATACTGGGCCATGCGGGTGACAAACACCAGGGTCACGTCTGCATCCACCTTGCGGATCTCCCGGGCGGTGGCCATGCCGTCCTTGTTGGGCATCTCCACGTCCAGGAAGATCAGGTCATAGGTGGGCTGGAACCCGTCCAGCAGCTCCAGCCCGTCGCGAAAGAGGCTGACCTGGAACAGAAGGCCGTGCTCCTCCTGATATCGTTTCAAAAAATCGGCGATCTGCCGGGCCGCCGTCTCTGCGTTGTCCACCACTGCAATGCGGATCATGGGCCTTCCTCCTGTCTGTGCAGCATACCGTTTTCTCTGCTCTAATTGTAACAGAATATATAGAAAAGTGCAATCAAAACCGAGTGGAACCTGTCACAAAAGGGAAAGGTCCCTATTTAATGTGCTGTTTTTCAACGGTTTCGATTGACGGGACGGACGTTTTCCGCTATGATAGGGGTAGGATCATCTCCCCTCACCGGCGGAGCGCATCCGCATCACATGACAGGAGGCACAGAACTATGATGCTATTGGAGAACAAGGTCGCCATCGTCACGGGCGGCAGCCGTGGGATCGGCTTTGCCACAGTGCAGGCCTTTCTGGAGGAGGGCGCAGCCGTCGTCCTGTGTGCCAGCCGCCAGGAGACGGCGGATCAGGCCATCGCCCAGCTGAAGGAATCCGACCCCGACGCGAAGGTGGAGGCCATCTGGCCCGACCTGGCCGATTATCAGGCTGTCAAGGCCGCCTTTGACGATGTGGCCGCCCGCTATGGAAGGATCGACATTCTGGTGAACAACGCGGGCATCTCGGAGAGCACCCCCATCACCTCCTACACGGAGGACACCTTCGACAAGGTGATGGACCTCAACGTCAAGGGCGTCTACAACTGCACCCGGGCGGTGGTGGACGGCATGAAGGCCCAGGGCAGCGGCGTCATCCTCAACACCTCGTCCATGGTCAGCGTCTATGGTCAGCCCAGCGGCGTGGCCTATCCCACCTCCAAGTTCGCCGTCAACGGCCTGACCCTCTCCCTGGCCCGGGAGCTGGGGCCTGCGGGCATCCGGGTCAACGCGGTGGCCCCCGGCATCACGCTGACCGACATGATGAAAGCGGTCCCCGAGGCGTATATCAAGCCCCTCGTCGCCCAGATCCCCCTGCGTCGCCTGGGGCAGCCGGAGGACATCGCCAACGCCTTCGTCTTCCTCGCCTCGGATAAGGCCTCCTATATCTCCGGCGTGGTCCTGCAGGTGGACGGCCTGGCCAGATGCTGAACCCCTCCCCCCTTTCTGACAACAACTCCAGCCATCAGGGGCGCTGCATACCGGCAGCGCCCCGCTATCTGTCTGCGACAGTGGAGCCGGAGCGGGACGGGCAGCGGGTAGACCGGATCGCCCGGGGGCAGTTCGGGCTCTCCAGCGCCCTCCTGCGCCGCATCAAGTGGCTGGCCGACGGCATCCGGCTGGACGGTATCCGGGTCACCACCCGGGACCGGGCCCGGGCGGGACAGAGGCTCACTCTCCGGCTCTCCGACCCGGAGGGCGGGGAGGCCATGACGCCGACGCCCCTCCCGCTGGATATCCGGTACGAGGATCGGGACATCGTGGTGGTGAACAAGGCCCCGGGGATGTCCACCCACCCCGGCCCCGGACACTGGGAGGACAGCCTGGGCAACGCCCTGATCTGTCACTGGCAGGACAGCGACCCCTTCGCCGCCTTTCACCCCGTCCACCGGCTGGATCGGGGCACCTCCGGCCTGATGGTGGTGGCGGCCCACCCCTTCGCCCAGGAGCGGCTGGGGCAGACCCTCCACACCGGAGACTTCCGGCGGCAGTATCTGGCGGTCTGCGACGGATATCTCTCCCCGCCGGAGGGGGTCATCAATCTCCCCATCGGCCGGTGCCCCGACTCCATCCAGAAGCGGCAGGTCTCCCCTGACGGGCAGCCCTCTGTGACCCGCTATCGGGTGCTGGCCCAGGCCCGGGGCCGCAGTCTGGTAGCCCTGGAGCTGGAGACGGGGCGCACCCATCAGATCCGGGTACACCTGTCCCACCTGGGGCATCCTCTGGTGGGGGATTTCCTCTATGGCAGGCCATGTCCGGAGGTCATCGACCGGCCCGCCCTCCACAGCTGGCGGCTAGCGCTGGTGCATCCCGTGACCGGGGAGCGGCTGGCCTTTGAGGAGCCGCTCCCGGAGGACATGGCAAAGCTGGTCAACGGCCCCCATTGTTCATAAATTGACCATAGATTTCCCGGGAAAAATTGGATAGAATAAGGGCAGCTTGAACTATGCCGCGTTATGTAAGGAGGCCCTCCCGTGAACAGGCTGAACAATCTCATTGAACGCTTCTGCTATCAGCACCCCCGGTTCGGTATCCCCAACCTGGTGTACTACCTCATTGGCGGCAGCGCCATCGTCTATGTACTGGATCTCATCTCCTACAGCGGGGTGGCGGTGTCCAGTATGCTCTCTTTTGACCGGGCGCTGATCTTCCAGGGGCAGGTCTGGCGGCTGATCACCTTTGTCTTTACCACCTGGGGCGAGAACGTGATCTACTTCCTCCTGGGGATGTACTTCCTCTGGTTCATCGGGACCAATCTGGAGCGAGAGTGGGGGACCGCGAAGTTCAACTGCTACTACTTCCTGGGTCTGGCGCTCACCGTCGTCATGGGACTGTTCACCGGCTCGGCCAGCACCTCCTATCTGGAGATGACCCTGTTTTTGGCTTTCGCCACCCTCTATCCCGACGCCCGGTTCCTGCTGTTCTTCTTTATCCCCATCAAGGCCAAGTGGCTGGGCTACATCGAGGGCGGTCTGCTGGCCATCTCCCTGGTGATGAGCCTGATCTCCCTGGACGTCGGCGGGGCGCTGTCCATCGTCGTCTCGGTGCTCAACTATCTGATCTTCTTCTGGCCGGAGCTGGTCTACCAGGTGAACCGCCTTCGGGGCCGGGCCAATCACGCCCGTCAGCCCAATGTCATCCAGTTCAAAAAGGCCTCCCGCGACCTGAAAAAGCAAAATTACACCCACAAATGCACCGTCTGCGGCCGTACCGATGTGGACTGGCCCGATCTGGAGTTCCGGTACTGCTCCCGGTGCGTGGGGTATCACTGCTACTGCATCGACCACATCAACAACCACGTCCACATCACGGAGGAGTGAGCGGGCGAAGGAGCACGCCCTGCGCCAGAGCGCACAGCGCTGTTCCCTTTCATCCGCACAGATCCGTGTTTTTGACAGACTGAGGCCGGAGCCGCTGGAAAAGCGGCTCCGGCCTGTTTTTCACGTTTTCATCCCTTGTAGCCAAAATCCGGTATCCCCTTCCACCGCCGGCGGAAGTAATGGGCGGCCAGCTTGGGGCGGCGGTCCCGGGTCAGCAGGCCCTTCCTGTTCCCGTCCACCCGCATGGGGCCCTGGATGGTGGCGAAGTCCGCGAAGTTCCACACGTGCTCCCCGATAAAGAAGGGCCGCCTGTCCAGCTCCGCGTTCAGCCGGGCGTAATAGTCCCTCTGGTACTCCTCGCTGAACATCTCCCCGTTGGTGTTGTGGATGCCGGGATAGGTGTCCGCCCCGTACTCGGTGAACATCACCGGCTTGCCCTGCTCCGCCCAGAAGTCCAGCTCGGTGTTCAGCGCGTCGCAGGCGGCGTCCAGGTCGCCGCACAGGTTGTACCAGCCATAGTACCGGTTCAGACACACCACGTCCATGGTGCGGGTGATGATGTCCTTTTCGTAGTTGTTCTGGCAGCAGACCAGGGTGACGGGCCGGTTCTGGGGGTCCTGGGCGTGGGCCTGGTCATAGAGGGGGCGGAAGTAGTCGTAGGCGGACTGGGGGAAGTGCTCCGTGTCCGGCTCGTTGGCGACAGACCACATGACCACCGAGGGGTGGTTCTTGTCCCGGTCGATCATGTCCCGCAGCACGTCCCGGTGATGCTGACGGATGCGCATGACCCGGTAGGGGTCCTCGCTGCCACCTGCGTTGATGCCCACGGCGGGGGTCTCGTCGATGATGACGATGCCCTCCCGGTCGCACAGGTCGTACATCTCCTCGGCGTAGGGGTAGTGGCTGGTGCGGAAGGAGTTGGCCCCCAGCCAGCGGATGAGAGACACGTCCTTCACGTTCAGGCAGGAATCCGTCCCCCGCCCGTGGAAAAAGCTGTCCTCGTGCTTGCCGAAGCCCTTGAAGTAGAAGGGTCGGCCGTTGATGAGGAACTGCGTCCCCCGCACCTCCACCGTGCGCACGCCGAAGGTCTGCTCGTACACATCCTCCCCGAAGCTCACCCGGGCGGTGTAGAGATAGGCCCTTCCCGGCTGCCACAGGACGGCGTTGGGGATGCGGCACCGGCCCTCGGCTCCGTCCGCCTCAGCCACGGCGCGGCGCTGCTCGTCCAGGATGGTCACATGGACGCTGCCCGCGCCCACCGTCTCCACCCGCCAGTCCACCAGGCCGTCCGCCCCGTCCAGGCCGGGCGCCAGGCTGATGTCCCGGATGTAGTCCCTGGGGGTGGTGTAGAGGTACACGGGCCGGATGATGCCCGCATAGTTGAAGAAGTCGAAGTTGGGTCTGTTGGCGGGCCTGCAGCGGGTCTTGGCCAGCTCGATGGAGGGGATGCCCGGGTTGTCCGAGCCGAAGAAGGCCACGGTGCTCTCGTTGCCCACCGGCAGGGTGGCGTAGTTCACCCGATTGTCCACCGCCACGGTGAGCAGATTGTCCCCGGCGGTCAGGGCGTCGTTCACCTCGAACTCAAAGGGCAGGAAGCCGCCTCTGTGGCTCCCCAGCCTCCGGCCGTTCAGGTACACGTCGGCGGTATGGGTCACCGCCCCGAAGCGGAGAACGATGCGCTCCCCCAAAAGGCTCCTGGGGACGGAAAAGCGCCGCTGATACACCGCCCAGCCGTAGTGGCTGCGGAGGTTCACGTCGTCCTTCTGGTCGTTGTAGGAGGCGGGCACCGCCATGGTCAGGGCGTCCTCCATGGGCGCCGCCGTCCACTCCCGGGGATAGTCCTCCGCCCCCGCCGTCCGGAAGGCCCATACGTCGTTCAGTCCCATCAGGGTGCGGGCCTCGCTCAGTTTTGGGTAAAGCATTCCAGTTCCGTCCTTTCCAATGTGGGGGCGCAGCCCCTTCGCTTCGTCACCGTCAGCAGCGAGCCCCGGAACGGGGCCCGAAGGGTAAAGCCGTCCAGCTCCTCCGGCAGATGGGGCTCAAACCGGAACCCCGACCGGCTGTACGGGTCGGGCCGCAGCCCCGCCAGCTCCTCCACAATGAGGGGGATGGCCCCGCTGGCCCAGGGGTGGCACAGGCTGGTGTTCCACTTCTGCTCCTTCCCCCAGGCCTCAAAGCAGGCCGTGGCCCCCTCCCGGAGCATATTGCGCCAGCCGTATGCGTCCGTTCGGGTCAGCAGGCG
The DNA here is from genome assembly GCA_021205695.1 of Clostridiales bacterium. Taxonomy (GTDB): domain Bacteria; phylum Bacillota; class Clostridia; order Oscillospirales; family Oscillospiraceae; genus Onthomonas. The sequence continues at coordinate 41,216 of JAJPXB010000033.1, forward strand.
GTAAAGGGCGTCATATTTCCCCATGCGCCCCAGGCCCCGGAGGGCGAAATACATGGGCAGCACGCCGCACACCCGCCCGGGGGTGCAGAGCAACCGCTCATAGGCGTCCCACCCCTCCTCCGGCAGCAGGCCGAAGAATGCGGCGTAGAGGTTGGCGTGGAGGGAGCAGTGGCCGCTGACGGCGCTGTCGGCAAAGAGCCGTTGCGGCCGCCGGTAGAAGGCCCGCAAAAAGGCCGCCTTCACCCGGTCAGACCGGTTTTCCGCCGGCAGGCCCAGCGCGGCCTTCATCCGCTCCTCCGTGGCCAGCGCCCCGTACCACAGGGCGTTGATGACGTTGTGGACGCCCTGGCCCACGATGGGCCGGGGCAGGGGGAAGTCATAGTCGTCCCGGAGGTTGTCCGGCCAGTCCACCAGGTTCCACAGCTCATCCACCGTCTCCAGCAGGCCGTCGGGCCGCTGCCACTTCCGGGCGAACGTGTCCAGCAGGGACGACACGGCGGGGAGACACCGGGCCAGGAAATCCCTGTCCCCGGTAAATTCCCAGTCCGTCCACACCAGCAGGGGGAACAGCAGGGAGTAGTCCCCGATCTCCTGCATGAGAGAGCCGGGGGCCACCGCCATCAGGGTGGGGGAGATGCGGGCAGAGGCCAGAAAGTCCCCGATGCACTTGCGGAGCATGGCCGGGTCCCCGGTGAGCCACAGGTGGGAGCGGGCGGTGATGACCGCGTCCCCCAGGTACTGCCCCTTCTCCCGGGTGCAGCAGTCCACAAAGCCCTCCTGGGTGCAGCAGCGGACGGCGTTTTTGCAAATGGCAAAGATGTCCCCCAGCTCGTCTGTGGGACAGCGGAGATCGGACAGGCGCTCGTCCATGGGGTAGTGCCGCTCCTCTGCGTGGAGATCGCTGACCTCCACATCCCTTGGATACAGCACCTCCGCATAGCGGAACGCCCTGTAGTCGTAGGGGTGGAGGATGTTCTCCCCCTCGTCCAGGGTCCAGCGCTCCTCATAGCGGCAGTTGCACCGCAGCTCGCAGCGCACCCGCCCCTTCTCCAGCTCCTCCCCCAGACGGAGGATGACCGTCTGTCCGGCGTGTCCCCTGGCGGAGAGATGCAGCGTCCCCGCCAGCTCCCGGCCAAAGTCCAGGAGCAGGCCGCCGGGGACGGGGCGCACGCTCTCCGGCAGCCTTTCCCCCTCCCACAGTGGCTCCGTCTCCTGGGGAATCAGGCGATAGTCCGCCCAGAGGGCGGGGACGAGACGGCCCCAGTCCCTGTCGTCAAAGCCGGGGCGCTCCCAGCCCTCCGGGTACTGCCGGGCGTCGAAGTCCTCCAGGAACTGCGTCTCATACCCCACCGGCGCGCCGGAATAGGCGGTGCAGATCCGGTATCTCCACTCGATGGGGCAGACCGCCCCATTTGGGCCCACCGCCTCCGCCCACAGGCCGAAGCGTCCGTCGCCGCTGTTCCACACCCGGTTCACCAGGCCCTGATAGTACAGGTGGAGGGCGACGGTGACGGTCTGCTCCCCCGCCAGGGGGTAGGTCAGGTAGGGATACCGCTCCGGGTAGGCGGGGGCGGGGCCCTGTCCGGCATAGACGCCATTCAGCCACAGCTGGTAGTGGTCGTCGGCGGTGAGGCGGAGCCGATGCTCCCCCGGCCCCAGGGTCAGCGCCCCCCGCGCCAGCACGTGGAGGTTGGCGGGCGCTCCCGTGGGGGGCAGAGGGGAGTTGTCCTGCTCCCGGCGGAACACGTCGATCTGCCGGACGTGCGCCCACTCCGGGACGGTCAGCCAGCCGGTGTGCGGGGACATGGCAGCTCCCTCCCTCTGTTACGGCTGCTTGCCGATATAGGCCAGGATGCCGCCGTCCACATACAAGATCTGTCCGTTGACGAAGTTGGAGGCGTCGGAGGCCAGGAACACCGCCGGGCCGGTCAGGTCGTCCACCGTGCCCCAGCGCTCCGCCGGGGTCTTGGCGCAGATGAACTGGTCGAAGGGGTGGCGGCTGCCGTCGGCCTGTAGCTCCCGCAGCGGGGCAGTCTGGGGGGTGGCGATATACCCCGGGCCGATGCCGTTGCACTGGATGTTCTGCCCGCCGAACTCGGAGCAGATGTTTTTGGTGAGCATCTTCAGCCCGCCCTTGGCGGCGGCGTAGGCGGAGACGGTCTCCCGCCCCAGCTCGCTCATCATGGAGCAGATGTTGATGATCTTGCCGTGTCCCTTGGCGATCATCCCCGGCAGCACCGCCTTGGAGACGATGAAGGGGGCGTTCAGGTCCACGTCCACCACCTGACGGAATTCGGCGGCGGACATCTCGCACATGGGGATGCGCTTGATGATGCCGGCGTTGTTCACCAGGATGTCGATGACGCCGACCTCCTCGCGGATTTGGGCCACCATGGCCTGCACCTGCTCCTCGTCGGTGACGTCGCAGAGATAGCCCCTGGCGTCGACGCCCGCCGCCCGGTAGGCCGCCTCCGCCTGGGCCAGCCGCTCCGCATTGTGGCCGTTAAAGACGATTTTGGCCCCCGCCTCGCCGAAGGCCTTTGCAATGGCGAAGCCGATGCCGTAGGTGCCGCCGGTGACCAGCGCCAGCTTTCCCTCCAGGGAGAATGCGTCCAGAATGTTGCTCATGCCGCTCACCTCAGATCGGGGATGTCGATGTTGTCCATGTCGTCAAAGGCCTGGTTTTCCCCGCCCATGGCCCAGATGAAGGTGTAGTTGCTGGTGCCCGCTCCGGCGTGGATGGACCAGGAGGGGGAGATCACCGCCTCCTCGTTGTGCATGACGATGTGGCGGGTCTCCTGGCCCTCCCCCATCATGTGAAAGACCACGTTGCCCTCCGGGATGTCGAAGTAGGTGTAGATCTCCATCCGCCGCTCGTGGGTGTGGGCGGGCATGGTGTTCCACACGCTGCCCGGCTCCAGGACGGTCATGCCCATGGAGAGCTGGCAGGTGGGGAGCACGTCGGGATGGATGAACTGGTTGATGACCCGCTTGTTGGAGGTCTCCATACTGCCCAGGGGCCGCTTGGCGGCGTCGGCCAGCTTGATGAGCCGGGTCTCATAGGAGCAGTGGGCCGGGGCGGACACCATGTAGAACTTGGCAGGGGCCTCCGGGCTGTCGCTGGAGAAAAGCACCTCCTTCGCCCCCCGGGTGATGTACAGGCAGTCCTTGTTCCCCATGGGGTAGACCGTGCCGTCCACCCGGATCTCGCCGGGCGCGCCGATGTTGAAGATGCCGATCTCCCGGCGCTCCAGGAAGTAGTTCGTGCCGAAGCTGGCCCAGACGTCGATGCCCTTGTCGATGGACACAGTCTCGTGTACCGGCATACAGCCCAGCGTGACCATCCGGTCCACATGGCTGTATACCGCCGTCACCCGGTCGGGCTGGTACAGGTTTTGGATCAGAAACTCGTCCCGCAGCTCCTGGGTGGTGTAGCGTTTGACGTCTCTCTGGTTGGCAGAATAGCGGATGTCCATAATAGCAGTTTCTCCTTTACATTGAATTTCAAAGATAGTCCACCTGGGTCCGGATCGTCTGCACGCCCTTCCGGATGGCGTACACCGCCATGGGGATGGAGGTCTTGGTGGCGATCAGGTTGGTGTTGGGGTCGGGGATGAGCACCTCTCCCCTGCCGTCCCCGGACAGAGAGGTGACGGCGCAGCGGTCGCCCCGGCTGACCACCTCGGACACAGGCCCCTCCGCCCTCCGGGAGAAGGAGATGCGGTCGTCGGTGGAGAGGGCGAAGCCGCAGTCATAGGCGGTGCAGTCGAAGCCGCTCTCGATCGTGTGGATGCGCAGATGGCCCCGCTCGTTGGGGACGAGCCGGGTGCGCACCCGGATGCCCTCCAGGGGCGACCAGCGGAAGTCCAGCCCGTCCTCCCCGACGCGGTATCCCGGCTCCACCAGGTCCTTCACATAGAAGTAGCCCCCCACCCGGAAGCAGAGCATGCTGTCCGGAGCCATCTCCCCCAGGGTCACGGGGGTGCGGGAGATGCTGAAGGCGAACCGGCTGGAGTAGGCGAACTTGCTGTACTTCTCCACCGTATGGCTGTGGCCGTCCGCCTGCAGACGCCCCGGCACCAGGGCCACCACGTTGTCCCGCCCCCGCTGGAGGAACATCCCGGCGTGGGCCAGGTAATGCTGCCGCTCCGCCTTCCGGCAGATCTTGTCGTAGATCTTCCGGCAGCAGGCCTCCGGGTCGGGGTCGGCGCAGGAGAGCAGGGAGATGCCCATGGTGATGGTGCGGATGTCCAGGTGCTGCTGGTCGATCATCTCGATGGTCTGCATGATCTCATTTCTACTCAGCATGGCAGTCCCTCAGATCCGGTGCATGGCGTTGAAGATGTCTTCCCGCTGGACGTGGATGGTCAGGCCCAGGCCCCTGCCCTCCTCCTGGAGGTACTGGACCAGCCGGGCAAAGGGCAGCTCCGTCTGCTCCGCGTCCACCATCATGATCATGGTGAAGTAGTCCTGCATGACGGTCTGGCTGATGTCCAGCACGTTGACCTGGTTCTTGGCCAGCAGAGCGCAGACGTCCGCGATGATGCCCACTCTGTCCTGTCCCACGACGGTTACGATTGCGCGCATGGCGATGACCTCTCTTCTGTGATATCGTATCCCTGCAGCTCGTCCAGGGTCAGACGGAAGCTGGGGAGATAGTGCTCCATAAAGTAGTGCAGGGCGGGGAGGGGGTTCTCCTCCAGGGCGGCGTAGGTCTGCTCCCCCGCCCGGTTGAACTCGTCGTTGCCCGCCTTCCGCTCCTCCACGCACTTGAGGTAGGCGGAGAGCTTGTCCGCCGCCTTGACCACCGCCTCCACCTCCGGGTCGGTGGGCTGCAGGAGGGGCTGGAACTGGCCGCGCAGCTCCTCCGGCAGCATGGACAGCAGCTGCTCCGCCGCCCTGTCCTCCACCTCCTGATAGGAGGCCCGGAGGGTGCGGTTGTAGTATTTGATGGGGGTGGGCATATCCCCGGTGATGATCTCGGTGGCGTCGTGGTACAGGGCGGTGAGGGCCACCTGCCCCGGGTCGATCTGTCCCCCGAAATACTGGTTCTGGATGACCGCCAGGGCGTGGGCCAGGACCGCCACCTGATGAGAGTGCTCCTGGACGTTCTCCCGGTCCGTGTTGCGCATGAGCGCCCAGCGGTCGATGTACCGCATGCGGGAGATGAGGGCGAAAAAGGCGTGGTCGTTTGCCATGGTCAGTCCTCCGCCTCCACCTGGAACCGCCTGCTCAGCCGGTCGAACTGCGCAATGTCCTCCGGCGCGCCCTGGACCGCGATCTCCACCGGATTGGACAGGTCGATGGAGAACAGGCCCAGGATGGACTTGCCGTCCACCACATAGCGGCCGGAGCGCACGTCGATCTCGCAGGCCGACTGTCCGGCCACGGCGACGAATTCCTTCACGGTGTCTATGGAGTTCAGGTTTGCCCGGAACTGCTTTTTCATGGTCGATTTCCTTTCCGGGGCGTCCGCCGCCCCGTCCGTTCGTTGTGACCCGGCCCCGCGCCGGTCGGCCCCCATTATAGCGTGCCTCCCCGGGCGTTTGCAAGGGGGAGAGGGCCACAAAGTCCGTCCCCCGCCGCCGTCCTTTTTTCATGGATATACAAAAAGAAATATGATTCACATATTAGGGGCGCGGAGCCGTCCCCGCCCCTCCCTGCAAGTATACCCGAATCCGTCCCCGATTGCAAGACCAACGCGGCCCGGCGGGGCCTCAGATCTGTAGCATTACAATAGATGTGAGACCAGAGGATAGAAAAAGGCGATTGAGTTT
>JAJPXB010000046.1 GCA_021205695.1 Clostridiales bacterium
AAACTCAATCGCCTTTTTCTATCCTCTGGTCTCACATCTATTGTAATGCTACACTGACCGCCTCTTGCCAAAATTTCAATTTCAGAACGAAACCGCCGGCGGAATTCTGCTATTTTGTCCATTTTCTCCCTTTCCCTGGCATAGTATAATACAAATCGTTCCGGCGGGCCTCCGTCCGCCTTATTTTTATGTCAACCTCTTACCGTGAGGAGGATCCTTATGCTCCTGATCTTCAGTAAAATGCTCACCGTTGGCCTGCTGCTGGGTGTCGGCGTTCTGCTGTTCCGGCTTGGTATCGTCTCCGAAAAGGGCAGCAAGGAGCTGTCCGCCATGATCGTCCAGCTGTGCAGCCCGGCAATGATCGTGGTCAGCGCCCTGGAGGATACCTCTGCGTTCACCCTGGAAAAGCTGGGCGTCACCGCGCTGGTGTGCGCGGTGATCTACGGCACCTTCCTGGCAGTGGGCGAGCTGATGCCCATTCTGACCAAGGCGCCCAGAGAGGAGCGCACCTCCTATCATATGCTCTCCCTGTTTGGGAATGTGGGCTTTGTGGGCATTCCGGTGACTCTCTCCATTCTGGGCGCCTCCGCCATGCTGTATGTGGTCATCTTCAATGTGATGTACTCTCTGCTCTTTTACAGCTACGGCTACCACGCCGTTTCCAAGGCGGTGGGGAAGCCCGTCCCCTTCCGCCTCTCCTCCCTGTTCAACCCCGGTCTGGTGGCCTGCTACATCGCCATTGCCCTCTACCTGCTGCCCATCTCCGTCCCGGATTTTCTGGGGGATACGCTGAGCTACGTGGGCAACTGCACCACCTTTCTCTCCCTGGTGGTGCTGGGGGTGAGCCTGGCCACCACCTCTCTGAAAAAGGTGCTGACCAACGCCCGCATCTACCTCTTCCTGGCGGTGCGGATGCTGGCTCTCCCCGTCCTGCTGGCCCTGGTGCTGGGGCGGCTGCTGCCGGACAGCATGATGGTCTCCGCCCTGGTGCTCCTGGCCGCCATGCCCGCCGGAAATATGCCGGTCATGCTGGCCCACCAGTACGACATGGACACGGACACCCTGACCAGCGGCGTTATCACCTCTACCCTGCTGTGTCTGGTAACCATCCCCATCGTTTCCTTCTTCTTCCCCGCATAAGGACAGGAAACAGCCCGTCCCCTTGGAACCGCTCCAAAGGGAAGGGCTGTTTCCTGGTTCGACTCATTTACTGTACAGATCTTCGGCATAGACGCCCTGGTCGATCAGCGCCCGGAAGGACTGTACCACCAGCGGCTTGTCCTCCCGATATGTGACGCCGAACCACTTGTCCTGCGTCTCCAGCACCTGGACGGTGACCTCTCCCCGCCGGAGCAGGCTGTCCATGACGGTGGGGAGCAGGAACTCCTCCTTCATGGGGTCAGCCATCTGCTCCAGAAAAACCCGGAATTCCCGGTCGAGGATACGGATCATCTCCCCGGTCAGGCCCCACATATTCATGGAGACGTGGCTGCCGCTGTTGATGGGGGTGAGCGTGTCTCCCTCCTGGATGGCGGCGCCGCCGTCCACCTTGACGATGTGCTTGGTCTCCTTCACCGTCATCAGCCGGAAGTCCTCGTCCACCTGACAGACGCCCCGGGTGACGCCTCCGTGCTCGCTGAGGGTGTTGTTCAGGATAAAGCCCGCCATGCAGAAGCGAAACCTCGCCCCGCTGTTCTCCAGCAGGAAGGCGCGCAGCTTGGCAAAGGCCTCCTTGCCGTAATAGTCGTCGGCGTTGATGACCACAAAGGGCTCCCGGATCAGCTCCCGGCAGGCCAGCACCGCCTGTCCGGTGCCCCAGGGCTTGGTGCGCCCCTCCGGCAGATCATAGCCCTCCGGCAGATCCCCGAGCTCCTGAAACGCATAGTCCACCTGCACGCCCCGCCGGGCGCAGATGTCCTGGATGCGGTCGCCGATGGCGGCGCGGAAGTCCGCCTCAATGTCCCGACGAATGATAAAAATCACCCGGGTAAAGCCCGCCTCAATGGCATCGTGAATGGAATAGTCCATAATGATCTCGCCGTTGGGGCCCACCGGCTCCAGCTGCTTGATGCCCCCGCCGAACCGGGAGCCCAGCCCGGCCGCCATAATCACAAGGGCAACCTCCTGCTGCCCCGGAATCTGTTTTTCCACTTTGATCTCCTCCAAAACGGTGTCCGCATTAGAATAACACAACTCCCGAAAATTGACAAGAGCAGATTTAAAAATTCTAGTTTCCGCAGCGGAATTTGGAAAAGCTCTTGTTTCAACGGAAAATTCGGTATAATATATCAATGGGGCTCGCATATGCCCTGTCGGTACGGCTTCCGCCGTCTGCGGACAGTATACTGTGCCCCTGGGGAGGTATCTCATGATTGTCAGTATGTTCGAGGTAGCCGGGCCCATCATGGTCGGTCCCTCCAGCTCCCACACGGCGGGGGCCGCCCGTCTGAGCCGTCTGGCCACACTCTTTCTCAGTCAGCCCTTTACCCATGTCTCCTTCGGACTCCACGGCTCCTTCGCCCAAACCTACCACGGCCACGGCACCGACCTGGCCCTGGTGGCCGGCATCCTGGGCATCCGCCAGGAAGACGAGGAGATGAAGCGCTCCTTCCAGGTGGCCCGGGAGCGGGGCATCACCTATGACTTTTACCCCACCGACCTGGGGGACGCTCACGAAAATTCAGTCGTCATGGACTTCACCCTCCAGGATGGCAGTCACACGCAGATCGTGGGCAGCTCGGTGGGCGGCGGTCGGGTGCTGGTCACCAGCTTCGACGGCATTGAGACCGACGTGACCCTGGACTTTCCCACCCTGCTAGTCATCTATGAAGACCGCCCCGGCATGCTCAGCCGCATCTGCGCCGAGCTGGCCTATGCCAACATCAACATCGGCGTCCTCCGGTGCGGCCGGAAGCGGAAGGGGGGCGTGGCCTGCTCCGTCATCGAAACGGACTCCGCCATCCCCGCCGACATCCGTGACACCCTCATCCAGCTTCGGGGCGTGCAGAACGCCATCATACTCAATCCGTCGGAGGCCTGAACGCCATGTATTCTCATTTTGACAGTATGCTCGCCCTGTGCCGGGAGCGGGACTGGCCGCTCTGGAAGGTGATCTGCGCCGAGGAGCAGGAGCTCAACGGCCAGAGCGAGGAGAAAATTTTTGACCGGATGGAATGGCGGTACACCATTATGGCCCGCTCCGCCTCTGCCGCCCTGGATACGCCCCAGCCGGGCCACACCGGCCAGCCCACCCTCATCACCGGCGTCGCCCAGGCCCAGGCCAAATATGCCGCCGGCGCCCAGACCCTCTGCGGTCCCATGCTCAACCGGGTCATGGCCCGTGCCCTGTCGTGCAGCGAGTACAACGCCTCCATGGGCCGCATCTGCGCCATGCCCACCGCCGGGGCCTGCGGTATCGTCCCCGCCGTGCTGCTCACTCTGGAGGAGGAGCGAAGCCTTCCCCCATCGGAAGGTACTGGAGGCTCTGGTCACTGCCAGCGGCGTGGGGGCGGTCATCACCCAGAACGCCACCGTCTCCGGAGCGGAGGGGGGCTGTCAGGCGGAGTGCGGCGCCGCCGCCGCCATGGCTGCCGCCGGGGCGGTCTACCTTATGGACGGCACCCCGGAGCAGAGCCTCACCGCCATGAGTCACGCCATGATTAACGTCATGGGCCTGGTCTGCGACCCCATCGCCGGACTGGTGCAGATCCCCTGCGCCCAGCGGAACGCCTCGCAGGCGGTGAACGCTCTGCTCTCCGCCGACCTGGCCCTGGCGGGCATGACCTGTCCCATCCCCCCTGACCAGGTGCTGGACGCCATGTACCATGTGGGCCGGAGCCTTCCCGCCACCCTGCGGGAAACTGCCATGGGCGGCATCGCCGGCACCCAGGCGGGCCAGACCATCACCCGGGAGCTGTACGGCTCCTAAACACCCGTTGTTTGCACAACTTTTACAAATCGTCCGTTGGAATTTTCTCTGTTTTGCGCTATAATGATAGTGACAAAAAAAGCTGCGCCAGACGGCGAGACGTATCCCGCTCTCCGGCGTCCGTTTGACGGAAAGGAAGTGCGTCCCATGGCAAATCAATCGCTGCCCGTTATCACCATCAGCCGCCAGTCCGGCAGTCAGGGCCGGGAGGCCGGGAGGCTTCTGGCCAAAAAACTGAATATCCCCTATTACGACTATGAGATTTTAGACAGGGCCGCCAAGGAGAGCGGTCTGCCCCCGGAGCTGTTCGAGCAGGCGGAGCGTTCCGCCGCCGTCTCTCTGGATCGTCTGGAACAGGGCCTTCCCGCCACCGACACCCCCATCAACGTCAGGCTTTTCCAGGCGCAGGCCCAGATCATCCGGGAGCTGGCCCAGGAGGGGCCTGCGGTCATTGTCGGCCGCTGCGGCGACAGCATCCTGAAGGGGACCTGCGACCTGGTCAGCGTCTATGTCTACGCCTCCGAGGAGCGGCGTATCCAGAACGTCATCCGGAAAAAGGGACTCAGCCGTCCCATGGCCCAGCTCTTTATCCGCCAGATCGACAAGGGCCGCAGCGCCTATCACAACTTCTTCTCCCAGCACGCCTGGGGAGATATGTCCGCCTATGACCTGTGCGTCTGCACCGACCAGCTGACCCCGGAGGAGACGGCGGACGCCATCGCCGCCTTTGTCTCCGTCAAGGGCAGGCGGGGCCGGGAAGCATGACCGCCCTCCCGTTTTCCCTTCTGCCGGAGGAGCGCTATGATGCGTCCATGGAGCAGGTGCTTCTCCGGCTCAGTCAGCTCCGGGCAGCCTCCGGCGTGGACGAGCGCATCCCCGGCCAGGGCATCTACTGGGAGCAGTATGAGCCGGAGGGCGGCAGCGACCGGATCACTTTTATCAGTCACGGCTTTAACGAGTCCACGCTGGAATATGCCGAGATGACCTGGTACTTTCTCCGGGCGGGGTATGGAGTCTTTCTCTGTGACCATATGGGCCACGGCAGGTCCTACCGACTGTTGGAGGAGACCTGGCTGACCCACGCTGTACGCTTTGACGACTATGTTCAGGATCTGCACCATCTGGTGACCCAGGTGGTGCTGCCCCGAAGCCGCGGGAAGCGTCGTTGCCTGTTTGGCCACTCCATGGGCGGGGCCATCGCCATTTTGTACCTGGAGCAGTACCCCGGGGATTTTGACCGGGGCGTTCTCTGCGCGCCCATGGTCGTGCCCGCAGCGGGGGATTTTCCCAACGCTCTGGGGCGCGCCTTTGTCCGCCTCATGTACGCCGCCGGTCAGGGGGAAAAGCCCCTTTTGACCCAGCACCCCTTCGACGGCGCGGATCGCTTTGCGCATGGCTGTGCCACCTCCCACGCCCGGTATCTGTGGTATCTGGAGCGCAAGCGGGAGGATGTGTGTCGTCAGAATTCCGCCGCCACCTACTCCTGGGCCAGAGAGGCCATCGGCGTTCAGTATCCTATCCTGGCGAGGGCACACACCGTTCAGGTGCCCGTCCTCCTGTGTCAGGCGGGGCTGGACACGGTCGTTCTTCTCCCGCCCCAGGACGATCTGGCAGTTCTCCTGCCCCTGGGCCGAAAGGTCGTCTATCACACCGCAAAGCACGAGATCTACCGCAGCAGCAACGACGTGCTGGAGCAATTTCTGTCAGATATCCTGTGCTTTCTGGCGCAGTGACATCGTTTTATTCGGAACGCAAACCGAAGGCGGGGGAAATCCGCGAATTTCCCCCGCCTTCGTGTGAGCATTTTTATCGTCGGGCGGGCAGTTCCAATGCCCGGCAGGAAGGGGGCCAGACATGAGCACAGACAAAGCGCGCTATCTCACCGTGGGCATGCTGGCCCATGTGGACGCAGGAAAGACCACCCTCTCTGAGGCGCTGCTGTACCGGGCGGGCTGCCTGAAACGGCTTGGCCGGGTGGACCACCAGGACGCCTTTCTGGACACCGACGCTCTGGAGCGGGAGCGGGGCATCACCATCTTCTCCAAGCAGGCCATCCTGCCCCTGGAGGGGGTCACCGTCACCCTGCTGGACACCCCCGGCCATGTGGACTTCTCCGCCGAGGCAGAGCGGGTGCTGCCGGTGCTGGACTGCGCCGTGCTGGTCATCAGCGGTACCGACGGCGTCCAGGGCCACACCGAGACTCTGTGGAAGCTGCTGGAGACCTATCAGGTTCCCGTCTTCCTATTCGTCAACAAGACCGACCTGGCCGGCACAGACCGGGGCGCCGTCCTCGCCCAGCTCCGGCAGCACTTTGGAGATGGCTGCGTCCCCTTTGACCGGCCACTGGGAGAAGAGGCCGCCGTCTGCTCTGAGGAGCTGCTGGAGCAGTATCTGGAGCAGGGGGCGCTGTCCGACGCCGCGCTGCGGCGGGCGGTCGGGGAGCGGAAGCTGTTCCCCTGCTGGTTCGGCTCCGCCCTTCGGCTGGAGGGCGTGGACGGGCTGCTCCACGGGCTGGAGCGGTTCGCCCCCGTCCCGGACTACGGGCCGGACTTTGGAGCCAGAGTGTTCAAAATCAGCCGCGACCCCCAGGGGAACCGGCTGACCTGGTTGAAGCTCACCGGGGGTACTCTCCGGGTAAAGGAGCCCCTCTCCGGGGAGGAGCGGGGCGTTCCCTGGAGCGAGAAAGCGGACCAGCTCCGGCTGTACTCCGGCGCCCGATTCCAGGCGGTAAACCTGGTGGAAGCGGGCATGGTCTGCGCCGTCACCGGACTGACCCACACCCGACCGGGGCAGGGCCTGGGCGTTGAACCGGACGGGACAGAGCCGATCCTCACCCCGGTAATGACCTGCCAGGTGCTGCTCCCCGACGGGCTGGACGCCCACACCGTCCTGTCCAGGCTCCGGGAGCTGGAGGAGGAGGATCCCCAGCTCCACGCTGTCTGGAATCGCCACCTGGGGGAGATCCACGTCCAGCTCATGGGGCCGGTGCAGGTAGAGATCCTGAAGCGCAGACTGTCGGAGCGGTACGGGCTGGAGGTGTCCTTCGGCCCGGGGCACATCCTGTACCGGGAGACTATCGCCGCCCCGGTCACCGGAGTGGGGCACTTTGAGCCCCTTCGGCACTATGCCGAGGTGCATCTCCTGCTGGAGCCGGGGGAGCCGGGCAGCGGGATACAGATCCGCTCCGCCTGCGACCGGGATCAGCTGGAGGTGAACTGGCAGCGGCTCATCCTCACCCACCTGGCAGAGCGAGAGCACCTGGGCGTGCTCACCGGCTCTCCCGTCACCGACCTGGTCATCACCCTTCTGGCAGGAAAAGCCCATCTGAAGCACACCGAAGGGGGGGACTTCCGGGAGGCGTCCTACCGGGCGGTGCGCCAGGGGCTGCGCAGGGCGGAGTCCGTCCTGCTGGAGCCGTGGTACGAGGTGCAGCTCGACCTTCCGGCGGACTGTCTGGGACGGGCCATGAGCGATCTCCAGCAGCGCTCCGGCGATTTTGCGCCTCCCGAACAGACGGACGATCGGGTGACTCTCCGGGGGATCGCCCCCGCCTCAGAGATGGGCGACTACGCCAATGAGGTGGTGGCCTACACCAGAGGGCGGGGACAGCTCTCCCTCCTGCCGGGCGGCTACCGTCCCTGTCACAACGCCGATGAGGTGATTTCCGCCATCGGCTACGACCCGGACAGCGACGTGGAGAACACGGCGGACTCGGTTTTTTGCGCCCACGGGGCGGGTTTTCTCGTGAGATGGGATCAGGTGGCCCAGTATCAGCATCTGGAGACCCCGGACTGGGAAACGCCGCCCCCCGAGCCGGAGCCGTCCCCTCCCCCTGTCCACCGGCCGGGGGCCTATGCAGCCGCAGCCGCCCAGGACAGGGAACTCCAGGCCATCTTTGAGCAGACCTACGGCCCGGTGCGGCGCAGGAGTGCCTTCGACTCCCCTTCCAGACCCTACCGCCCCCTTCAGTCGGTGACCATCCGGGACTGGGAGCCGGTAGAGGAGTATCTGCTGGTGGACGGATACAACATTATCTTCTCCTGGGACGACCTGAACCGGCTGGCCAAAAACAGCATGGATCGGGCCAGGCAGTCCCTGATGGACGACCTTTGCAGCTATCAGGCCGTCCGCCAGTGCCGTGTCATCCTGGTCTTCGACGCCTATCGGGTGAAGGGCGGCGTCCGGCATGTAGAGCAATACCACAACATCCATGTGGTCTACACCCAGGAGGCGGAAACGGCGGATCAGTATATCGAGCAGGCCTCCTATAAGCTGGGAAAACACTACCGCGTCCGGGTGGCCACCTCCGACGGTTTGGAGCAGATCATCGTCCTGGGCCACGGCTGTCTCCGCGTCTCCGCCCGGGCCTTCCGGGAGGAGATGGACATGGTAAAGGATGAGATCCGGCGAGCCATGGATAATCAGGGGACATAACCGTGCCCCGGACAGAGAGCGGCCGTTTTTCCTGTGTTTTCATCTTTACTTTTAAGAAACAGTACGTTATAATGATGTTGTAGGGTATGTTTTGTACAGCGTACGCCTGCGCCATGGGCCGTATAGGCTCGCCCTTGCCCCTGCCGATTCCGCAAAAGGAGGTCTGCCCCATGAAGGCACGCGCCCAACACTATCTGCACCGCTTCGCCACCGTGCTGGAATTTATCATCGCCGGCGTGCTGTGTCTCAACGTGCTGTTCTACACCTTCCAGCTCCTGGGCAGCACCTTCCACATTGAGGGCTTTACCATCTACGACGAGTTCAAGGATATCCTGGACATGGCCTTCACCCTGGTCATCGGGGTGGAGATCATCCGCATGATGTGCGAACACTCCACCGAGGTGGTCTTTGAGGTACTCACCTTCGCCATCGCCCGTCAAATCGTCATTGACCACTCCTATGCCGTGGACAACATCTATGGCGTGGTGGCCCTGGCCATTCTCTTTGCCACCCGGAAGTACCTCCTCCCAGCCGTTCAGAAAAAGTTCGTCCAAGGGGACGCCGCTCAGGAGGAGTCAGAGGAGGCGCCAGTCTGACCGCCATCTCTCCGCAAAAAACGGGACTGCACACCGCAGTCCCGTTTTTTCCGTCAAGCTGTCAAAAAAGGAAATTGGGCGCAACAGGGCAGGCCCCAAAAGCTGCGGTAGCTCTCCGCAGAGGTCCTGTTGTAAGCGCAGTCAGACAGCGTTGCATCCGTTCTTTTTCGCCGCATGCGTCCCCGGCCCTGCCTCCGGCACGGTGCCAGACAGCTTACTGCTTCAGCGCGGCCCGATCCTCCTTCACCGAGATACGGAAGCAGTTGTAGCCCGCCAGGGCGTGGTCGATCTCGATGGAGTAGTCGATCTCCAGGTTCCCTCCAGTGGGGGAGATGGAGGAGTCCAGACGGGAGGTGGCGATGCCCACCTCCAGGTTGCCGTAGGGGGTGCTGTACAGGGAAAGATGCCGTCGGCCCTCCTCGAACACCATCTGGGAGCAGACCGTCCCCGTGCGCAGCAGCGTCACCCGGGGGCCCTGGATCTGGAAGGTGGTGGTGGTCCCCTCCATGCCTGTGACCTCGCTCTCCTGATAGCTCAGCTCGTAGTCGTCCCCCTTCTGGGTCAGCTGGCCCGCCGTCATCAGCTGGACGGCGTCGTTATCCGCTCCCTCATATTCCTGTGCGCCGCGGATAGATATGATAACGTCCTTTGTCATATGAATGTCTCCTCAATACTGTTCAATGTCCACCCGCTCCACCGGCTCGGTCACGGGCCGGCCCAGGAAGCGGGAGGCCAGCTCCCGGAAGCCCTGGGCGTCGCTGACGTACCAGCGGCAGCTCCCGGCGTGGTCGGCGGAGGCCAGGCTGTCATGTTCCGAGAGCCACCGGCCCACCTCGTGGGCGGCCTCCGCCCCGGAGTCCACCAGCTGCACCTGTGGGCCCATGAACGTCCCGATGACCTCCCGGATCAGAGGATAGTGTGTGCAGCCCAGCACCAGCACATCCACGCCCGCCTCCTTCAGCGGAGTCAGATAGTCCCGGGCCACCGTCTCGATGACCACGTCCCCCGGTCGGGTGCGTCCGTTTTCCACCAGCGGCACGAACAGAGGACAGGCGGCGGCGTAGATCTCCGCCCGGGGCGCCAGCCTGCGAATAACCCGCTCGTAGGCGCCGGTGGAGATGGTGGCCTGTGTGGCTATGAGGCCGATCTTCCCGTTCCGGGTCAGCTGGACGGCCCGGCGGGCGGTGGGCTCCACCACTCCGAACATGGGGATGTCCTGCTCCGCCCGCAAAACGTCGATGGCGGTGGAGCTGACGGTGCCGCAGGCGATGACCACCGTTTTCAGGTCAAAGGTGCGCAGAAAGGCCACGTCCTGCCGGGCATAGCGGGTGATGATCTCCCTGCTCCGGCCCCCGTAGGGCACCCGGCCGGTGTCGCCAAAGTAGATGATATCCTCGCCCGGCATACGGGCCAGCAGCTCCCGGACGGAGGTCAGCCCCCCCAGGCCGGAGTCGAAAACGCCGATGGGTCGGTTATCCATGTGATCTCTCCCCTCTGGGAATACGCGTGGAAAATACGGCCAAACGCCGTCTCTCATGCGTTATTATATCATACGTCATTCCCAAAAGGAAGGCAAGGGAAACTTTTCAAGTGCAGTGCCTGTAGCTTTACAATAGATGTGAGACCAGGGCATAGAAAAAGGCGATTGAGTTTG
>JAJPXB010000075.1:0-7243 GCA_021205695.1 Clostridiales bacterium
TTTTTCAGGTTCATCACCAGGATGCCGGAGTTGATATACTGGTCGATGGGGACGCCCACGGCCTGCTCCACATAGTTCACCAGCTCGGGCACCGGCATGATGGAGCGGTCGGTGCAGGCGGCGATGATGTTGTCTCCCAGCTCAGTCCGGTACAGCTGAGAGATATCCCCCGGCATCACGACGTCGCTGTCCAGGTAAATCCCCTTGTCGTATTCGGGAAACAAGTCTGCAATAAAAAGCCGGAAATAGATGGTCAGTGTGAAGTAATCGCACCGCAATCTATTCTCGGCCCGGTCGGTAATGCCTGTCAGCTTGTCCTTCATGTGGAGAAAGCGGATCTGGAAGGGGGGCTTCACGTCGGACGAGAGCCTTCTCCGGCTCTCCTCGGTCAAATCCTCATGGAGGACAATGATTTGATAACTGTACGCCTTGGACGCGTGCTCCATCATGGAGCGGATCGCACAGTCCAGATAGGGGGCATAGCTCTCGTCCACAGTGAAGAAAATAGGGATCTCATCCTGTTTCATAGCAAGGAACCTTTCATTGTAGCGGTGATATCAGTATACTCCTGCAAAATGTCATCATATTCATGAAGCTTTAGCTTTTTATGCATATGATCAATTTGCCAGGGCTTCACCGTCAGGGTGTGTATCCAGGGGAAAAAGCGGAAGCTGGTGGTAAAGTGCTGAAATACGGTATTCCGGTGCAGCTTGCGCTGCTCGTTATAGGCCCTTCCCCACAGCCGTTTGGAGCGGGTCAGCTTGTTGATGGCGGACTGATCCGGCATGAACATCTGCTTGTCGCGGCACATCGCCCGGCACCGGGCAAACAGGCCGGTCTCCCGAATTTGCGCCAGGTTCAGCAGCAGCACTCCGGAGTTGACATAATCCATGTGAAGCGGCCGATTGCGGAAGACCCATTTCCCGTAATAGTCCAGCACCCCCGCCAGCTCGCAGCCCTCCATGTCCTGATGGTAGAAATCAGCGTAATCCTGTCGGCACACCACGTCGTTGTCCAGATACAGGATACGCTCCGGCAGCTCGGGCACCTGATCCGCGAACAGCCGCAACATACAGCAGGGCGTGAACCGGGTCTCCAGGTTGGCCTGGGGCGGCTCCGCCCGGAACAGCCCGGTGGCGTCGATGCGCGTGACCGAGCTGCCGCAATTCTGCTTTTTGACGTAGGAATCCAGATACCGGACGGTCCCCTGGGAGACGGGCGCAATTTGCCGCTCCCCCAGCGTCAGATCCATCGTCATCACGAAGATGTGCAGCGGCTCCGCCGTGTGCTTCATCAGAGACAGGACAGAGATGACCAGACCATCCTCGATATTCCTGTCCCCGCAATACAGGACGTTGATGCAGTTTTCCGACAGGCCGTCGTTTTCCATCATAACAGCGTTCCCTCTGTCTGCCCCGCAGGTGAATCGCTCCGACCGGAGCAGCTTAACATGCGACACGTATCGCACGTTATCATTATACCCTACTATGAGAGGTTCATCAATCAACAAAACTCAACAAGTGTCGCAAAGTGTCGCACATTCGCCGCTCCTGACCGCGGCCCGGCCTCCTGTGGATACAGCCGGCGATACGGCGGGCGGGCCGGGCGCATCACGCAAAACAATCTCCCCGGCAGCGGACGCTGCCAGGGAGACTGTTTTCGGAAAGCGGGAGATTTCCTTCAGCGGCAATCAGAAGATGGGCAGCACGTTGCCCTCATAGGTCTCCTCGATGTACTGACGGATCTCCTCGGACTGGAGCGCCTCCACCAGAGCCTGGACGGCGGGGTTGTCCTCGTTGCCCTCCTTCACCACGATGACGTTGGCGTAGGTCTGGGCGGCCTCGGACTCGGCGTCCTCAGTGACCAGCGCGTCGGAGGCAGAGGAGAATCCGGCTTGGAGGGCGTAGTTGCCGTTGATGGCGGCGATGGCGCACTCGGTGGTCAGGTTGGGCAGCATGGCGGCCTCGACCTCCAGGAAGGTCAGGTTATAGGGGTTGTCCACGATGTCGTTGGTGGTGGCCTCCAGGCCCACGTCATCCGCCAGGGTGATCAGGCCGGCGTCCTGGAGCAGCAGCAGCGCACGGGCCTCGTTGGTGGCGTCGTTGGGCACGCCCACCACGTCGCCCTCCTCCAGCTCATCCAGGGAGGACTTGGTGCAGGGATAGATGCCGAAGGGCTCGTAGTGGATGGCGGCCACGCTCACCAGATGGGTGCCGTTCTCCTCGTTGAACTGGTCCAGATAGGGCTGATGCTGGAAGTAGTTGGCGTCCTCCTCGCCCTCTTCCACGGCGGTGTTGGGCACAACGTAGTCGTCATACTCGGTGATGACCAGCTCGATGCCCTGCTCGGCCAGCACGTCCACCACCTGCTGCAGGATCTCAGCGTGGGGGGTGGGGGAGGCGGCGACCCGCAGGACGGTGGTCTCGGTGTCGGCATCCTCGTCGCCGGAGGTCTCCTCGGCGTCGGTGTCCTCGGCCTCTTCGGCCTCCTCAGTCTCCTCCGCTTCGGCGTCCTCAGCGGTGTCCTCGGTCTCCTCGGTGGTGGTATCCGCAGCGGCGTCGGCGGTGTCGTCCGTTGCGTCGGAGCTGCCGCAGGCCACCAGGGCCAGGGCCATCGCCAGAGCAAGGATCAGGGCAAGCAGTTTCTTCTTCATGGTGTGTTCCTCCTTACGATAAGAGTGATTTTATTTCAAACGCTTGTCGGTGCTGGCCGACACGCGGCTGAAAACGGATTGGATGATCTGCACCAGCACGATGAGCAGGATGACGGTGATGAACAGCATGGAGTCCACCTTCCGGTTGTAGCCGTAGCGGATGGCCAGGTTGCCCAGGCCCCCCGCCCCCACAGCTCCTGCAATGGCGGTGTAGGACAGGATGGTGATCATGGAGATGGAGCCGCCCAGGATGAGGGAGGGCCGGGCCTCCGGGAGATAGACCTTCCAGATGATCTGGAAGGTAGAGGCCCCCATGGACTGGGCCGCCTCCACCACGCCGGCGTCCACCTCGCTGAGAGAGCTCTCCACCATTCGGGCGATAAAGGGAGCGGCGGAGATGACCAGCGGGACGATGGCGCCCCTCACGCCGATCTTGGTGCCCACGATGAGCTTGGTGAAGTCCATCAGAACGATCATCAGGATGATAAAGGGGAGCGACCGGCCCACGTTGATGATCCAGCCCACCACCTGGTTAAAGCGCTTGTGGGGCCGGATGCCGTGCTCCCCTGTGAGGATGAGCAGCACCCCCAGGGGCAGGCCCAGCAGATAGGCAAAGACGGTAGAGACGCTCACCATCACCAGTGTGTTCAGGGTCTCCTCCCAGAGCAGCGCGCCGTACTGCTCCCAAAAGGCGGCGGTAAATACCTCAAGCATCGTTTTCTACCTCCTCTGCGGTGATCTGGGGCTGGGAACGGATGTAGCTCAGGGCCTTGGCGGCCTCGTTGGGGTCTTCCGGCAGGCCCAGGAGCATGGTGCCGAAGGCCTTGCCGTCGATATTTCGGGTGTCCGCCCCCAAAATGTTCACCTTCACCCCGCAGTCGATGGCGAGGGAGGCGATCAGCGGCTGATAGGCGGTGCCGCCGTTGAAGGCCACCCGCACCGTCCGGCTGCCGTGGGCGGCAAACATGGTCTCCGGTACGCCGTTGGGATAGACCAGCCGCCGGGCGGCGTCCGTTTTGGGATTGGAGAAGATGTCGGTGACAAGGCCCTCCTCGACGATGGAGCCGTTGTCCAGGATGGCCACCCGGCCGCAGATCTCCTCGATAACGCTCATCTGGTGGGTGATGACCACGACCGTGACGCCCAGCTTCTGATTCAGCTCCTTGAGCAGCGCCAGGATGGAGGCGGTGGTGGTGGGGTCCAGCGCAGAGGTGGCCTCGTCGCAGAGGAGCACCTTGGGGTCGGTGGCCAGGGCGCGGGCGATGGCCACCCGCTGCTTCTGCCCGCCGGAGAGCTGCACCGGATAGGCGTCCGCCTTGGACTCCAGCCCCACGATTTCCAGCAGCTCCAGCGCCCGCTGCCTTGCCTTTGCCCGGGGGACGCCGCTGATCTCCATGGGGAAGCAGACGTTGGCCAGACAGGTGCGCTGCATCAGCAGGTTGAAGCTCTGAAAGATCATGGTCACAGACCGGCGGGCCTTTCGCAGCTCCTTCTCGGACAGCGCGGTCATCTCCTGGCCGTTGACCACCACGCTCCCCTGGGTGGGACGCTCCAGCAGGTTCAGGCACCGCACCAGGGTGCTCTTGCCCGCCCCGGACAGGCCGATGATGCCGTAGATCTCTCCCTCCTGCACGTCCAGATTGATGTCCTTCAGCGCATCCAGGGAGTGCTCTCCCTCGCCGAAGGTCTTGGTCAGATGCCGGACTCGAATAATGGGCTCACTCACAAGAGACAGTCTCCTTTCCTCTCTCCACAAATAAAAAAGCCCCTGAAGCGATTCGCTTCAAGGACGTGCGCCGATGCGCCGTGGTACCACCTTGATTCGCCGGCTTCTCACGAAACCGGCCTTACAGAGTTCCAGCAAACTCCTGCGCAATGACGGGCGCACCCGTCGCAGCCTATATGGGAAACACAGTCGGCTGCGCAACTCCGAGGCCATGTTCAGCAAGCCCTTCCGTGCCTCTTTTCACCAGCCGAGGCTCTCTGGGACGTATCTGCCTGCCTACTCTCCTCTTCATCGTCTTTCGGGGATTCAATTTTCAGCTTGTGAAGCATCATACACGCATTTTCCCACCTTGTCAATAGGAAAATGGCGCTTTTGAAAAATTTTTTTGGAATGGGGGCGGCCAAAAATATTTTCCGTTCCCTCTTGACAATCCGTGGAAATGGGTATATTATCCCATTAAACCCACTAGGGAGGTTGGTTTTATGAGAGAGCAAGTCCTGCACGCCCGCCGATGTCGGCCCGAACGCTGACCGGACGCGCCGCATGATGCGGCAGATTTGACGATATCGCAAAGCAATTCAGGAGGAATGAATCATGTCTAACATCTATACATCCGCCGATCAGCTCATCGGCAATACCCCGCTGCTGGAGCTCACCCACCTGGAGCAGAGGTACGGCCTGAAGGCCCGCCTGCTGGGCAAGCTGGAGTACTTCAACCCCGCCGGTTCCGTGAAGGACCGGATCGCCAAGGCAATGATCGACGACGCCGAGGCCAAGGGCCTGCTCAAGGAGGGCTCCGTCATCATCGAGCCCACCTCCGGCAACACCGGCATCGGCCTGGCCTCTGTGGCCGCCGCCCGGGGCTACCGTATCATTATCGTCATGCCCGAGACGATGAGCGTGGAGCGCCGCCAGCTGATGAAGGCCTACGGCGCGGAGCTGGTGCTCACCGACGGGGCCAAGGGCATGAAGGGGGCCATCGCCCGGGCGGACGAGCTGGCGAAGGAGATTCCCAACAGCTTTATCCCCGGCCAGTTCGTCAACCCCGCCAACCCCGCCGTCCACAGGGCTACCACCGGCCCGGAGATCTGGGCGGACACGGACGGACAGGTGGACGTGTTCGTGGCCGGTGTGGGCACCGGCGGCACCGTGACCGGCGTAGGCGAGTATTTGAAGGAGCAGGACCCCTCCGTGCGGGTGGTGGCGGTGGAGCCCGCCTCCTCCCCGGTGCTGAGCAAGGGCGTGGGCGGTGCCCACAAGATCCAGGGCATTGGAGCGGGCTTTGTCCCCGACGTGCTCAACACCGCCATCTATGACGAGATCATCCCCGTGACCAACGAGGATGCCTTTGCCACCGGCAGGGAGTTCGGCAAGGCCGAGGGCGTGCTGGTGGGCATCTCCTCCGGGGCCGCCCTGTGGGCAGGGCTCCAGATCGCCCAGCGCCCCGAGAGCGAGGGCAAGACCATCGTGGTGCTCCTGCCGGACACCGGCGACCGGTACCTCTCCACCCCCCTGTTTGCGGACTGACAGAAATTACCCTCTCCTCATCCTTTCTCCTCTGAACCGCCCCGGAGCGCTGTCTCCGGGGCGGCATGCCTTTTTCGGTGCGACCCTGCCTTAAGCGACCAGATGACGATCCCGACTGTACCGTTGAAACAGATGGATCCCCATCCATATCACAGACAGGACGCTGACATTTTTCCAAAACACTGGCAATGGCAGAGATAAGCTGTTATAATGGTCAAAACAGGCAAGGAGGCAGCAGTTATGGAACAGAATCAGCAAAAAGAGGAAATCGATATGCTCGAGCAGCGCATTGAGGCAGAAGTACAGCGGCGGCTGGCAGAGGAGAGGGAGAGACAGCGCCAGCAGCGAAAAAAGAGGACACAGATCATTGTGGTCGTGGCGATCCTTCTTTGCGTTCCTCTGATCGCATTTGGTATCAACGCCTGGTACAACACTGATGTGGCAGATGCCGACGACAGCGCAGGCGTGGCCGCTGATATGGATTCTCTTGAGGACGCCGACGCCGCTGATATGGATTCTCTTGAGGACGCCGACGCCGCTGTCACGAATGATACCGATACCGTTACTCCCTCCGGCGGCGTTCTGGGGAACGTAGGCAGCTATGCCTTAGCAATTGAAGAAGATGCTGAAGTATCCCTGGACGGGGTCACACTGAAAGAGGACATCACCGAAATCTATTTCCTGGACACTTTGGCGGACGCTCCGTCGGATGCGGCCGACCTCTCCCGGCTTGGGGACGGCAGCGTCCTCTGCTGGACGGAGGGGTCAACCCAGTACATTGCCGGAGAGGGCGGCGTGATTGGTGGAAGCTCCTGCTCCTACCTGTTTGCGGAGTATATCAACGTGACCGCTATCCACTTTTCCGGACATTTCGATACCTCTGATGTGATAGAAATGGACTATATGTTTTCTGGTTGCTCCTCCCTGACCGAGATAGATGTATCTGGTTGGAATACTTCTAGGGTAATGGACATGTGTTGTATGTTTTCTTTCTGCACCAGCCTGACAGAGCTGGATGTATCCGGCTGGGACACCTCCAATGTGACGGATATGACCGCAATGTTTGAAGCCTGCTCCGCATTGGTCTCGCTGGATGTGTCCGACTGGGACACCTCCAATGTGAAGTATATGGGTACTATGTTTTCCCTCTGCTCTGCATTGGAGCTGCTAGATATGTCCGGCTGGGATACCTCCAATGTGATAGATATGTACATGATGTTTGGCAATTGCTCCGCATTGACCTCACTGGATGTGTCCGGCAGGAATACTTCCAATGTGACAGAAATGAGCGAAGAGTTCGCCTACTGCTCCGCATTGGCCTCGCTGGATGTGTCCGG
>JAJPXB010000075.1:7343-10239 GCA_021205695.1 Clostridiales bacterium
TGCTCCGCATTGGCCTCGCTGGATGTGTCCGGCTGGGATACCTCCAATGTGGAGTATATGGAATTCATGTTTGAAGGTTGCTCCTCTCTGACCGACTTTGACCCTGATTGGCTGAATACCGGCAACGCAAGCACCACGGGTATGTACACCGGCACCATCTGGGGATAACGCAGGAGACGTTACCATGGGAAACTGGATATGGCTCTATCTGGCGGCGGCGAACGTGGCGGGTTTTGTCGTCATGGGGGCGGACAAGCGCCGGGCCAGGCGGGGAGAGTGGCGTATTCGGGAGCGGACGCTGTTTGCGGTGGCTCTGGTGGGAGGCAGCCTGGGCGTGCTGCTGGGGATGCGTCTCTTTCATCACAAGACCCGGCACTGGTATTTTGTGGTGGGCGTCCCCCTGATCCTGGCGGCCCAGATCGTTCTGGCCGTCGTGCTGTGCCTGGCGCCATGATGGCAGGGACGGGAGACGCCGCCCTGGGGCGTAGCCGGCGAAAAAGGCGCGTCTCGCCTTGTCTTGTTGCCTGAAGCAGTGAAACGTCTGCGAAGGGCTTCCGTAACCTCTGACCTTGCTTTCGCTTCCCCGAATCGCTTTTGACCGTCCGGGCCCGGGGGTAAAATCCCCCCTTCCGCTTGCGTCGGGAGAGCCCCTTTGTTATAATGGATTCGGCCGGGCGGAGCGGTCCGGCGGGGAGGAACTGCTTATGAATGATTTGAACTGCCTTTTGGACTTCATCCTGAAATTCAGCGAGCGGATGCTGGTCAGCGGCGCCAACCTGGAGCGGCTGGAAAACAGCGTCTATCACATCTGCGACGCCTATGGCTGCCAGGACGTACATTTTTCTCGCTGAACTGCTATGTCAGTCTGAGCATGAAGGACGCCGACGGGAACCGGGTCACCGGGCAGCGGTGCATCTGGGCGGGTATGGACACCCACCTGGAGCTTCTGGGCCGCCTGAACCAGCTCTCCCGACGGATATGCGCCGAAAAACCGGAGCCGGAGGCGCTGGATGGACTGCTGGAGGAAGCGGGGAACGTCCGCGGATACTCTCAGCCGATGCTCCTGGCGGGCTTCCTGCTGGCCATGGCCGGACTGACCGGCGTGTTTGACGGGAGCCTGAAGGATCTGGCCATCGTCCTGCTCAATACGGTGCTCATGTTCCTGGCCGGACGCTTTCTGAAGCAGATCGTGTTCAACAAAATCGTTTTTAACGTCCTGTGTGCCTTCGTGTCCGGAAGCATCGCCATCGGGGCCCAGTATCTGGGGCTGGCGGATGACCTCTACACCGTCATGATCGTCAACAGCATGATGCTGATCCCCGGCATCTCCATGGTCAACTCCTTCCGGAACATCCTCTGCGGCAACGAGATCAACGGCCTGGTGGAGTTCTTCAAGGTCATTCTGGAGACCATGGCCATTGTGGGCGGCTTTATTCTGAGTATCTATCTGTTTGGGGGTGCTGTGGCATGATGGAAGCGGTCAAGCTGGTGGTCTGTTCCTTTTTCTCCTCCCTTGGATTCGGGATTGTGTTCCGCATCGAGCGGAAGTATCTCCTCGTCGCCGGACTCAGCGGCGCGCTGACCAGGATTGTCTACCTGCTCCTGCTGCAGGTCACGTCAGAGATGTTCATTGTCTGCTTCCTGTCGGCTGTGGCGGCGTCGATCTTCTCGGAGATCATGGCGGTACGGACAAAGAACCCGTCTACCGTCTTTATCTATCCCTCCATCGTCCCCCTGCTGCCCGGCGGCACGCTCTATTATTCCATCGTCGGCCTGATGCTACAGGACAGCGAGCTGATTGCCGCCAACGTCGTCCCCTGTATCCACTCTCTGGCCGGGCTGGGCATCGGCTTCATCGTCATCTCCATCTTCATGCATTACCGGCGGACCTACCGGTTCCGGATGAGACGGAAGCTGCTGGGCCGCTTTGCCAAAAGCGCCCAGGGGTGAGCCTCCCGAGCGCCCGCAGGAAACATTTCGCCGCATACAAAACCGTCTGCTCTCCAGCGGAGAGCAGACGGTTTTCCGTTTGGATGCCGTTCCGTCGAGTGCAGGGAGTTGCGGCGCAACCATTTCCGCCTTGTACTTCGGAAACCGGTGATTGCGGAGGTCGTTTTCCGGTGTTTTTGTCCTGCAATCCTCTTTTCGGCATGGAGATTCCCAATGCTCCTCCGAAAAGGCATCATAGAACTCCAACTTCTCTTCCCAGGCAGTGCCCTTTATCCATAAAGCTCTGTAAAGCCAGCTCCAACCGCTCATATGCGAGCTGGTATTCTTTCTCGCCGCAAAAGGCAGCGTAAACCATGCTCCCGTGTACGCCGTGAGTGATGGCATAGTATGCCTGGCATTTCTCCAGCGTAATTCTGCACGGGTCTTTGTAACCCTCGTCCAGCAGGACAGTTCCGCCTTCCGAACCGACGTTCCCTCCTTTGCAGATGTCTTTCCGCACAAAAGTCGCCCTTTTGTTGTTTCAAAGTTGCAAAACGGGGCTGTGCCCACTGGCACAGCCCCAAAGACGATTATAATTATACGGTTATCAGCCGAACACGGCCAGCAGGAAACCTGCGGCCACGGCGGAGCCGATGACGCCGGCCACGTTGGGGCCCATGGCGTGCATCAACAGGAAGTTGGATGGGTTCCACTTCTGGCCCTCCACCTGGGAGACACGGGCGGCCATGGGGACGGCGGAGACGCCGGCGGAGCCGATGAGCGGGTTGACCCGACCGCCGGTGATCCGGTACATGACCTTGCCAAAGAGGATGCCGCCGGCGGTGGCGACAGCGAAGGCCACCAGGCCAAGGACAATGATCTCCAGCGTCTGCAGGGAGAGGAACTGGTCGGCGGTGGCGGTAGCGCCCACGGAGATGCCCAGGAAGATGGTGACGATGTTCATCAG
>JAJPXB010000045.1 GCA_021205695.1 Clostridiales bacterium
GTGGGGGAGCTGGTGGGGGAGGGCACGCCGGGGGCGGCCCCGGAGCTGGGGTTGACTCCCTGCTGCCGGCACGTTATTCAGATGGCGGCGGAAGAACGGGGCCGTCTCCGGAGCAACGAGGTGACGCCGGACCACCTGATGCTGGGGCTGCTCCGGGAGCGGGAGGGCATGGCCTGTCTGCTGCTGAAACGGGCGAAGCTGGATTGTCCTCTGGCCTACCGGCAGCTGGCCGCCCTCATGGGGGACGGCAGCGGCGCGGCATCTCCTTCCCGCAGACCGGGCAGGGAGACAGAGACGATGCGGGAGTCGCGGCTGCTGGACCAGTTTGGCCGTGACCTGACCCGAATGGCGGAAAACGGACGACTGGACCCCGTGACCGGCCGAGAGCAGGAGCTGGATCGGATGATTCAGATCCTCTGCCGCAGGACGAAGAACAACCCGGTGCTGCTGGGAGATCCCGGCGTGGGAAAAACCGCTGTGGCGGAAGCGCTGGCCCAGCGGATCGCCAACAGGCAGGTGCCCTCTCTCCTGCAGGAAAAGCGGATACTGGCAGTGGATCTGTCCTCTACCGTGGCGGGCACCAAATACCGGGGAGAATTTGAGGAGCGGGTAAAGCGCATCCTCCGGGAGGTGCAGCGGCTGGGCAACATCATCCTGTTTATCGACGAGATACACACCCTCATCGGCGCGGGCTCGGCGGAGGGCTCCATCGACGCGGCGGACATCCTCAAGCCCGCCCTCAGCCGGGGGGAGCTCCAGGTCATCGGGGCCACCACCCAGGAGGAGTATCGAAAGCACATCTGCAAGGATGCCGCCCTGGCCCGCCGGTTTCAGCCCATCCAGGTGGAGCCTCCCGACCGGGCCACGGCAGTTGCCATCCTGACCTCCCTCCGGCCGCGATACGAGGCCCATCACCAGCTGACCATCTCTCAGGGCGCCATTGAGGCGGCGGTGGACTACTCTGTCCGCTACCTGCCGGACCGGTTCCTGCCGGACAAGGCCATCGACCTGATGGACGAGGCGGCGGCCCGGGTGCGTATTCGGCTGGAGACGCCCTCTGACGGGTGCCGCCAGCTGGAGGAAAAGCTCCAATCCGTCCAACGGCAGCTGGAGGAGACGGTGCGCAGCCAGGATTTTGAACAGGCGGCCCTGCTTCGGGACGCAGAGCTGAGCTTCCGCCGCCAGCTCCAGGAGGCGAGACGCCGCCCGGGCCTCCAGCCCCCGCCCCAGGTGGAGGCGGAGGACGTAGCCGAGGTAATCGCCCGCTGGACGGGAGTGCCGTTGCAGAGCATCACCCAGGGAGAGGCGGAGCGGCTGCTCCACCTGGAGCAACGGCTCCGCCGCCGGGTGGTGGGCCAGGACGAGGCGGTGCAGGCGGTCAGCGCCGCCATCCGCCGGAGCCGTGCAGGGCTTCAGGAGGAGACTCGGCCCATCGGCTGCTTCCTGTTTGCCGGTTCCTCCGGGGTGGGCAAGACGGAGCTGTGCAGAGCGTTGGCGGAGGCACTGTTCGGAGACCAGTCCGCTCTCCTGCGGCTGGATATGAGCGAATATATGGAGGCCCACTCCGTCTCCCGCCTCATCGGTTCGCCTCCGGGCTATGTGGGCCACGAGGAGGGCGGACGGCTCACCGAGGCAGTACGGCAGCGGCCCTACCGGGTCATCCTGCTGGACGAGCTGGAAAAGGCCCACGCCGATGTGTGGAACCTGCTCCTTCAGATCATGGAGGAGGGCTCTCTCACGGACAGCCAGGGCCAGCGGGCGGATTTTCGGAACACGGTGCTGGTGATGACCACCAACGCGGGAGGGGAGGAGCTGGCCAGGGCAAGACAGCCCCTGGGCTTCGGCATGCCGGGGCAGGAGGCGGAGGGCCAGGCGGCGCGAAAGGCCCTGTCCCGGCTGTTCCGACCGGAATTTCTGAATCGCATCGACGAGGTGATCTGCTTCCGGCCCCTGGGGGAGAGGGAAATCAAGGAGATCGCCGGACTGATGCTCCGGCAGACGGCGGAGCGGTTTCGGCGTCTGGGGGTCGTCCTGAATGTGACCGACGATGCCCTGGCACAGATCGCCGCCCAGGGTCGGGACAGGAGCTTTGGGGCGCGGCCCTTGCGCCGGTATATCCGCCGCAACATCGAAGACCCCGCCGCGCAGATGCTGCTGGAGCGCAGACTGTCCAATGGCGGGGTCCTCACGGTCTCGGCAGCGGCAGGGGAGGGGCTGACGCTGAAGGCGGAACAGGGGCCTCAGATAACGTAGTCGTTGCCAGCCTCTCCTGTCTCCATCAGGTCGGCGATGGTGACGCTGTCCAGATAGCCGCTGACCATGTCGTCGAGCTTTTTCCACATGGGAAGAGTGCGGCAGCCGGACATCCGGGGGCACTGCTCCGCCCCCGGCTCCAGACAGGACACCGGGGCCATGCTGACCTCGGTGAGCCGGAGGATGCTGCCTACCGTATATTCCTCCGGGGAGCGGACCAGGCGGTAGCCGCCGCCCTTGCCCCGGAGGCCGGTGAGCAGACGATTCTGCACCAGTGCCTTCAGAATGTTTTCCAGGTATTTTTCAGAGATCTCCTGCCGATCGGCGATCTCCTTGAGGGGCACATAGCCGCAGCCCTGGTGCTCTGCCAGGTCGATCATGACCCGCAGGGCGTAGCGGCCTCTTGTTGAAATCATATGGTTCACCTCTGGAATTGATAAAACCCATTATACTATAGGGTTTATGGTTTTTCAAGATGTTTCCCCGTTTTCTGTCGGCGGCGTCCCGACGTCGGCGGGGACGAAACGACTGACAGCATCCCCGCCGCCTTCTGGCGGCTTTTTCAGAGGCAGCGCTGTGCAGGCTGCACCTGACGGGAAGCTGACTGTAAAACAGGACATTATCAAGGGGGCGACGCAGGGGCCTGTCTCGGCGTTGCCCCTTTTGACGCAGAAAAGAGTGAAATAAACGCTTCCACGCCCAGTTGGAACGTTTCCAATTCCTTTCCTGAGGCGAAACAATGACTTTTTCCGTTGGAAAAAAGGACAAATCAGAAAAAGTACGGAAAATGAGGTACAAATTACCAAAAATAGGATTGACTTTTGCACCGTTATACGCTAAACTAGATAAAAGTAAAAAGAGAAAGCCGGGTGGGGGCTGCGGTTCCTGCGACCAGATCGCGGGAGGTGTGCGCACTGCAGTTTCGACCCAGGCGGATACTTGACCGGCGAAGAGGGAACAGGCTACACTGCATCAATCGGTAAGGGCAACGGGAGTGGAAAATTTACCGGATGTCGCAGACGGATTTGGGCGGTGATGCCAATGTACCAATTTGGGTTGGCGATCCACAAGCAAGCAGACTGACCGGGAAGGATGAGGTGACATGACGATCAAGGATATTGCGCGGATGGCGGGCGTCTCCGTCAGTACGGTATCCCGTGTCCTGAATAATCACCCCGATGTCAGTGCGCCGATCCGGGCACAGGTTCTGGCCGTGGTGGAGGAGTATCATTTTATCCCCAACAGCGCAGCGAGAAACCTGGTGCGGCCCCAGCGCAACACCATCGGTGTGATTACCTGTGGGAGCGGGAATCCAATCCATGCGCCGATTTTGGAGGCGATTGAAAGAGAACTGGAGGAACGGGGTTACGGTGCCTGTCTCCGGCAGGTCAAGCGGGAACAGGATGAGCTGGCCTACGCAGCGGCGCTGGAGCGTTCGGAGAAGCTGAAAGGGATAATTCTACTGGGCGGCAGATCCGATTTCACGGCAGAACAGGCGGCGGCAGTGACAGTCCCCTTTGCCTGCTGTACTTATGAAAACTGCTTTGGCAACCTTTCGGAGAGCGAATACTCCTCCGTGACCATCGACGATGAGGAGGCTGCGTTCCGGGCGGTGGAATATCTCCACCAAATGGGACACGGGGACATCGCCCTGCTCCTTCCGGACATCCACGACCGCTCAGTGGGCGAGCTCCGATATCGGGGCTATTGCCGGGCGATGGAGCAACCGGGCATCCCCCTGCGGGAGCAGCTCGTGCTGGAGTGCGCGGGCTATGACATGAATTTTGGCTATACTGCTGTTCAGAAGCTGCTGGACAGCGGAGAGCCGTGCACGGCTGTGTTGGCCATATCGGATATGCTGGCGCTGTCGGCTATCAAGGCGCTCCACGACGGGGGCCTTGAGGTGCCAAAGAACTGCTCAGTCATGAGCTTAGATGGACTGGAGACAACGGAGTATACCCTCCCGCCCCTGACTACCCTGGTGCAGCCGCAGGAGGAGCTGGGCCGAACCAGCGTCCGTATTCTGACGCAGGTCATCGAGGGCATCGGAGGACACCAGCACATTTTGCTCCAGCCGGCCTTCCGCGCAGGCGGCTCGGTGGCAAAGCGATAAAGCGAAAAGACAACAAGAAGAAACAAGAGGGTTGCAGAAAAACCTGCAACCCTCCCGTTTTTCTTGCGCATTGCCGGAAATCAAATAGAAAAAACAGGCCCAAATACGCTCTGACAGCGAATTTGGGGTATAATAACCCTGACCCCAGGCAGAAAAGCGGGCCTTTATGGAAAGAATTCAATTTTCACCTCTTAAGCGGTCATTTTCTCAGACGTGGAGGTTTTCAACCTGACGCATTCCCACTTCATCCAAAGCTTTTTCAGATCAAAGGCCAGATCGAGCAGGTACAGCTCTGTGCAAATGTTTTCTTTATCCATTGTCGGAAAACATCGGAACCCAAGGTCATGTTTCAGCAGAGCAAAGGCACCCTCCACCTGGATGGAGCGGCATGTGAGCAGATGAATCCCGCGCTCTGAGATGATGTTCGCCGTAGCCCGAGCACGTTTTCCCCAGAAAGTCTTTTGTGATTCCAGCTTCTTCGGCTGGTTGACATCTCTGGCCTGGCAGCATTGACCGCAGCAGAGACATTCTGCGCAATTCTTACACCGATACTGGCAGGCCTCCTCCAGCTTTCAGCTGGAGGAGATCCCGCACTGGTATCCGTACACCAATATCTTGAACAGCACTCGTGTTTCCACCGCTGATTTTCTACCCATGGGAGAATAAGCGTCATACAATTCCGTATAATCCAGTTTCTCAAGCTGGTCGCCTAGCAGTCGGATAGGTGCGTTTTCCGGTATCATCATTTCAGAATTTAGAGCAAGTATCAGTTGGTCACCCCGCTCATATGTCGTATACTGGGACGCGTTTTGTCAAGGGTAATTTATGCCATAGCTATCAAAACAGCACTGCAGTAGGACAGAATTCCTATGCAGCGCTGTTTTCTTGCTAATTAACTTTGAGTATTCTAAAGAAGCAAGGCAGTTACAGAGGAGCTATTGTGATGCCTGGTGCTGCATGGACACAACGAACTTTTGGATAAGACAGAATGCCAGGCCTATGGTATAATCAGCATCAGAGCTTGAAAAGGACAGTAGGTAGAGGATTGCTGAACAGCGCATGATCCAGAAAAAGGACATCATTATAACAAAGAGCCTACTTAACGGAGATAAACAGAAACTGCTCTGCCGCTGTGTGATTTTTTAGGTTTTGTGAAGCGCTGCACAGCCGTACCGCCTGTTCAGAATCATACGGCTATGATTTTGAAAAAATGTTGTAACGTTTTGCCTATCTTTGCGTCTACTATTCAGAATGGGAGGTGAGAAAGCTTGTGGAGCCTTTTGAGGATGTGTATGACCGGTACTTTCGGGACGTGTTTCAATTCGCCTACTCCATGTGCGGCGATGCCCACCTGGCGGAAGAGATTACCCAGGAGACCTTTTTCAAGGCACTTCAGCAGATAGATCGCTTCCGGGGGGAGTGTAGCGTCAAGAGCTGGCTGTTCCAGATCGCCCGGAACCACTACCTCAGCCGTTGCCGGAAGGACAGACATTTAACCTCCCTGGAGGATACTCCGGAGTTGGTACAGACCGGGAGCGTAGAGGAACGGCTACTGGACCGGGAGTCCGCCATGGAGCTGCACCGCAAGCTCCATCGCCTGCCGGAGCCATACCGGGAGGTGTTCTCTCTCCGGGTATTTGGAGAGCTGTCCTTCGCAGACATCGGCGATCTGTTCGGCAAGAGCGACAGCTGGGCCAGAGTGACCTTTTACCGGGCCAGATGTAAGCTAAAGGAGGAATCAACATGAAGCTGAGCTGTAACGTGATAGACGACCTGCTGCCCCTGTATGTGGACGGTGTGTGCAGCGCAGAGACGACGGCGCTGGTAGAGGAGCATCTGGCAGCCTGTCCCCGCTGCCAGACCAGGCTGGAGCAGATGCGGAGCCCGGAGCCGTCGGAGGAGACGGCGCGGCAGCGACAGGAGGAAGCGGCAGCCCTAAGAAAAACGATTCTGTCCGGAATCAAACAGACGTTACGGGGATTCGCAACGGCTGCTTTAACGCTTGTGCTTTTGGCAGCTGTGATAGCGGCAGGGATTCTGGGCTATCATGCCTACCAGACATATGCCTACGATACATTTGTCCGCTTACCCGTGTCCGATGTGGAGGTAGAGGAATGTGAGGTGCAGGAGGACGGGACGGTGTACTTTGTCCTCCGCCTGAATACTGACCTGTATCCTACGGCTACCCGTGTGGAGACCGACGAAGACGGCAACTACTATTTGTATATCTATGGGCACCGGAAACACAGCGAAAGCAGTTCGGAGGAACGCCTGGATAACCGACTGACATGGGGAACCTTTGCAGAGGGTTTGGGCGGTCCAGGTGGCCCCTTCACAGCAGACCACAACATTACCTTTGTGGACAGCGACGGCAACGAGCTAGTGATTTACGACAAGAATGCGCAATAGGCAGGGCGACCGCCTCGTGGAATGCGAGGCGGCCGCTTTATTTTTTGTCATTGAGGCCTGTTATTGCAGCTCAAAACCTGTGAAACGCCACACAGCCCTACTGCCGCTCGCTCCATACAGTTTTCTTTTAAAAAGCCTGTAACGTTCTGCCCACGTTTGCGTCTACTGTTTAGAGGGAGGTGAGAGAGCCTATGGAGCCTTTGGAAATTTACATGACCGGCAGCAATAGATTGAGACTGCGTATGAGGATGTCAGCTTCCTTCCGATACCATGAGCTGACCGGAATCATGCGCTAGAGAGGAAAATAATTATGAGAGTATTATTTCGCAGCAGCATAAAACTTTTTTTCCGTTCCAAGAGGTTGCTTTTCTCCTACCTGGCTGTTCTAATCATCAGCTGTGCCTTTATGCAACGATTGCTGTATTGGCTTGACACCGACGGTCTGGCGGAGACGCTGACCAACAGCCAAAACCTCGGCATTTTAGGCTTCATCTGCTTTGCATTCCTTGCTTATGAATTCGTGTCTATGGATCGGAACTGCCATCTGGATGAATCCGTATGTCACTATAAAAGGCAAGCGTGGTTTCGGTGATTTCAGGTGCTGGATTTGCTGATTCTGGCCGTCCTGCTCACCTCCGTGATTTTTGGCTATTGCGTGTTTGCCTGCATCACACAAGGGGCTGACCTTTCACTCCTCGTTCCATACCTGCTCAAATGCTCCCTTCTGAACCTGTTTTTTGTCATGATGATCGGGCTGTTGCTCGGCGTCCTTTTGGCCCGGCTCTGCACCCGGTATGCTGCATATGGGATCATCTTTCTGGTAACCGCTCTGGTTGCGTTTCTGGGGGAGTTTCTCGCAGCGGCGGTTTCCGCAGTCTCCTCGTCTCAGATCGACACATATCTGCTGTTCGACCTGTTTTCCATCTGCGCCCCTGATTTAAACTGGGTAACGGACGCCGTCTATGGGGTATCTGTGGAAGGCTATCGGTGGGACAAGGCAATTTTCTGGCTGTCCATTCTGAGCATCGTCTGTGTCTGTCTGCTCTCCGTAAAGCAGGGCAAGCGCACGGGCAGACGCATCGTATGCATCGTATGTTCGGCTATTGCATTGTGCAGCCTGTGGAATTATGGACAATCGGGAAATGACAGCTACATATTGAAGGACGACAGCTATGCAACCCGTACCAGCGTCTATCATCTGCTCCAGCTTCTGCCGATTGGTCAGGGGCTTGTTTTCCCCCAGCCAGGAGCCGTAGCTGCCCCGGCTGGGCTTCGGGTCCTCAATGACCGACAGCCCATTCTCCAGACAGAGGATGTCAGAAATCCTGCGAATGGCAAAGCTGGAACCCCAGAAGTTCCGAAACTTTCGGATGCAGTCCAGGCTGGTGGAGTTGAAAATGATATGGGAATGGATGTGGTGCTTGTCCACATGAGTGCAGACGATGAAGGCATGGTTGCCCTTTGTCAGCGACATGGCCAGGTCATAACCGATTTTGTTGGCCTTCTCCGGCGTGATCTCCCCTGGCTTGAAAGACTGCCGCATATGGTAGGCGATCACATCGTTGTCCTTGTGAGTCTTTCCGGTGTAAGCGGCGTACTGCCGTTTCGAGTATAAAAACTCCGCATCCACAATAGCCGGATTGCACTGATAGGCGCTGATCCATTCGCCGTTGTCAGTCTTGTCCGGATTCTTCACATAGTCCGTTGACCGTCCCAGCGCCTGGGCGATGCTGCGCCCCTTCCCGGCGTGGAGCGGCTTCAAAAACGTCGTTGCCATCGTTCACCTCCAAAAAGGCGGCGGCCCTGGGTGAGCCGCCGCCATAAATGGCCTCATGGGAAAGAAAATAATTGTGTGGTATTTGAGGTGTAGGCCTGTCCAAAATGGACAGACCTACTTTACCTCATGCGAGCTTCGCCAGGCTCGTCAGCACCTGCCCGAATAGCTCTGTGCAGTTGTCGAGGCTCTCCCTGACATCAATCAGATCCTGGGGATAATACCCGCCGTCGGAATTGAGCCGCCGGGCGATCTGGTTCAGGTTGTTTGACGCCGATTTCAAATACTTACTGCAATCCGGTATTTGTGGGATGTCCAGCCGGACGATCAGCCCATTCAGGCACATCTTACGGATAAAGGCGCTCATGTTGGAGACGCCTGCCTCTGCCATCCGCTGCTCAAGGAGCTGCCGTTCTTTGTCAGATACCTTGAAGTA
This sequence comes from Clostridiales bacterium, assembly GCA_021205695.1. Lineage (GTDB taxonomy): Bacteria > Bacillota > Clostridia > Oscillospirales > Oscillospiraceae > Onthomonas. The sequence goes on from JAJPXB010000045.1 coordinate 8,986, forward strand.
GATCCCGCTGATCTTTTCTTTTGACACGCTTCACATCACCGTTCCTTCCTCTGCCAGACGATCTCATAGCCCAGGGCGTCGGCCAACTCCACCGCCTCCAGATAGCGGAGGGAACCCCGGCTCAGCTTGCCGGAAAAATTGGAAACGCTGCTGCTCCACCCATACTCATCCGTCAGCTTTTCCACGACCTCCTGCATGGTAAAGCCGGAGCGGATGATATTGGCCTTGATCTCGTTCTTAAACGCTGTGTTTCTGCCCACAGTCTTAGCCCCCCTTTCAAACAACAACGGGAGCCTCGTCGGAGGCCCCCGCTGTGATAAATGTGAAATTTTGCTACTGACATCATGCGCTGTCTCCGGTCTTGTCCGGCTCTGCCAGCTTTTCTTTTTTCCTCGCTTGATACCGCCGATTTTGTTCACGCTTTTTTCTGCGGCGCTCTTTCGCTTTCGCCTCGGCCTCCATTTCTTTCTGCGTCATTTCCGGGGCGGGGATCTCTACCTTTCCGATATACTTCAGATAGATTTCGACCTCCTGTACACGTTCTCCGTCAATTTTCTCCGGCTTGTGAACCAGGATCTTGTCCACGAATTCATGGATCATCGCCGGGGTCAGCTCCGTAAAATCGGTATACTTCTTTACAAGGGACAGGAAGCTGTCAATGCGAGTGTTGTCCTCGTTGTAGGCGTCCAGCTCCTTCTGTTCAGCGGCAATAGTCTCCTCTAAGTCAGCCTGTTCCTGTTCGTACTCTGCGGAAAGAGCCTCATATCGCTTCTCCGGCAGCTTGCCAAGGGCATAAGATTCATACAGCTTCTTGAGCAGCGTGTCCAGCTCTTTGCAGCGCTTCTCGTTCTTTCTGAGCTTGCGCTTCAACTCCTTTACTCTGCTTTCCTGTTGAAGCTCTGTGGTTTGACGGATTTTCTGAACAAAACCAGCCTCGTCTGTCAAGGCGAATTGGCTGACATAGCGCAGCGTTTCCAAGAGCAACTGCATCACAGCTTTGGTGCTGATATGATGGGAATCGCAGGTTCTTGTCTCCCGTATCCTGGTCAAACTGTAGGTGGAACAGTTATAGGCGTCGTGCGTAAAATCGGTGTCCCCCGGTTTCCGCTTGCCCCGATGGTTGTACATCTTCGCCCCGCAGTCTGCACAGAACATCAGTCCGGTCAACGGGTTGGCAACGCCGGTGGTATCGGTGCGGTGAACCGTTCGC
>JAJPXB010000071.1 GCA_021205695.1 Clostridiales bacterium
GCCCCGGCCCCACCCGGTAGGCCATCAGCACCGGGGAAAAGGGGGCGGGAAGCTGTGGTCGGGTCTCGTGGGTGACGATACAGAAAAAACGGGACATGGGCGGGCCTCCCTCTTGTGACCGTCTGAAAAAAATGATATACTGGCCATTGACTGACAACGGTTCTCAAAAGGAATCATATGCACCTTGCAGGGAGGAAATGACATGGCGGTTCCCCAGATACCGGATTATATCGCCTCCAGCATCTATGCGCTGACCCCCCAGTGGCTGACGGCCCGGGGAAAGACCCTGGTGCTGGCGGACCTGGACAACACCCTGGCCCGGTACGGGGAGCCCGGCCCCTCGGAGGAGCTGAAACGCTGGCGGGACGAGCTGGCGGCAGCGGGGATACAGGTGTTCCTTCTCTCCAACGGCAGAAGGCCCCGCCGCTCCCGGGTGTTTGCCGAAGCCTTTCAGATCGACTATATCGGCCATGCGGGAAAGCCCCGGCGCAGAAGCTTCGACCTGGCCATGGAGCGCACCGGCGTGTCCCGGGAGGCGGCGGTGATGGTGGGGGATCAGATCTTCACCGACGTATGGGGGGCCCACAATGCGGGCGTCACCGCCGTCCTGGTGGAGCCCATCGCCCTGGACAGCGCCTTCCGCCGTCTGCGCTACTGGGTGGAGACGCCTTTCCGGCGGGCCTGCCCCCATCCGGAGGGACTGGCATGACCGCCCGGTTCGGCGTGGCGGGCAATTCGGAGACCTTCACCGCCACCGTCAGCCGCTCCAGCGCGGACGCCCCCGCCTGGCTGGACGCATCGGCCTGGACTGGTATGAGTACCAGTGCGGCAGAGGCGTCCGGGTGAGCAGGGAGACCGCTCGGCGCATCGGGGAGAACGCCCGCCAGGCGGGAATCGGCCTCTCCATCCACGCCCCCTATTTCATCAGTCTCTCCAATCCCAGCCCGGAGGCCCTGGAGAAGAACACCCGCTACGTGCTCTCCTCCTGCCAGGCGGCCGAATGGATGGGGCGGAGCGCATTGTCGTCCACTCCGGCGCCCTCATGGGCCGGAGCCGGGCGGAGGCGCTGGCGATCGCAGGGAACTCCCTGCGGGCCATCCTCCGGGCCTGCGATGAGGCGGGGTTCGGCAACGTGACCCTCTGCCCGGAGACTATGGGCAAGATCAACCAGCTGGGGGATCTGGACGAGGTGCTGGAGCTGTGCCGCCTGGACGAGCGGCTGCTGCCCTGCGTGGACTTCGGCCATCTGTACGCCCGGAGCCTGGGAGCGCTCAACGGCGCAGACGCCTGCCGCCGGATGCTGGACCGGATGGCGGACGCCCTGGGGGAAGCGCGGGCCGGACGGTTCCACAGCCACTTCTCCAAAATCGAATTTACCCCCGGCGGCGGGGAGAAGCGCCACCTCCGGTTTCAGGACGAGGGCTGGGGGCCGGAGTTTGAGCCTCTGGCGGAGGAGATCGTCCGGCGGGGATGGAGCCCGGTCATCATCTGCGAGTCAGCGGGCACCCAGAGCGAGGACGCGCTGACCATGAAACGGCAATACCGACAAATGACAGAAGGAAGGAAATGATTATGAACCATCTGAGGCAAATTGCGGGGCAGCTCCCGGAGTACGGCCTGGACGCCCTGGTCATCACCAGCGCGCCGGGAGAGTATTACGCCGTCGGCTTTATGGGAGAGGGCCTGGTGCTTGTGACCCGTCAGGGCTGCTATTACGAGACGGACTCCCGGTACATCGAGGCGGTGCGCAACCGGGTGACCGGGTGCGAGATCGCCATGCGGACGGCCAACAGCCACGCGCAGTGGGCCGCCGAAAAGGTGCAGGAGCTGGGCCTCGTCCGCATCGGCCTGGAGGATCAGTACCTCAGCCTCCGGGACTATGCCGAGCTGCAAAGGGCGTTCCCCCGGGGAACGGAATTTGTGAACGCCGGGGAGCTGCTCTCCGGGCTGCGGGCGTCCAAGGACGAGGAGGAAATGGAGTATCTCCGCCAGGCCCAGGCCATCACCGACCGCACCTTTACGGAGATTCTGAACGATATCCGTCCCGGCGTCACCGAGCAGGAGATCGCCGCCAAGATCACCTACTATCACATGAAGTTCGGGGCCTCCAAGAACTCCTTCGACCCCATCGTGGCCTCCGGGCCCAACGGCTCCATACCCCACGCCATCCCCGGCGAGCGGCAGTTCCGGAAGGGCGACTTTGTGACCATGGACTTCGGCTGCATTTTCCGGGGCTATTGCTCCGACATGACCCGGACGGTGGCGGTGGGGGAGCCCTCCGACGAGATGCGCCGGGTCTATGACACGGTACTGAAGGCCCAGCTCACCGGCATTGCCATGGCGAAGGCGGGGGTCGTGGGCGCAGATGTCCACAACGCCGCCGAGGACGTTCTGGCCCAGGCGGGCTACGCCGGGAAGATGGGCCACGGCTTCGGACACAGTCTGGGCATCGAGATCCACGAGAATCCCGGATTCCGCCCCGCCAACCGCGGCCCCATGCCTCTTGGCGCGGTGGTCTCCGCCGAGCCGGGCATCTATCTCCCCGGAAAATTCGGCGTCCGCATCGAGGATGTGATCCGGCTGGAGGAGGACGGCTGCCAGGTGCTGACCCGCTCCCCCAAGGAGCTGATCGTCCTGTAAGAGGACGGACAGCGGGACAAAAATTGGCCCGGGTTCCGGGAAAAATGTCCCAAAAGGGGCTGAATTTCGTAAAAATTCCCTTGACGATGGATAAGATTGCTGTTATAATTTCCAACTGTGCAGGTTTACGGCAGATGGGTTCGTGCGCCCTTTTTTCGGTGTAGCGGACGCCCCTGCCGGAGCACCATTGGAGGGAACCGGCGTGAGCGGGCAGGAAAAAGCGGCGGCCATCGTGGCCGGAGTGAAACAGACCCGAAAGGCAATCCAGAGCGGAAGCGCCGTGCTGGTCCTGCTGGCCGAAAACGCGGACCCGGCCCTGACCCAGCCCCTGGAGGAGCTGAGCCGGACAAAGGGCGTCCCCGTCCAGTGGGTGCGCTCCATGCAGGAGCTGGGCAAGACCTGCCGTCTGTCCGTAGGCGCCGCCGCTGCGGCGGTGCTGGCGGGATAGACCGATTTTAGCGGGAAAACGGCTCTGCCGGTTCCGTTAAAATATATTTGAAGAACGAAGGAAAGGAGGAAACTGATTCATGCCTACTTTTAATCAGCTCGTGCGGAAGGGCCGCAAGACCTCTGTCTACAAGTCCAACAGCCCCGCCCTGCAGAAAGGCAAGGACACCCTGAAGGACAAGGAGACCGATCTCCCCTCCCCTCAGAAGCGCGGCGTCTGCACCGCTGTCCGTACCGCCACCCCCAAGAAGCCCAACTCGGCTCTGCGGAAGATCGCCCGTGTGCGTCTGTCCAACGGCTATGAGGTCACGGCTTATATCCCCGGTGTCGGCCACAACCTGCAGGAGCACTCTGTGGTCATGATCCGCGGCGGCCGTGTCAAGGACCTGCCCGGCGTGCGTTACCACATTATCCGCGGCACTCTGGATACCCAGGGCGTGAACGGCCGTATGCAGGCCCGTTCCAAGTACGGCGCAAAGCGTCCCAAGGCCGCAAAGAAGAAGTAATTTCGCACCGACGCATTGAAAACTGCTGCGCGTGAGCGCAAGGCGTATGCCTTGCTCGAAGACGCTTATTCATAGATTTGGGTAAGAGCTTCGGCAGGCACTGGACAGGGGGGCACCCTGTCTGCACGGAGGCGGGAGCCGCCTCCGAGTACCGATGAAATCATCTTATTATGAAGGAGGGAAGTTAAAGTGCCCAGAAGAGGAAATGTACCCAAGCGGGAAGTCCTTCCGGATCCCGTATACAACTCCACCCTGGTGACCAAGCTCGTCAACAGCATCATGCTCGACGGCAAGAAGGGCGTCGCCCAGAAGGTCGTCTATGGCGCTTTTGACATCGTCCAGGAAAAAACCGGCAAGGAGCCCATGGAGGTTTTCCACGCCGCAATGGAGAACATTATGCCCAGCCTCGAGATCAAGTCCCGTCGTGTGGGCGGCGCCACCTATCAGGTGCCTATGGAAGTCCGCCCTGCCCGTCGGCAGACCCTGGGTCTGCGTTGGCTGACCCAGTACGCCCGCGGCCGCAGCGAGCGCACCATGAAGGAGCGGCTGGCCGCTGAGCTGATGGACGCTGCCAACAACACCGGCAACGCCGTCAAGAGGCGTGAGGACGTCCACAAGATGGCCGAGGCCAACAAGGCGTTTGCCCACTATCGCTGGTGATCGGCAACACGCAATCGTTTCAATAAGGAGCATATCAAATGCCTAGAAAAGTTTCTCTGGAAAAAACCAGAAATATCGGCATCATGGCTCATATCGACGCAGGCAAGACCACTACCACTGAGCGCATCCTCTACTACACCGGCGTGAATCACAAGATCGGTGAGACCCATGAGGGTACCGCTACCATGGACTGGATGATTCAGGAGCAGGAGCGGGGCATCACCATCACCTCTGCCGCTACCACCTGTTTCTGGAAGGATCACCGGATCAACATCATCGACACCCCGGGCCATGTGGACTTCACCGTGGAGGTGGAGCGCTCTCTCCGGGTGCTGGACGGCTCTGTCACCGTGATGTGTGCCAAGGGCGGCGTGGAGCCTCAGTCTGAGACCGTGTGGCGTCAGGCGGATCACTATCACGTCCCCCGCATGGTGTACGTCAACAAGATGGACATCATGGGAGCTAACTTCTACCACGTTCTGGACATGATCCACGAGCGCCTGAAGGCCAATGCCGTGCCCATTCAGCTCCCCATCGGCTCTGAGGCCGACTTCCGGGGCATCGTCGACCTGGTGGAGATGAATGCCGACGTCTATTACGACGAAATGGGGAAGGATATGCGCGTGGAGCCCATCCCCGAGGATATGATGGAGCTGGCCCAGAAGTACCGCGCCCAGCTGCTGGACAGCGTGGCCGATCTGGACGACGACATCATGATGATGGTGCTGGAGGAGGAAGAGGTCCCCGCCGACATGATCCGGGCCGCCATCCGCAAGGGCACCATCGAGAACAAGCTGGTCCCCGTGACCTGCGGCACCTCCTACCGGAACAAGGGCGTTCAGAAGCTGCTGGATGCCATCGTGGACTATATGCCCGCCCCCACCGACATCCCCCCCATCCGGGGCGTGAACCCGGTGACGGATGAGGAGGAGGAGCGTCCGTCCTCCGACGAGGAGCCCTTCTCCGCACTGGCCTTCAAGATCATGACCGACCCCTATGTGGGCCGCCTGACCTTCTTCCGGGTCTATTCCGGCACCCTGACCTCCGGCGCCGCGGTGCAGAACAGCACCAAGGGCAAGCGGGAGCGGATCGGCCGCATCCTCCAGATGCACGCCAATCACCGGGAGGACATCGAAAAGGTCTATTCCGGCGACATCGCCGCCGCCGTGGGCCTGAAGAACACCACCACCGGCGACACCCTCTGTGACGCCGAGCATCCCATCATCCTGGAGTCCATGGAGTTCCCTGACCCCGTCATCCGGGTGGCCATCGAGCCCAAGACCAAGGCCGGTCAGGAGAAGATGACCGTCGCCCTGGTCAAGCTGGCGGAGGAGGACCCCACCTTCAAGACCTACACCGACGAGGAGACCGGGCAGACCATCATCGCCGGCATGGGCGAGCTGCATCTGCAGATCATCGTGGACCGCCTGCTCCGTGAGTTCAAGGTGGAGGCCAACGTGGGCGCGCCCCAGGTGGCCTACAAGGAGACCATCCGCAAAAAGGTGGATCAGGAGACCAAGTACAAGCGGCAGACCGGCGGCTCCGGCCAGTACGGCCATGTGAAGATCATTGTGGAGCCCAACGAGTCCGGCAAGGGTTACGAGTTCGTCAACGCCGTGGTGGGCGGCACCATCCCCAAGGAGTTCATCCCCGCCGTGGACGCCGGTATCCAGGGCGCCCTCCAGGCCGGCGTGCTGGCCGGGTTCCCCGTGGTGGACGTGAAGGTCACGCTGTACGACGGCTCCTACCATGAGGTGGACTCCTCTGAGATGGCCTTTAAGATCGCCGGCTCCATGGCCTTCAAGGAGGCCATGCGCAAGGCTGACCCGGTGATCCAGGAACCCATCATGAAGGTCTGCGTCACCGCCCCCGACGAGTACACCGGCGACGTCATCGGCGACCTGAACAGCCGCCGCGGCATGATCCAGGGCATGGAGCCCCGGAACGGCGCCACCCAGGTGGACGCCAACGTGCCTCTGGCCGAGATGTTCGGCTACGCCACCGACCTGCGCTCCCGTACCCAGGGCCGCGGACAGTACACCATGGAGCCCAGCCACTATGTGGACGTGCCCAAGTCCATCGCCGAGAAGATCATCGCCGGACGGGGACAGAAGGGCTAAAAATACCGCCCAAAAGAAAAAAAGTGTTGCATTTCCCGGCACTCTAGGTTACAATGACCGTATAGTGTGCCACAAACTGCAACCGCTATCTATCATCTGAATTTGTCCAACGAGGAGGAAATTCAAAATGGCTAAGCAAAAGTTCGACCGTTCCAAGCCCCATGTCAACATCGGCACCATCGGCCACGTTGACCACGGCAAGACCACCCTGACCGCCGCTATCACCAAGTATCTGGCGTTCTCCGGCAAGGCCAAGTACGAGTCCTATGACATGATCGACAAGGCTCCCGAGGAGAAGGAGCGCGGCATCACCATCAACACCGCTCACGTGGAGTATGAGACGGACAAGCGTCACTATGCTCACGTCGACTGCCCGGGCCATGCTGACTATATCAAGAACATGATCACCGGCGCTGCGCAGATGGACGGCGCTATCCTGGTCATCGCCGCCACCGACGGCGTTATGGCACAGACCCGTGAGCACCTGCTGCTGGCCCGTCAGGTGGGCGTGCCCTATATCGTCGTGTTCCTGAACAAGTGCGATCAGGTGGACGATGAGGAGCTGCTGGAGCTGGTGGAGATGGAGGTCCGTGAGACCCTGGACTTCTACGAGTTCCCCGGCGACGACACCCCCATCATCAAGGGCTCCGCTCTGAACGCGCTGACCAGCGACTCCACCGACCCCGACGCTCCCGAGTATGCCTGCATCAAGGAGCTGATGGACGCTGTCGACGAGTATATCCCCACTCCTGACCGTAAGGCCGACCTGCCCTTCCTGATGCCCGTCGAGGACGTGTTCACCATCACCGGTCGTGGCACCGTGGCCACCGGCCGTGTGGAGCGTGGCACTGTGAAGATGGGCGAGCCCGTCGACATCGTCGGCCTGGAGGAGGAGAAGAAGACCTCCGTCGTCACCGGTCTGGAGATGTTCCGCAAGCTGCTGGACTTCGCTGAGGCTGGCGACAACATTGGCGTTCTGCTCCGTGGCATCGCCCGCACCGACATCGAGCGCGGCCAGGTCCTGTGCAAGCCCGGCTCCATCCATCCCCACACCAAGTTCAAGGGCCAGGTTTACGTCCTGAAGAAGGACGAGGGCGGCCGTCATACCCCCTTCTTCAACAACTATCGTCCTCAGTTCTATTTCCGTACCACCGACGTGACCGGCATCATCACCCTGCCTGAGGGCGTTGAGATGTGCATGCCCGGCGACAACGTGGACATGGACGTGGAGCTGATCACCCCCATCGCCATTGAGAATGGCCTGCGCTTCGCTATCCGTGAGGGCGGCCGTACCGTTGGCTCCGGTGTCGTCATCGGCATCAACGAGTAATCTCTGATTCTCGGCTTTTTCAGGACCGGCAAAGAAATTTGCCGGTCCTTTTTCACAGAATCAAATGAAAGGGGAGAAACCTGTATGAGCTTGTCCTTATTTGGCAGAGCGGCGGCCGCAGACACCGTGGCGGAGAGCGCCGTGGACACGCTGGCCGAGCTGGCGGGTGAGGACGTCACGCAGTCGCTGATCGACTGGGCAAAAAACGTGTGGTCGTTTGTCTCTCAGCCCGCCGTGGGGGCGGTGGCCACCATTATCATCTGCATCATCGTGGCGAAAATCCTGCTAAAGGTCACCGACAAGACGGCGGAAAAGATGAAGCTGGAGCCCACCGCGGTCAAATTCTGGCACTCCGCCACCCGGGTGGTGATCTGGGCGCTGGTCATTCTGGTGGGGGCCGGGACCCTGGGCTTTGACGTCACCTCGCTGGTGGCGGTGGTCAGCGTCGTGGGCGCAGCCCTGGCCCTGGCCGCCCAGGACTACCTGGCCAACGTCTTTGGGGGCATTATGCTGGTGATGACCAAGCCCTTCCTGGTGAACGAGTACATCTGTGTGGGCGATACCGAGGGCACTGTCCTGGAGATCGGCCTGCTGAACACCAAGCTGCGTACCCTGGACCTGAGAGTGGTCATCATCCCCAACAACAGCATTTTCAGCGGCACCATCATCAACTGCTCCCGGGCTGGGAAGCGGCGCATTGACCTGAACTACTCCATCAGCTTCGGTGCAGACATCACCGAGGTGCGGGAGGTCATGATGAAGGTGCTCAACGACTGTCCCATGGTGCTCCATGAGCCGGAGGAACCCTTTGCTCGGATCACCGGCTTTGGCGAGAGCGCCGTGATCTATACGGAGCGCTACTGGTGCAAGCCGGGAGACTACTGGCCCAGCCAGTATGAGCTGATGGAGAACACCAAGCGGGCCCTGGATGCGGCGGGCATCGTTATCCCCTACAATCAGATCGTGGTGCACAAGTCCGCCGGGTCGTAAGGTCAGGAGCTGACCTGCTCCCGGGGCACCAGCCCGGTCATGAATCCGTCCAGGGCGGCGGAGCGAAGCTCTCCGCCCACCACCGCCCCGTCCAGCACCAGCAGGTCAGCCAGCACCCCCTCCTCGCCGGAGGGGTAGTTGGCGACGGCGTAGGTGTACCGGGTCACAGTCTCCCCCGCATAGGGGAGCAGATCGAAGCCCCCGTCTGCCTGGACAGACAGATAATCCTCGTATTCCGAAGTGAACGCATCCGGCAGCGCCACCTGGTCGGTGGAGACGAGTCCGTCCGTCTCCCAGCCCAGGGCGGCGAGGTAGTCCCTGTGGGCCTGCTGGATATCTTCGGAGACGGCGCCGGAGACTGTCCGGGTCTCCATCTGTCCCCCGACGAAGCAGAGGACAAAGGCGGCGGCCAGAGAGAGGACGGCGGAAAGGTTTTTCCAGTTGACCTTGGCGGTGAGGATCATGACGGCTCCACTCCCCATTCAGGATGGAGCAGGATATGCGTGAACAGGGGCGGTTATGCCCCGACAGGGAGGGAAAACGCGTGGAAAAGACCCTGCGGCTGGACAAGCTGCTGGCGGATACGGGGCGCTGGTCCCGGAAGGAGGCCCGTACCCTTATCCGGCAGGGCAGGCTGACGGCAGACGGCGCAGTCGTCCGCCAGCCGGAGAACCGGGTAGACCCGGAGACGACCGCCCTGGCGGTGGACGGAGCGCCCGTTCGCTGGAGCCGGTACGCCTATCTCCTGATGAACAAGCCGGCGGGGGTGCTCACCGCCACCGAGGATCGCCATGCTCCCACCGTCCTGGCGCTGGTGCCGGAGGAGCTGCGTCGGCCGGGCCTCGCCCCGGTGGGACGGCTGGACAGGGACACCACCGGCCTGCTCCTGCTCACCGACGACGGAGCGCTGAACCACGCCCTCCTGTCCCCGAAGCGCCATGTGGACAAGGTCTATCTTGCCCGCATCAACGGGACGGTCTCCCGGTCGGATGTGGACGCCTTTCGGGCGGGGCTGACCCTGGAGGACGGGACAGCGTGCCTGCCCGCAGAGCTGGAGAGCGTGGAGCCGGGCCTGTGTCGGGTGACGCTCCGGGAGGGAAAATTCCACCAGGTCAAACGGATGCTGGCGTGCCGCGGCCTGCCGGTGCTGTCCCTGAGACGGGTGTCCATGGGGCCGCTGACCCTGGACGGGACGCTGCCCGAGGGGGCTGTCCGGCCCCTGGAGCAGTCGGAGATCGACGCCCTGCTGGCGCTGATGGGGCGCTAGCTTCCGGTTTCGTCGAAATGTACAAAAGAATTGCAAATGGCTATTGAAATTATCCGGCTCAGACGGTAT
>JAJPXB010000077.1 GCA_021205695.1 Clostridiales bacterium
GCATAGCTGCCAATGCTGGTCACGCCGTCCGGTATCGTGATGCTCGTCAGGCTCCTGCAGTTATTAAACGCATAATTGCCAATGCTGGTCACGCTGTCCGGAATGGTTACGCTGGTCAGTTTGGGGCAGCTGCCAAACGCATCTCTGCCAATGCTGGTCACGCTATCCGGAATAGTTACGCTGGTCAGTTTGGTACAGTCGTAAAACGCCCACTTACCAATGCTGGTCACGCCATTCTCAATGGTCACGGAAACGATGGATGTCCAATAACTGGCGAGCCATGGAACAACCTCGTAAGAAGACCAGTCCGTCATATCTCCGGTGCCGGAGATGGTCAGCACCCCGTCCTCATCCAGCGTCCAGGTCAAATCATCCCCACAGGTGCCGCTGTCCACAATCTCGCTGACCGTGGAAATGTCCTCCTCGGACACGGCGGCAGGCTCGTCCTCCGCTACCTCTGTCTCAGAAGCCTCATCATCTGTCTCCACCGAGACAGATGATTCAGGAGACGTCTCCTGAGCCTCGTCCGTTTCTTCTGCCGCATCTTCCGTCACAGCGGCCTCCTCCGGCAGCGCCTCCGTCTCCGTCTCTGTCGCCCAGGCCGTGCCGGGTAACATCGTCAGCAGAAGCGCCAGGGACAGGAAAAGCGATGTGATCCTTTTGATTTGTCTCATAGTACCTTGTTCCTTTCTGTAGCGGGTGCGATTTATTCCCCGCTTTGATATGTCTATTATATCAGCCGCCCGGTCGTTTGGCAACCAAATTATCTTAATTGACTGGGATTTTATGGGAGCGGGCGGCGCTCCGGAGGGGGAGCGTTGCCAATCCGACCAATTTTGAAAATAAAGGGATTTGAAATTTGTGCAACAGGGAAAAGAAACGGGAAAACTGGGGGAAAATCGTGGAAAACGGTGGATTTTCCCGTTTGGTTTGTTATAATGATGCCTGTCGGCCGGTCCGACGGCGCCGGACGCCATAGGGATTTTTCCCGCGGGAGAGATTTTGGGGAAGTTCTTGCGGCTTTCGTCCGGATGCGCTATAATAGCGGGGGAACAGGGAAGTGCGCCTCCCGCCCCGTCGTGTCCACAGCTCAGGTCTTTTCTTTTTGGCGCAGTGCAGGATGTAATCCAACGACAGCAGAGGAGAGTAAAGATATGATTTCACATGGCAAGGACATCAAGATTTTTGCGGGCAGCTCCAACATACCTCTGGCAAAGGAGATCTGCCGCACGCTGGACGTGCCGCTGGGAAATGCCGAGTGCGGGCGTTTCTCCGACGGCGAGAGCTATGTCTCCTTCTACGAGACGGTTCGGGGCAGCGACGTGTTCCTGATCCAATCCACCTGCGCCACCGGAATCCGTGGCACTGCCGATTATCATTCCGTCAACGATCATCTGATGGAGCTGTGCGTCATGATCGACGCCTGCAAGCGGGCCTCCGCCGGACGGATCACCGCCGTCATCCCCTATTACGGCTACGCCCGTCAGGACCGCAAGACCAAGCCCCGTGACCCTATCTCCGCCAAGCTCACCGCCAACCTGCTGGTCAGCGCAGGCGTGAACCATGTGCTGACCATGGATATCCACTGCGCCCAGATCCAGGGCTTCTTCGACGTCCCCATGGACAACATCCCCGGCTCCCCGCTCTTTATCAACTATTTCCAGGAGCGGTTCCGCGGCCATGAGGACGAGACGGTAGTCGTCTCCCCCGACGTGGGCTCTGTGGCCCGGGCGAGAGCCTTTGCCCAGAAGATGAACCTGCCCCTCGCCATCGTGGACAAGCGCCGCCAGAAGGCCAACCAGTCCGAGGTGAAGAACATCATCGGCGACGTCCGGGGCAAGGACGTCATCCTGCTGGACGACATGGTGGATACCGCCGGCTCCCTCTGCGGAGCCGCCCGCGCCCTGGTGGAGGAGGGCGGCGCCAGAAGCGTGTCCGCCTGCGCCACCCACGGCGTGCTCTCCGGCCCCGCTCTGGAGCGGATCGAGAACTCCGTTCTGGACGAGCTGATCTTCCTGGACACCATCCCTGCGCCGGAGAAGGCGTTGAAGTGCAGCAAGATCAAGTACCTCTCCACGGCCAGTATGTTCGCCGAGGCGGTGGGCCGCATCTACAACGAGGTGTCCATCTCCTCCATCTACGCATAAGCGACTGTCGAATCAGAGAAATATGGCCCGAAAGGGGCCAAAGCAGGGGGTGCCGTGTCGGCATCCCCTGTCAGTCGTGTCAAGGAGGCGCTCAAAATGTTTTTTTCCGACCGGAAAAGCGGCGGGGCCGAGTGGATCGTCTGCTTTCTGGGCAACCCGGGCCGGGAGTATGACAACACCAGGCACAACGTGGGATTCCTCACCGGCGACATCATGGCCCGCCGTCTGGGGGCGGACATCCGCCGCATCCGGTTCAAGGCGCTCACCGCCTCCGCCGACATCGGCGGCCATAAGGTGCTGCTGATGAAGCCCAACACCTACATGAACCTCTCCGGCACCGCGCTCCAGGAGGCCGCCGCCTTCTACAAGGTGCCGCCGGAGCGCTGCCTGGTGGTGTCCGACGACGTGAGCCTGGAGCCGGGGCGGCTCCGCCTGCGGAGAAGCGGCTCCGCCGGAGGGCACAACGGGCTGAAATCCATCATCAATATGCTGGACAGCGAGAACTTCCCCCGGGTGAAGATCGGCGTGGGGAGGAAGCCCCACCCGGACTACGACCTGGCGGACTGGGTGCTGGGGAAGTTCTCCCCCCAGGACCGAAAGCTGATCGAGCAGGCGGCGGAGACGGCCTGCGACGCCATCGAATGCATCATCACAGATGGCATGGATCGGGCGATGAACCTGTATAATGGAAAGCAGGGGGACTGACCCGCCTCACAATGTCCCCCAAGGAGACGTATCATGAAGCAGCTCATTCAAATCCTCTCCCGACTGCCGGAATATCAGGAGCTGATCGCACAGCTGGACGCCGGACGCTCTCCCATCGGAGTGTCCGGCCTTTCCGCCGTCCACCGGGCGCAGATGGCCGCCGCCCTGCAGGCGCAGCTGGACTGTCCGGTGGTGCTCCTGTGCCCCGACGAGAACGAGGGGCAGAAGCTGGCGGCCGACCTGCTGGCCTTCACCGGAGAGGAGCCTCTGTTTTTGGCGGGCCGGGAGTTCACCTTCCACGACGCCACCACCTCCCACCAGTGGGAGCAGCGGCGGCTGGGGACGTTCCAGCGCCTCCGCTCCGGGGAGTGGACGTTCCTCGTCGCCACGGTGGAGGGCCTGATGCAGCGCACCCTGCCCCCGGAGGCCCTGGAGCGGGCCTCCCTCCGGCTGGAGACGGGCCGGGAGCTGCCGCTCCAGCAGCTGCCCGGACGCCTGACCGCCGCCGGGTACAGCCGGTGCGACCGGGTGGAGGGGCCGGGACAGTTCGCCCTCCGGGGCGGCATCCTGGACGTCTATCCCCCCAACCTGGAGGCCCCTGTCCGGGCAGAGTTCTGGGGGGACGAGGTGGACACCATCGGCCTGTTCGACCTGTCCACCCAGCGCCGGGTGGAGAACGTCTCCTCCGCCCTGATCCTTCCCGCCGCCGAGGCCCTGCCCCAGCTGGCCCCGGGCGGGCCGGAGGGGCTGACGGAGGCGATTCAAAGGGCCGCCCGCCGCCTGGAGCGGGACAAAAAGCACGACACCTCCACCCTGCGGGAGACGCTTCTGCGGGACGCGGAGGCTCTGGGGCAGGGCCGTTCCTTTGCCGCCGCCGACCGGTATCTGGATCTGATCTATCCGGAGTTCGCCTGTGGAGCGGACTATCTGCCAGCCTTCGCCGCCGTCCTCTGGGCGGACAGCCCCCGGTGCAAATCCGCCGGTGAGCACTATCTCTGGCGGCTCACCGAGGACCAGACCGCCCTGACCCAGGCGGGCATCCTGCGGGAAGGGCTGTCCTACGGGGCGGAATGGGACGGGTTTGTCCGGCGGCTGACCCGTCAGTACCCCGCCGCCTTTCTGGACAGCTTCGCCACCTCCACCTGTCCCTGCGACCCGGTGGCCCTGGTGTCCATTCCCTGCAAGCAGCTGCCCTCCTTCGGGGCCAGCCTGGAGACCGCCCTCTCCGACCTGCAGCACTATCAGCGGGACGGGGCGGCCACGGTGGTCCTCTGCGCCACCCAGGGGCGGGTGAAGGCCCTCTGGACGCTGCTCCAGGAGAACAACGTCCCCGCCGCCATCGACCTGGATCTGAAGGCCCTCCCCAAGCCGGGGGAGACCTTCCTGACGGTGGGCGGGCTGTCGGCGGGGATGGAATACCCCGGCTTTGCCGTCCTCACCGAAGGGTCTGTCCCGCCGCCCCGCAGCGGCAGGGCGGCGGCCAGGCGAAAGGACAGCAACCGCCAGAAGCTCCAGAGCTTCACCGACCTGTCCCCCGGCGACCTGGTGGTGCACGAGACGCACGGCATCGGTCGGTTCGTGGAGCTGGTCAGGATGCGGGTAGACGGGGTGGAAAAGGACTATATCAAGCTGGCCTATGCGGGCTCGGACACCCTCTATGTCCCGGCCACCCAGCTGGATCAGGTGAGCAAGTACATCGGCGGAGGAGAGGACGCCGGGGAGCGCACCCGTCTGTCCAAGCTGGGGGGGGCCGACTGGGCCAAGGCCAAGACCCGGGCGAGAAAGGCCACCCGGGAGCTGGCCAAGGGACTGATCCAGCTCTACGCCCAGCGCCAGCGGCAGCCGGGATACGCCTTTCACCCGGACGACCCCTGGCAGAAGGAATTTGAGGACAGATTTGAGTACCAGGAGACGGAGGATCAGCTCCGGTGCGTCCGGGAGATCAAGGACGACATGGAGCGGCCCGTCCCCATGGATCGCCTCCTCTGCGGAGATGTGGGCTACGGAAAGACGGAGGTGGCCCTCCGGGCGGTGATGAAGTGCGTCCTGGAGGGGAAGCAGGCGGCCATTCTGGTCCCCACCACTGTCCTGGCCAACCAGCACTACCAGACCGCCGTTCAGCGGTTCCAGGGCTTCCCGGTGAAGATCGCCGTCATCAGCCGGTTCCAGTCCCCCGCCCAGGTGAAGAACATCCTGCGGGAGCTGGAGCGCGGGTTGGTGGACGTGCTCATCGGCACCCACCGGCTGTTTTCCAAGGATATCCGGTTCAAGGACCTGGGCCTGTTGGTGGTGGACGAGGAGCAGCGCTTCGGCGTGAGCCAGAAGGAGAAGCTCAAGGAGCGGTTCCAGCAGGTGGACGTGCTGACCCTCTCCGCCACGCCCATCCCCCGCACCATGAACATGGCCCTCTCCGGTCTGCGGGATATGTCCACCCTGGAGGAGCCGCCCCTGGACCGGCAGCCGGTGCAGACCTATGTGCTGGAGCACGACTGGTCCATGCTGGCGGACGCCATGGGTCGGGAGATCGGCCGGGGCGGACAGGTGTACTACCTCCACAACCGGGTGGAGACCATCGACCGCACCGCCCACCGGATCCAGGAGATGCTCGGCCCGGAGGTGCGGGTGGCCTGCGCCCACGGCCAGATGACCGAGGACCAGCTCAACGCCGTCATGTCGCAGGTGGTGGACGGGGAGATACAGGTGCTGGTCTGCACCACCATCATCGAGACGGGCATCGACATCCCCAACGTGAACACCCTCATTATCGAGGACGCGGACCGGATGGGCCTGGCCCAGCTCCACCAGATCCGGGGCCGGGTGGGCCGCTCCAGCCGGCGGGCCTTCGCCTATCTCACCTACCGCCGGGGGAAGATCCTCTCCGACGTGGCGGCCAAGCGGCTGTCCGCCGTGCGGGAATTTGCCGAGTTCGGGGCGGGCTTTAAGATCGCCATGCGCGACCTGGAGATCCGGGGGGCGGGCAACCTTCTGGGCGCGGAGCAGTCCGGCTTTATGATGTCCGTGGGCTACGATATGTACCTCAAGCTGCTGGAGGAGGCGGTCCTGGAGGAGCGGGGAGAGAACCCCACCCGCACCGAGGAGGTCACCGCCGACCTCACCGTCTCCGCCAACATCCCCGCGTCCTACATCGCCTCCACCGAGGAGCGGATGGACCTCTACCGGCGCATCGCCCGCATCCGCACGGAGGAGGACGCCGACGACATGGTGGACGAGCTGATCGACCGCTACGGCGAGCCGCCCAGGGCGGTGAACAACCTGATCTCCGTGGCGCTGCTCCGGGCCGCCGCCTCCGGGGTGGGCTTTACCGACGTGAGCCAGAAGGGGAATGTGGTCAGCTTCACCCTCCGGGAGGCCGATCTCCCCGGGGTGGCCCGTCTGTGCGCCATCCCCCTGTTCAAGGGGCGGCTGCTGTTCTCTCCGGGGGAGCGGATCGTCCTCTCCCTGCGCCTGCGGCCGGAGGAGAACGCCCTGGCCTGGTCCCAGCGTCTGGTAAAGGAGTATGCCAGGGTGCGGGAGGCCGGACAGCCGGCAGAATGACAAAAAATGACCCGGGCCTGTCTCCCGTCGGGAGAAGGCCCGGATCATTTTTTGGTGCCGGTGACCGGACTCGAACCGGTACGCTGTCGCCAGCGGTGGATTTTGAGTCCACTACGTCTACCAATTCCATCACACCGGCAGGCCGGCCCGTGGGCCGGTGGACAGAGCCTATTATATCCAACGCCGCAGGAAAAAGCAAGAGGCAGGGGGCGGAAAAATGAAAATCGGGACGGGGCCCTGACGGCCCTCCGGGCGCCTCTCCCGCGCCCTACAGACAGCGGAAGCCAGGGTTTCCCCTGGCTTCCATGCGTCATGCGTCGTTTTCCCTTTCCCGGCTCCGGACAGGGGACGAGGCGTCCCTGTCTGGGGCGGGGGCAGATCATTGGGGCGGACTGTCGAAAAGCTTCAGCGCCTTGGCCGTCTCCTGCCGCTTCTGCTCCAGGGACTCGGCCAGCATCATGTCCTTCACCTTCATCAGGCGAATGGTATTGTTCCGCTCGTTCTCCGACAGCTTCATGGAGATGTATTTGATGTTCTCCTCACATTCCGGAATGACCACATACTCCAGGGCGTTCACCCGGCGGCGGGTCTTTTCGATCTCCTCCGCCAGGAGCTGGGTGGCCTTTTCGATCTGGGCCAGGCGGAGCATATCCTGGAACACGGAGGACAGGGCGTCCACCGCCCCGTCCAGCTCGCCGCTGGTGGTGGCGAAGCCGTAGGGGTAGATATCTCCCCCGCTGGCGTCGCTCCGGGTGGAGAACCGGTAGACCGGGGTGTTCACCCCCATAATGTTCTGGTACTTCATGTCCAGCTCCACGCTCTGCTTGGGGTAGAGCAGGGACTGCTCCAGCATCTCGGAGGACATGAGGGCGGAGGCCACGGTAAAGGAGCCGTAGGCCCGGATCATCCCCTCCTCCACGCGCTTCCGGAGGGCGCGGTTTTCCCGCACCAGCTCCAGAAACTGCTTCATCATCTCGTCCCGCTTGTCCTTGAGCAGCTTGTGGCCCCGGGTGGAGGTGGCCAGCTTCTTTTTCAGCCGGGTCAGCTCCATGCGGGTGGCGTTGACTGTGGTGGCAGGCATCCTTCGATCCCTCCCTTACTGCTGATCCTTTTTGGGCAGATACTTCTCGATATACTCCGGCTTGATCCGCTTCAGCTCCGTCTCCGGCAGGATGCTCAGCAGCTCCCAGCCCAGATCCAGCGTCTCCTCGATGGAGCGGTTCTCGTCCTGTCCCTGGGAGACATAGCGGCGCTCGAACTCGTCGGCGAATTCGGCGTAGAGCAGATCGGTCTTGGTCAGCGCCGCCTCGCCCAGGATGGACATGAGCTCCTTGTTCTCCTTGCCGGTGGCGTAGGCGGCGAACAGCTGGTTCATGGTGCCGGAGTGGTCCTCACGGGTCTTGTCGGCGCCGATGCCCTTATCCTTCAGACGGGACAGGGAGGGCAGCACGTCGATGGGAGGCATCACGTTCTTCCGGTACAGCTCCCGGGACAGGATGACCTGCCCCTCGGTGATATACCCTGTCAGGTCGGGGATGGGGTGGGTCTTGTCGTCCTCAGGCATGGTGAGGATGGGGATCATGGTGATGGAGCCGGGCTTGCCCAGCTGACGGCCCGCCCGCTCATACATGGTGGCCAGGTCTGTGTACAGATAGCCGGGATAGCCCCGACGGCCGGGGACCTCCTTCTTGGCGGCGGAGATCTCCCGCAGGGCCTCGGCGTAGTTGGTGATGTCGGTCAGGATGACCAGCACGTGCATATCCTTCTCAAAGGCCAGGTACTCCGCGGCGGTCAGCGCCATACGGGGGGTGGAGATACGCTCCACGGCGGGGTCGTTGGCCAGGTTGACGAACAGCACCGCCCGGTCGATGGCGCCGGTGCGGCGGAACTCCTGGACGAAGTACTCCGACTCCTCGAAGGTGATGCCGATGGCGGCAAAGACCACGGCGAACTTGGAGGAGTCGTCCAGCACCCGGGCCTGCCGGGCGATCTGGGCGGCCAGCTGGTTGTGGGGCAGGCCGGAGCAGGAGAAGATGGGCAGCTTCTGCCCGCGGACCAGGGTATTCAGTCCGTCGATGGCGGAGATGCCGGTCTGGATGAACTCGTTGGGGTAATCCCGGGCGGCGGGATTCATGGCCAGGCCGTTGATGTCCTTGTACTCCTCCGGGAGAATGGCGGGGCCGTCGTCGATGGGCTCGCCCATGCCGGAGAACACCCGCCCCAGCATATCCTCGGACACGCCCAGCTCCAGGGGGTGACCCAGGAAGCGGACCTTGGACTGGGCCAGGTTGATGCCGGCGGAGGGCTCAAAGAGCTGAACGACCGCTCTGTCGCCGTTGACCTCCAGCACCTTGCCCCGGCGGCGCTCCCCGTTGGGCAGCGCGATCTCCACCAGCTCGTCATAGGTGACGCCCTCGACCCGGCGCACCACCATCAGCGGGCCGGAGATCTCACTGATCGTCTTATATTCCTTGATCATCAGTACTCCTCTCCCTTCTCTGCGATGGCGTTGATCTGGGCCTCCATATCGCTGTGGATACGGGCGTAGACCTCCTCATACTGGTCGGGGTTCACCGTCTTGGCCCGGCCGATGCCCACCCGGGCGTCGATCTCGAACAGCTCGGTCAGGTCCGCCCCCTTCTCCAGGGCGGCGCGGCACAGGGTCTCGTAGTCGAGGATCAGCCCCAGCATCAGGTCCTGGCGCTTGTACTCCGAGAAGGAGTCGATGTCCACGAAGGCGTTCTGCTGGAGGAAGTCCTCCCGGATCATCTTGGCCACCTCCAGGGTGAGCTGGTCGCCGGGGGACAGGGAGTCCTTGCCCACCAGCTGGACGATCTCGTTCAGGCTGGATTCCTCCTGGAGCAGGGACATGGCCCGCTCCCGCTGGCGGATGAACTGCGGCCCCAGATTCTCGTCAAACCAGGGCTTCAGGGAGTCCATGTACAGGCTGTAGGAGTTCAGCCAGTTGATGGCCGGGAAGTGGCGGCGATAGGCCAGAGAGGAGTCCAGGGACCAGAACACCTTGACGATACGCATGGTGGCCTGGGAGACCGGCTCGGACAGGTCGCCGCCCGGAGGGGAGACCGCTCCCACCGCGGTCAGAGAGCCCCGGCGGTCCTCCTCGCTGCCCAGGCAGGATACCATGCCCGCCCGCTCGTAGAACTGGGCCAGACGGGAGGTCAGATAGGCGGGGTAGCCCTCCTCGCCGGGCATCTCCTCCAGACGGCCGGACATCTCACGCAGCGCCTCGGCCCAGCGGGAGGTGGAGTCGGCGATGACAGCCACGTCATAGCCCATATCCCGGAAGTACTCGGCGATGGTGATGCCGGTGTAGATGGACGCCTCGCGGGCGGCCACGGGCATATCGGAGGTGTTGGCGATGAGCACCGTCCGCTTCATCAGCGTCTCACCGGTGCGGGGATCGATCAGCTCGGGGAATTCCCGAAGCACGTCGGTCATCTCGTTGCCACGCTCGCCGCAGCCGATGTAGACCACGATGTCCACGTCAGACCACTTGGCCAGCGCGTGCTGCACCACCGTCT
>JAJPXB010000058.1:0-2238 GCA_021205695.1 Clostridiales bacterium
GGCCGGGGCCGGGGCTGCTCCGGTCCCAGGGGCCGGTCTCCCTCCGGGACGGGCTGCTGGGGCTGAACGCCGTCTCCGATCTCCCGGCGGGTGACCCCGGCCACCTCTGCCGCCAGGTGCTCCGGGAGTGTCAGGCCAGGGGGGCCGCCGGGGTGCTGGCCGACTGGGAGCCGGTGCGACAGCCAATGCTCCCCCTGGTCCGGCGGCTGGGCCAGACCCTCTGCCAGGCGGGGCTGACCCTGTTCCTGCCGGAGTGCTGGGGCGGAGCGGTGGAGCAGTCCACCCTTCTCGTCCCCTCCGCGCTCTCCGGGGGCAGCCTGGAGCTGCGACTGAAGGAGGCGGCGGAGCGGTACGGGGCGAAGCGGGTGGCTCTGGCCCTCCAGCCCATGGGGGAGGACTTTCTCCTCCCCGCCCCCTCCGGCGAGGGAAGGCATCTCTCCCGTCAGGAACTGCAGAATCTCCGCTCCCGCACCCGCGCTCCGGTCTACTGGTCCCGGGAGCTGTGCGCCCGGTATTTCACCTACCGGGACGGCCAGGGCGTCCACTTCGTCCTCTTTGACGACGGGGACAGCCTGTGCCGAAAGCTGGAGCTGGCCGGGACGCTGGGCATCGAGTGCGCCGTGGCAGTCTGGGCAGAGGTCAGCGACTGGGCCTCCGCGCTGGGCGGCGCTCCCTTCTTCCCGGGCAAAGCGTAAAATAGAACCCCCTGTACCGGGACGGTACAGGGGGCAGAATCATCAATAGAACTTCTTGCGATTCTTCCGAGCGGCTTCGGACTTCTTGCGCCGCTTAACGCTGGGGCTCTCGTAATGCTCACGCTTGCGCACCTCGGCGAGGACGCCGGACTTGGCGCAGCTGCGCTTGAAGCGCTTCAGAGCGCTGTCCAGCGATTCGTTCTCTCGAACGTGGACTTCTGCCATTTTATTTTCCCTCCCTCCGATTCATGCCCAGGGAGTCTGTGTACAAGGGCATACCACCCCCGTTATAGGGGCTACTGGGGATACTTTACACCATCCGCCCCCCGTTGTCAAGAGCGGGGTGGGCAATTTTCATAAACAGAGGTGGCGGAGTCTGCCCGTCGGATTATTTGCCCGGCCGGAAAATCAGGTTGACCAGCTTGAGCTTTCCGTCCTTGGCCCGAACCACGATCTGCTTGACCAGGGTCTTGCCCTCGGCCTGCTTCCGGATGCGGCTGTCGGCCAGGGCCGCGGAGACTACCTCGTCGTCGCTGCTCCCGGCGGGCACCTGGATGCTGGCCCGGAGCTTGCCGCCCACCTGGACGGCCACCTCTGCCGTGGCGGCCACCGTCTTGCTCTCGTCGTACGCCGGCCAGGGCTGCTGGCAGACCATGCCCTCGCTCTCCCAGCCCAGATTCTCCCACATCTCCTCGCAGATATGGGGAGCGAAGGGGGACAGCATGAGCACCAGGGCCTTCAAATCGCCCCTGGAGCAGCCGTTGGCGTAGAAGTCGTTGGTCAGAGCCATGAGGGTGGCGATGGCGGTGTTGAACTTCATGGCCTCAATGTCCTCGTTGACCTTCTTGATGGCCTTGTGAACGGCGGCCACGTTGGCGGCGGAGTAGTCCTCGCCCGCCTCCGCCTTCTCCTGGAGGTTCCAGACCCGATCCAGGAACCGCTTGCAGCCCCGGACCGCCTCGTCCGACCAGGTGGCGGTCTTTTCGAAGTCGCCGATGAACATGATATACAGCCGCATGGTATCCGCGCCGTACTCCCGGATCACGTCGTCCGGATTGACCACGTTGCCCAGGCTCTTGGACATCTTCACCGACGGGCGGAGGGCCTGACTGCCGTACTTGGCCACCATGGCGTCCTTCTCCTCCTGGGTGTCGAAGTTGCCCACATAGTGGGGATTTCTGCCCAGGATCATGCCGTGGCTGGTGCGCTTGGCGTAGGGCTCTGCGTGGGGGATCACGCCGATGTCGTGGAGGAAGTTGTTCCAGAACCGGCTGTAGAGCAGGTGGAGGGTGGTGTGCTCCATGCCGCCGTTATACCAGTCCACCTGGCCCCAATAGTCCAGCGCCTCCTGAGAGGCCAGGGCGTCGTCGTTGTCCGGGTCCATATACCGCAGGAAATACCAGCTGGAACCGGCCCACTGGGGCATAGTGTCCGTCTCCCGCTTGGCGGGGCCGCCGCAGCAGGGACAGGTGGTGTTCACCCAGTCGGTCATGGCGGAGAGGGGGCTCTCGCCGTCGTCGGTCGTCTCGTAGCTCTCCACCTC
>JAJPXB010000058.1:2338-44454 GCA_021205695.1 Clostridiales bacterium
TCATGGCGGAGAGGGGGCTCTCGCCGTCGTCGGTCGTCTCGTAGCTCTCCACCTCCGGGAGAATCAGGGGGAGCTGATCCTCCGGCAGGGGGACATAGCCGCACTTGTCGCACTTGACGATGGGAATGGGCTCGCCCCAGTACCGCTGGCGGGAGAACACCCAGTCCCGGAGCTTGTAGTTCACCTTGGCGTGGCCGATGCCCTCTTTTTCCAGGTGGTCGATCATGGCCTGCTTGGCCTCCCCCACCGTCATGCCGGTGAGGAAGCCGGAGTTCACCATGACGCCGGTGGCCACGTCGGTAAAGGCGGCCTTGGTCACATCCACCTCGCCCTGGGTGCCCGCCACCACCTGGATGATGGGCAGGCCAAAGACCTGGGCAAACTCCCAGTCACGGGTGTCGTGGGCGGGGACGGCCATAATGGCTCCCGTGCCGTAGGTGGCCAGGACGTAGTCGGAGATGAAGATGGGAATCTCCTGGTTGTTCACCGGATTGATGGCCCGGACGCCCTCCAGACGGACGCCGGTTTTGTCGTGGGCCAGCTCCGTCCGCTCGAAGTCGGACTTGGAGGCCGCCTTTTGCACATAGGCCTCCACCTCGTCATAGTTGGTCAGCTTGTCCTTCCACTTGGTCACATAGGCGTGCTCCGGGGCGATGACCATATAGGTGGCGCCGAACAGGGTGTCGCAGCGGGTGGTGTAGACGGTGAGCACGTCCCCCTCGGTGGTCTGGAAGTTCACCTCCGCGCCGGTGGAGCGGCCGATCCAGTTTTTCTGCTGGATCTTGACCCGCTCGATATAGTCCACATCGTCCAGGCCGTCGATGAGCTTCTGGGCGTAATCGGTGATCTTGAGCATCCACTGGCTCTTTTCCTTGCGCACCACCGGAGAGCCGCACCGCTCGCAGACGCCCTCCACCACCTCTTCGTTGGCCAGGACGCACTTGCAGGAGGTACACCAGTTCACCGGCATGGTGGTCTTGTAGGCCAGGCCATGCTTGAACAGCTGGAGGAAGATCCACTGGGTCCACTTGTAGTACTTGGGGTCGGTGGTGTCGATGAGCCGGTCCCAGTCAAAGGAGTAGCCCAGCATATGCAGCTGTCGGGTGAAGTTCTCAATGTTCCGCTTCGTGATGACGGCAGGGTGCATATGGTTCTTAATGGCAAAGTTCTCCGTGGGCAGGCCAAAGGCGTCGTACCCGATGGGGAACAGCACGTTGTACCCGTCCATCCGCTTTTTCCGGGCGATCACGTCCATGGCGGTATAGGGCCGGGGATGTCCCACATGGAGCCCCGCCCCGGAGGGATAGGGGAACTCCACCAGACCGTACCACTTGGGCCGGGTGGCGTCCCCTGTCACCGCCCGAAAGGCCTTCGTCTCCAGCCATCTGTCCTGCCATTTCTTCTCAATGGCCACAAAATCGTATTTCATTTCCCATCACGCTTTCTTTTCCGTTTGCGGGCGTCTCTACGCCCGGCTTTCCTCCAGCTGCTGCTTCCGCTCCCGACGGGACAGCTCCAACAGAGCGGAAATGTCCACCTGCTCCCCGTCCTTCCACAGCCGCTCCAGCTGGTAAAATTCCCGCTGCTCCGGCAGGAAGATGTGTACCACCACGGTGGAGAAGTCCAGCAGCACCCAGCCGGACTCCCGCTCTCCCTCCTTGTGGTGGACAGTCTCTCCCAGGTTCTCCGCCGCCTCCTCGCACAGATCGGAGAGGGTGCGGATCTGGGTGGTGGAGGTGGCGGTGCAGAGGATGAAGTAGTCCGCCAGGATGGTGATGTCTCCCACCCGAAGCAGTTCGATCTTCTGGGCCCGCTTGCTGTCCAGCGCCCGGATGAGGGCCTCGGCCAGCTCCTTTGCTTCTGCCATGGTCACGCTTCCTTTCTATGGGCCAGGAGCCAGTCCCTGGCCTCCGCCGTCCGGGGATGCAGGCGGCCTCCCGTGGCGGCGGTGTGTTCAATGGTGATCTCCAGCCCCCGGAGAACGGCGGCGTCCAGGTCGATCTCGATGAGCTGCCGCAGCTCATCCGCCCAGGCGTACCGCCGGTTCGGCTCGGCGTAGTCCGCAATATACAGGATCTTCTCCAGCAGGGTCATGTCCGCCTTCCCCGTGGTGTGCCAGCAGATGGCCTGACACACTGCCTCCGGCATTCCAAAGACCGCCCGGGCGATGCCGCAGGCGCTCTTGGCGTGGAGGAGAGGAAGGGTGGTTTTTTCCGTCTCGTCCAACAGAATACCATACTTTTCACAGGTTGACAACTGCTGTTGCAGGTCAAAATATTTGGTGCAGTCGTGGAGAATGGCCGCCTGCCGGGCCTGGCGCTCGTCCGCGCCCCAGCGCCGGGCCAGGCGGGCGGCGGTCTCCTCCGTCCCCCGGATGTGGGGGATGCGCCTGGCCCGCACCATGGCGGCGCTGACCGCCCGAAGCTCCTCCAAGTTCAGGCGCTTCAGATCTGCCCGGGTCCCGTAGAGCCGGTGGCTCAGGATATAGCCCCAGACGCTCTCGTCCAGCCACTGACGGCCCCCGCCCAGGGGCAGGGCCTCCCGCACCTGGGTGGAGGACACCTCCACCAGTCCCGGGAGAGACACCTCCTCCACTCTGGCACGACAGTCCCGCTCCAGCCGTGCCCGCTGGGCGGCGAACCGCTCCGGCCCGTCTCCCGTCTCCCGGCCAAAGACGCACAGCCCCGCCAGGGCGGCGATGACCTCCGGCTCGTGCCAGCGGTGGAAGGTGAGGAACATATCCGTCCCCATGAGCAGCCACAGATCGTCCTCCGGGTACATGGCCTTCACATACCGGAGAGTGTCGCTGGTGTAGCTCTTTCCCTCCCGGCCTGTCTCCAGGCTCAGCACCTGGACGGGGATGGAAAGCCCCAGCCGGTCAGCCATGATGCCGGTCATATTCAGCCGATCCGCCGGAGCGGCGGAGCAGCCGGAGAGGGCCTTGTGAGGGGGCAGCCCCGCCGGGATGAGCAGCAGCCGATCCAGCCCGAGCTGCTCCGCCGCGCCCCGGGCGGCGGCCATGTGTCCCAGATGGGGCGGGTCAAAGGTGCCGCCGTAGACGCCGATCCTCATGTCTGGCTCCCCTGTTTTGGCCGCACCAGGACGATTTTATCCTTTTTGTCCTTCCGGTGGCTGGGCCGGTAGAGGACGAACTTGCTGCCGATGACCTGCACCGGCTCCGCCGGGACACGGCGGCACAGCTCCTCGCAGGCCGTCCGGGCGTCGTACTCCGAGTTCTCCAGCACCTTGCCCTTGACCAGCTCCCGGGCCTCCAGCGCGTCCCGGCACTGGGCGATGAGATTCTCCGTGACGCCGTCCTTTCCCACGGTCAGGATGGTGTCGATGGTGTTGGCCATGCTGCGCAGCTGCGCCCGCTGCTTGCTTGTCAGTTCCATGGGTGATGTCTCCTTTATTGTCTGTTGGGCTTCCTTGAAGGGGAATCTCCCCTCTCCTTTGGCTGCTCTGAAAGGGAGTCAGAGGAGCGCCCACCGCAGGCGTTCACTTCTCCCCCAAATACGCCTCCAGCACTCTGCAAAACGCCCGCAGGGCGTTGCCCCGGTGGGAGATGGCGTTTTTCTCCTCCGGCGAGAGCTGCGCGAACGTCTTTTTCAGTTCTGGCACCCAGAAGACCGGGTCGTATCCAAAGCCTTCGGTCCCCATGGGGGCATAGGCCACCGTGCCGTCGCACCGGCCCTGGGCGGTGAGCACCGTCCCGTCGGGAAAGGCGCAGGCGATGGCCGTCTCAAAATGGCAGGTGCGGGGGGTCAGCCCCTGGAGATTGCGCAGCAGCAGACGGTACCGCTGCTCGTCGGTGAGTCCCGCCCCGCCGTATCGGGCGGTATACACCCCCGGCGCGCCGTTTAGCGCGTCCACGCACAGTCCAGAGTCGTCAGAGATGGCGGGCAGGCCGCTGGCCTCCTGGACGGCCTTTGCCTTGAGCAGTGCGTTTTCCGCAAAGGTCGTTCCCGTCTCCTCCACGTCCACTTGGATGCCCAGCTGAGACTGGAGGACGACCTCTACCCCCAGCTGTCCCAGCACCTCCTGCATCTCCTTCAGCTTGCCCGGATTGTGGCTGGCCAGTACAAATTTCATCGCTCTGCCTCCGCCAGCACCCGGTTTTGCAGCTCGATCAGCTCGCCGATGCCCTTGGCGCAGTAGCGAACCAGCTTCTGCTGCTCCTCCACGTCGAAGGGGCGGCCCTCGCCGGTGCCCTGTATCTCGATGAGCTTGCCCTCCTCTGTCATGACGCAGTTCAGGTCTACCATGGCGGCGGAGTCCTCCTCATAGCGCAGATCCAGCAGGAGGGCGTTTTCCACGATGCCGGCGGAGATTGCCGCCACGTTGTGGATGATGGGGTCTTCCCTGATCCACCCGTTCTTGTGCAGCGTCCGGCAGGCCAGGGCCAGGGCCACGAAGCCCCCCGTCACCGAGGCCGTCCGGGTGCCCCCGTCTCCCTGGAGCACGTCGCAGTCGACGGTGATCTGGTAGCCGGGGAGCTTTTTCAGATCCACTGCCGCCCGGAGAGAGCGGCCGATGAGCCGCTGGATCTCCGCAGAGCGGCCGGAGAGCCTGAGCTTGGACACGTCCCGGCGGCTCCGGTCCCGGTTGGCCCGGGGCAGCATATTGTATTCCGCCGTCACCCACCCCTCGTTCATGGGGACGTGGGGCGGCACCCGATTCTCCACCGAGGCGGTGATATACACCTGGGTATCCCCGCACTTGATGAGACAGCTCCCCTCGGCAAACCGGTTGATGTTGGGAATGATCTCCACCGGCCGCATCTGATCCTTGGCCCGTCCGTCGATCCGTTTCATCCAAAAAGCCTCCTCAGATAAACGCCTTGACAAATTCGTCGGCGTCGAAATAGCGCAGATCGTCGATGCCCTCGCCCACCCCGGCGAACTTCACCGGCAGGCCCAGCTCCTGGGCGATGGCGATGGCAATGCCGCCCTTGGCGGTGCCGTCCAGCTTGGTGAGCACGATGCCGGTGATGCCGCAGGCCTCCTTAAACTGCTTGGCCTGAGTGAGGCCGTTCTGGCCCGTGGTGGCGTCCAGCACCAGCAGCGTCTCCTTGGAGCAGATGGGGCACTCCCGCTTGATGACCCGGTCGATCTTGTTGAGCTCGTTCATCAGGTTGGTCTTGTTGTGCAGCCGTCCGGCGGTGTCCACCAGCACCACGTCGGTATACCGGGCGTTGGCGGCGTTGATGGCGTCAAAGACCACCGAGGCGGGGTCCGCTCCCTCCCCCTGCTTGATGATGTCCACGCCGCAGCGGTCTGCCCAGATGGTGAGCTGCTCGGTGGCGGCGGCCCGGAAGGTGTCGGCGGCGGCGAACATCACCTTCTTGCCCTCTTTTTTCAGGATGTTGCCGATCTTGCCGATGGTGGTGGTCTTGCCCACCCCGTTGACCCCGATGAACAGGACGATGGAGGGCTGGCTGTACAAAATCAGCCGCTTGTCCCCCACGTTGAGCATATCGGCCAAAATCTCCCGCATGACCGCCTTGGCCTTTTCCGTGTCCCCGATGCGCTCCGCCTCGCACCGCTCCCGGAGCCGGGCCACCGCCTTCACCGCGGAGTCCACTCCCATATCGGAGAGGATGAGCGCCTCCTCCAGCTCGTCATAGAAGTCGTCGTCCAGCTTGGTGTACATATTGAAGATGTTGATCTTCTTCAGTTTATCAAAAAATCCCATGTCGTATCGCTCCTTTTGAAGTGGTGTGGGAAACAGAACCCTTTTATTGTGGCTCCCTCTGCCGCTTTGCGGCACCTACGCCCTTTCAGGGGGTGACGGGGATGCGCGCTTACGCTCACCCCTCGATGCCCAGCTCCTGCTCCACATCGTTGAGGTTGATGGTCAGGATGCGGCTGATGCCCTTTTCCTGCATGGTGACGCCATAGAGGACGTCCGCCTCCTCCATGGTGCCCCGGCGGTGGGTGATGCAGATGAACTGGGTCTTGTCCGTCATGCCGCGCATATACCGGGCGAAGCGGACCACATTGTTCTCGTCCAGAGCGGCCTCGATCTCGTCCATCACCACGAAGGGGGTGGGGCGCACCTTCAAAAAGGCGAAGTACAGGGCGATGGCCACGAACGCCTTCTCTCCGCCGGAGAGAAGGGTGAGCACCTTCAGCGCCTTACCCGGGGGCTGCACCTTGATCTCGATATCGCAGTTGAGGATGTCCTTCGGGTCGGACAGCTCCAGGGTGGCCTTGCCGCCGCCGAAGAGCTGCGTAAAGGTGAGGGAAAAGGCCTCTCCGATCCGCTGGAACTGCTGGGCAAAGATCTTCTCCATCTCGGTGGTGATGCCGCCGATGATATCTGTCAGCTCGCCCTTGGCCTGCTGCACGTCGTCCCGCTGGCTGCTCAGGTACTCGTACCGCTCGTTCACCCGCTGGAACTCCTCGATGGCCCCCAGGTTCACATTCCCCAGGCCGGAGATCTTCCGCTTCAGCTCGCCCACCCGGCGAGTGGCCTTCTGAGTGGACTCCAGCGCCTGCCGCTGGCTCTGGGCGCCGTCGTAGCTCAGCTCATAGCTGTCCCACAGCTTGTCCAGCAGCTGCTTTTCCTCCATGGCGGCCTGGGTCTTTTTCTGCTCCAGGGTGGAGCATTCCCGCTCCATCCGCAGCAGCTCGTCGTTTTTCTCCCGGGCGGCCTTGTCCGTCTGGTTCCGGCGGCCCTCCAGGGCCAGCTTTTGTCCGTTCAGCGCATCGATCTGCTCCTGCTGGGCGGCCTGCCGCTGGTAAAGGGTGGTCAGCGCCTGCTGGGCGCTCTCGATCTGGCTCTGGAGGCTCTCGTTCCTGCCCTCGAACTCCCTGATCTGGGCCAGTCGGGACGCCCGGTCGCCGGTGATGTCCCGTTCCATGGCCTTCAGCTCGTTCAGGGCGGCCTCGGTGGCCCCCTCCTCCGCCTCCAGGGCGGCCAGCTCCGCCCGGAGGGCGGCGATTTCGTTTTGCAGCGTCTCCTGCCGGGTGCGGAGGGCGGACTGATCCTCCTCCTTGCCCGCGCTCTCCTGCCGGGTGGCCTGCGCCTGCTGTTCCAGCTGGGCGATGCGCTCCTCCGCATTTCGGGTATCCGTATCCGTCTGGGCGCTCCGCCCCGCCAGGCTCTCCAGCTCGGCCCGGCTGGCCTGCTCCTGCTGCTCCAGGGCCTCGATGAGGATGCGGTACTGCCCCATCTCGCCTTCCAGCTTGAGCACCTGGTCGTCCTGCTCCCGCTTCTGGCCCTGGGCGGTCTCCACCTCGTAGCCCGCGGCGGAGACGTCTCGCCTGGCGCCGTCCAGGATGCTTCTGGCCTTCTCCAGGCTCTGCCGGACGCCCACGGCCTGCTCCTTCAAATGCTCCAGCTCGGTGGCCCGGGACAGGATGCCCGCGCTCCGGCTGGCGGAGCCGCCGGTCATGGAGCCGCCGGGGTTGAGCACCTGGCCGTCCAGGGTGACGATGCGGAAGCGGTGCCCGTACTTCCGGGCCATGGGGATGGCGCTGTCCATGCTGTCGCAGACCACCACCCGGCCCAGCAGGTTGGAAAACACATTCTCATACTGGCTGTCATACCGGATGAGGGCGGAGGCAATGCCCACAAAGCCCGGCTCCTGCTCCAGTCCCCGCTCCCGCAGGGCGCCGGGGCGGATGTCCGACAGGGGCAGGAAGGTGGCCCGGCCCCCGTCCCGGTGCTTTAGATATTCGATGGCGGCCTTGCCGTCCTCGGCCCGGTCCACCACGATGTTCTGCATGGCGGCGCCCAGTGCGATCTCGACGGCCACGGTGTACTCCTCCGGCGCCCGGAGCAGCCCCGCTACGGGGCCATGGACGCCGTTCAGCCGCCCCCGCTGGGCCGCCTGCATCACCGACTTCACCGCCTTGGAGTAGCCCTCGTACATCTTCTCCATCTCGGCGAGCATCTTAATGCGGCTCTGGATGTCGTTGTCCTCCATGGTCAGGCGGTTGGCCTGGCCGGTGCAGGTATCCAGACGCTTCT
The DNA here is from genome assembly GCA_021205695.1 of Clostridiales bacterium. Taxonomy (GTDB): domain Bacteria; phylum Bacillota; class Clostridia; order Oscillospirales; family Oscillospiraceae; genus Onthomonas. The sequence goes on from JAJPXB010000058.1 coordinate 10,316, forward strand.
GCCGGGTCTGGAGCCGGAGCTGATAGCCGCTGATCTGATTGGCCAGCTCCTCTGCGCGCACCCGGGCCTGGCTGAGCTCGCTCTGCTTGTCCGCCGCCTCCGCCCGGAGAGCGTCCAGACGTTGAGCATTCTCCTGTATCTGGGCTTTGATCGCGGTGTCCCTGTCCAGCAGCTCCTGCTGGGCGGCGGCCAGGGCGGAGAGCAGCGCCCTGGCGTCGGCGACGGAGGCAGTCTCCGCCGCCGCTCTCGCCCGAAGCGTCTCGATCTCCTGTCCCAGGCTCCCCGCCTGGGCGGTCAAATCATCTCCCGTCAGCTGTTTTTCGCTGAGGCTCCGGGTCAGCTCCCGCTGATTCGTCCGCAGCTCCTCCAGCCGGCGCTCTCTCTGGCTGATCTGGGCGGCCACCGAGTCCGCCCGGCCCTCCTGCTGGTCCAGCTCCCGGGTCAGCCGCTGGGCGTTCTCCCGGTTGTTCTGGACCTTATTCTTCAAAATGGCGATATCCGACTCCCGCTGGTTGGCCTCTGCCGTCAGGCCGGAGAGCTGCGTCCGGAGCTGGTCGCTCTCCACGTCCATCTGCCGCATCTGGGCGGAGAGCTCCTCCGTCCGGTGGTACAGCTCCTCCTGCCGGGCGGCGGCCTCGTCCCGCTGACGGACGGCGGCGTCGTAGTCGCTGTAGAGCTTCCGGTTCCCCTGGCGGAGCCGGTCCAGCTGGTCCATCCACAGGGAGATCTCCAGCCCACGCAGCTCGTCCCGGTAGCGGAGGAACTCCTTCGCCCTGGCGGACTGCTCCCGGAGCGGCTCCACCTGGAGCTCCAGCTCGGAGATCTTGTCCCCGATGCGCAGGAGATTGTCCTCCGTCCGCTCCAGCTTGCGCTCCGCCTCCTCCTTCCGGTGGCGGAACCGGGAGATGCCCGCCGCCTCCTCAAAGACCGCCCGCCGCTCCTGGCCCCGGGTGGACAAAATCTCGTCGATCTTGCCCTGGCCGATGATGGAGTAGCCCTCCCTGCCCAGGCCGGTGTCCATGAACAGCTCGTTGATGTCCCGCAGGCGGCAGGACTGGCGATTGATATAGTATTCGCTCTCCCCGGATCGGTAATACCGTCGGGTGACCATGACCTCGCTCTCCTCCATGGGGAGCACATGGCCGGAGTTGTCCAGGATGAGGGATACCTCCGCATACCCTGTCTGCTTCCGCTGCTGGGTACCGCCGAAGATCACATCCTCCATCTTCCCGCCCCGGAGGGCCTTGGTGGACTGCTCCCCCATGACCCAGCGAATGGCGTCGGAGATGTTGGATTTGCCGCTTCCGTTTGGCCCCACGATGGCGGTGATCGCCTCTCCGAAGGTGAGGACGGTTTTATCGGGAAAGGATTTGAACCCCTGTATTTCCAGTGCTTTTAAGTACACGCCGGCACCTCGCTCACTTTTTCATAACATGACAGTTTATTATATCAGCCCCAGCCGGGATTTGCAACGGAGAAGTTCCCCGAAAAACAGCTGTGCTGCAAAGTGTCATTGTAACCCCTACATTTACAGAATGTTCACGGTGCTTTTTCTTGTTTTTACCCCGTCCCTGTGTTATATTATATCGTGATTAGTCAGCTGCATTCCGCGGCGGAAATGAAGAGGGTCATGTCCTTGAACGATAACAACAATAAAAAGAAGCCCAACCAGAACGATAACCGGAGGCGCAATATCACCGGTATCGTCACTCTGGTCATCTGGGCGCTGATTTTGACCATATTTGGCAACTATGTTTTGAGTCGCACGGAGACCACCGGGTCGGTGGAGATCTATTTCAGCGAGCTCATCAATCTGGTGGAGTCAGATCAGGTGGAGGAGGTCATGCTGGAGTCCGGCAAGTACACCGTCACCCTGACCGAGGAGGGCGAGGCCGCCTGGCTGGAGGAGTACTATGCCGAGCAGGGTTATACCTCTGTCCCCGAGGGGGCGGAGATGCCTACGCTGTATACCACTCCCCTGAGCTACACCGATTTTCTGCTCCTGCTCCAGGAGCACGGCGTGGCCTACTACTCTCCCTATCAGCAGAGCAGCGTGCTGTCGGAGATCCTCATCAGCTATGTGCTGCCCATGGCCATCATGCTGCTGGTGATGGTGCTGTTCTATCGCTTCGCCATGAGCGACAGAATGGGCGGCGGCGGCATCGGCAACGTGGGCAAATCCAACGCCAAGGTCTATGTGGAAAAGAGCACCGGCGTCACCTTCCGGGACGTGGCCGGTCAGGACGAGGCCAAGGAGTCGCTGGAGGAGATCATCGACTTCCTCCACAACCCCGGCAAATATACCGCCATCGGCGCGCGCCTGCCCAAGGGCGCTCTGCTGGTGGGCGCGCCCGGCACGGGCAAAACGCTGCTGGCCAAGGCGGTGGCAGGCGAGGCAAACGTCCCCTTCTTCTCCATCTCCGGCTCGGACTTTGTGGAGATGTTCGTGGGCGTGGGCGCCAGCCGTGTCCGCGACCTGTTTAAGGAAGCGGCCAAAATGGCCCCCTGCATCATCTTTATCGACGAGATCGACACCATCGGCAAGTCCCGCGACGGGGGTCGGCTGGGTGGCAACGACGAGCGGGAGCAGACTCTGAACCAGCTCCTGGCCGAGCTGGACGGCTTCGACCCCACCAAGGGCGTCATCGTCCTGGGGGCCACCAACCGGCCGGAGGTGCTGGACAAGGCGCTCCTCCGTCCCGGGCGGTTTGACCGGCGCATCACCGTAGACCGGCCCAACCTGGCCGGCCGTCTCGCCACCCTCCAGGTACACACCCGGAAGATCCGTCTGGCGGACGACGTTGACCTGAACAAAATCGCACAGGCTACGGCCGGCGCCGTGGGCGCAGACCTGGCCAACCTGGTCAACGAGGCCGCCCTTCGGGCCGTGCGCATGGGCCGTCAGGCGGTCAATCAGAACGACCTGCTGGTCTCCTTCGAGGTGGTCATCGCCGGTACCGAGAAGAAGGGCACCGTCCTGACCGAGAAGGAAAAGAAGCTCATCGCCTACCATGAGGTGGGCCACGCTCTGGTGGCCGCCCGGCAAAAGGGCACCGAACCGGTCTCCAAGATCACCATCGTCCCCCACACCCAGGGCGCCCTGGGCTACACCATGCAGCTGCCGGAGGAGGAGAAATTCCTCATGGACAAGGAGGAGCTGCGCAGCGAGATCCGCACCCTTCTGGGCGGGCGCTCTGCGGAGGAGGTCGTCTTTCACACCGCCACCACCGGAGCCTCCAACGACATCGAGCGGGCCACCGACCTGGCCAGGAAGATGATCACCATGTACGGCATGGGCGAAAAATACGGTATTATGGGTCTGGCCACCGTCCAGAGCCAGTATCTGGATCAGAGCTATGGCCTCACCTGCGCCCAGGCCACCGCCGCCGAGGTGGACAGCGAGATCTACGAGCTGCTGGAACAGTGCCACCAGGAGGCCCGGCAGATCCTGGAGAAAAACCGGGAGCTGCTGGACAAGATCGCCGCCTACCTGCTGGAGAAGGAGACCATCACCGGTCAGGAGATGATGGCCATTATCGAGGGCCGGGACCCCGCCCTGGTGGACAACTTCGGCGCCACCCCGGAGGACGGCGGCAGCCGGACTCTCCCGGACGGCGGCAATACCGCGCTCCCCAGCGTGGATACGGACGGCATTGAAAAGCCCGCCCGGCGGATCTCCATCGTCTCCGAGCCGCCCCAGGCTCCGAACGGAGACAGACCGGAGGACGGAGGCAGGCCCGAAAATGGGGACACCCCTTCCGATGAGAACTGAATAAACAAACGTCGTCCGCCCCCGGCACAAATGTGCCAGGGGCGGACTTTCATATGTCTCAATATTTCGTCTTACGTCCGGGCGAACGCCTCTACAATGCTGACCAGCTCGGCCCCGATACGCTTCTGGGCCTCTCCGGTGCCGGCCCCGATGTGGGGCGTGCAGCTCACGGCGGGGTGAGACGCCAGGGCCCAGTTGGGGGTCTTTTCGCTGTTCCACACGTCCAGGCCCGCCGCCCGGACCTTGCCGCTCTCCAGGGCCTCCAGCAGAGCGGCCTCATCCACGTTGGCCCCCCGGGAGACATTGATGATGACCACGCCGTCCTTCATCCTGGCGATGGCGTCCCTGTCTGCCAGGGGCCGCTCCCCGCTGGGGGCGCAGAGGACGATCACATCGGAGCGGCAGAGCAGCTCGTCCATGGAGACGAAGTGCATCGTCTCGCACTCACAGCCCTCCGGCTTCCGGCGGTGGACGACGGAGAGGACGCTCATCCCCAGGGCCTGGGCCTTGCACCCCACCAGGCGGCCAATGCGCCCGTAGCCGATGACCCCCATGGTCTTTCCGGCCACCTCAAAGCCTTTGGAGTATGCCTTCTTTTCCCAGCGCCCCTCCCGCATGGTGTGTCCGGCGACGGAGATGTTCCGGGCGCAGGAGAACAGCAGCGCGATGGCCAGCTCGGCCACGGCGTTGGAGGAGGCGTTGGGGGTGTTGCGCACCTGTATCCCGGCAGCGTTGGCGCAGGGGATGTCGATGTTGTCCATCCCGACCCCCGCCCGGATGATGAGCTTCAGCCGTCCGCCCCGGGCGGCGTCGATCTGAGGCGCTCTGATCTTGGTGGCTGACCGGATAATAGCCACGTCGAAGTCCCGAAGGGCCTCCCCCAGCGCCTCCGGCTCGTAGAATTGACGGACGACCTCAAAGCCGTCCTGCTCCAGCTGGGCCACCGCCCCGGCGTCCATGCCGTCGGTGACCAGAATGCGTACTGACATGGGAATTCCCCTTTCCGTTTCCGTTGGTATCCGCACCCCAGGGGCGGAGTATGGCAAGTTCGGAAATGGCCCTCCCGGTGTGGGGGCAGGGAGGGATGAGAAGGCCGGGCTGCTCATCGCGCAGTCCGGCCTGTGGATGGTTGTCAGCAGTGGGCCCTCTCGTACTCCCTCAGGAAAGCCACCAGCGCCTCTACGCCCTCCCGGGGCATGGCGTTGTAGATGGACGCCCGCAGGCCGCCCACGCTTCTGTGTCCCTTGAGGTTGTCGAAGCCCGCCGCCTTGGTGGCGGCCACCACGTCGGCGTCCTGCTCCTTGGAGGGGGTGACAAAGGGGACGTTCATCAGAGAACGGTCCTCCTTCCGGACGGTGCCGGAGAAGAAGCTGCTCTCATCCAGGAAATCGTACAGGATGGCCGCCTTCTCCCGGTTCCGCCGATCCATGGCCTCCAGGCCACCGTTGGCCAGCAGATACTTGAACACCTTGCCGCAGCAGTAGATATCCCAGCAGTTGGGGGTGTTGTACATGGAGCCTGCGTCAGCGTGGACCTTGTAGCTGAGATAGGTGGGCACCGTGGCGGGCAGGTCGTCCCGGAGGAGGTCCTCCCGGATGATGACCACCGCCATACCAGCGGGGCCCACGTTCTTCTGTACGCCCGCCCAGATCACGCCGTATTTGGACACGTCGCAGGGCCGGGAGAGGAACATGGAGGACTGGTCGGACACCAGGGGCTTGCCCCCGGTGTCGGGGGTCTGGAAGAAGGTGGTGCCGTTAATCGTCTCATTCTCGCAGATGTAGACATAGTCCGCCTCTGCCGGGATGTCCAGGTGGGAGCAGTCCGGAACATAGGAGAAGTTATCGTCCCTGGAGGATGCGACGATCTTCACCTCGCCGTACTTCTTCGCCTCGGCAATGGCTTTTTTCGACCAGGCTCCCGTCTCCACGTAGCAGGCCACGCCGTTTTTCATCAGGTTCATGGGAACCATAGCGAACTGAAGCGTGCCGCCGCCCTGGACAAACAGCACCCTGTAGTTGTCCGGAATGTGCATCAGCGTCCGCAGGTCGGCCTCCGCCTCGTCTGCGATCTGCTGGAACACCTTGGAGCGGTGGCTCATCTCCATGACGCTCATGCCGCTGCCCCGATAGTTCATCACCTCGGCGGCGATCTCCTCCAGTACCGGCTCCGGCATCATGGCCGGGCCTGCGGAAAAGTTATAGGTACGTCCGTATTTCATAACGGTATCCTCCTCGTTCTCTTTGCCGGGCGCCTCTGTTGTCTTATAGTATACGGCAATTTTCCGGCGGTTTCAACTGTTTTTGAAAAAAAGTAATGTTCTCAAAAGATTTGTCAGGTTCATTACACCCGGACAAGGCCCCGGGTGGTCAGCCGCAGGGTGGGGATGACGGGCAGGGACATGAAGCTCAGGGTCATGAAGGGGTCGATCCCCTCATTGACTCCCAGCTCCGCCGCCTTTTCCTTGGCGTCCTCCAGGCGGCGGTTGATCTCCTCCAGGGGCATATCGCTCATCAGGCCGGCGATCTCCAGCACCACACCCGCCACGGGGCGGCCGTCGTCCACCACGGTGATGCCCCCGTGCTGGCGGATGATCTGGTTGGCGGCGGCGGCCATCGACCCCTCGTCTGCCCCCACCACGATCAGGTTATGGGAGTCGTGGGCCACCGAGGTGGCTACCGCCCCCCGCTTCAGGCCGTAACCCTGGAGATAGCCCAGGCCGATGTGGCCGGTGTTGTGGTGCCGCTCGATGACGGCAATTTTCAGGATGTCCCGCTCCAGGTCGACTCCCTCTGCAGTGCCGTTGTCGGTGGAGACGATCTCTCCGGGCACCATGCCGATGACCCCCAGAGGCTCCTCCGTCCGGAAGTCCTCCGGCGTGAGGGGCGAGACATGGAAGGTGTCGTGGGCCAGAGCGTCCAGATCGGCGCTGACCCGGGGCCTGGGAACGTCAGACAGCGTCCCATCCTCATAGCGGCACACGCCGCCCTTCCAGACCTGCTGCACCCGGAAGCTGTGCAGATCGTCCACCGCCACCAGATCCGCCAGATAGCCCGGGGCAATGGCCCCCCGCCCATCCAGCCGGAAATACTGGGCGGCGTGGAGGGTGGCCGCCTTGACCGCGATGATGGGGTCGACCCCGTAGCGGTTTACCGCCTCCCGGATGATGTAGTCGATGTGGCCCTTCTCCAACAGGTCGTTGGGGTGCTTGTCGTCGGTGCAGAACAGGCAGCGGGAGGCGTACGGGGGAGTGAGCAGAGGAGCCAGGGCCGCCAGATTCCGGGCGGCGGTTCCTTCCCGTATCATGATATACTGTCCCCGTTCCAGCTTCGCCATCGCCTCGTCCAGGGTGGAGCACTCGTGGTCGGAGCCGATGCCGGCGGCGATATAGGCGTCCAGCTCCTGTCCGGCGAGGCCAGGGGCGTGGCCGTCCATCCGCTTGCCGTGAGCTTCGGCGGCGGCCAGCTTGGCCAGCACCGCCTCATCCCCGTGGGTGACGCCGTAGTAGTTCATCATCTCCGCCAGTCCCAGCACTCTGGGTTGCCCGTAGAAGGAGTCGATGTCCCGCCAGCTCAGCTCTGCCCCGGACTCGTCCATGGGGGTGGAGGGGACGCAGGAGGGCAGCATGAACAGCACGTCCACCGGCAGGCCCTCGGTGGCCTCCAGCATATAGTCGATGCCCTCGGCGCCCATGACGTTGGTGATCTCGTGGGGGTCGGTGATCACGGCGGTGGTGCCGTGGGGGAGCACCGCCCGGACGAACTCCCCGGGGGAGGCCAGGCTGGACTCCAGGTGGATGTGCCCGTCGATCAGGCCGGGGAGCAGCACCCTGCCGGTCATATCCAGCTCCCGATCCCCCTGATAGCTGCCGATCCCGGCGATGCGGTCGCCCACGATGGCGATGTCGGCGGTGCTGACCTGGTCGGTGAATACGTTGACGTAGGAGGCGTTTTTCAGGACCAGGTCGGCCCTCCGCCGCCCGGCGGCCGCCTCTGTCAGCCGCTTTCGGGCGGCTGTGCCCCGGCGGATCGCCCCGTTGTGACTATACTGCATGACAGACCTCCATTCCGCAGACGCTCCATATCCGTCTGCAATGGCTGATTGCCGTTCTTACAGGCTCCTATTTTAGCACAGAAAAGCCGTTTTGGACAGGGGGAGGGAAGCCAATTTTGCGGCGCGCGCCAGAGAAACAGCATAAGGGGAAAGCCCCCGTCCGCCCCTACTCCAAAAACCGCTCCACGACCTCGGCTATCCCGTCGTGGTTGTTGTCCCGGGCGGTGACGACGTCCGCCGCCGCCCGGACCGGCAGGTCGGCGTTTGCCATGGCCACGCCCACGCCCGCCGCCCGGATCATGGGGATATCGTTGGCGGCGTCTCCCACCGCCACGGCGTCCCGGAGGGGAATGCCCAGTCGGGCGCACATGGCCTTTAGCACCGTCCCCTTGTTCTGCCCCGCCGGGACGATCTCCAGATAATACTGGCTGGAGAAAAAGCAGTCCAGCCGCCCGGCCAGCTCCCGGCAGATCCAGGCCTCCAAATCCTCCACCGGCGCCCGGTCAAAAAAGTCGATGGCCATGGCCTTCACCGGTGGGACGGTCAGGCCGCTGCGGATGTCGTCCACCACCCGGTAGTCCATCTGGATGGGGGCGCAGTACCGGCGCACCGTCTCGTTGTCGTTCCGGGCCTCCACCACCACGTCCCGGTCGTCGTAGGTCTGGACGAATATGCCCCGGCGGTTGGCCTCGTCGAACAGGGCAAAGAGGTCGTCCCATGCCATGCTCCGGCGGTACAGCTCCCGCTCTCCGGCGCAGTCCCACACCCTGCCGCCGTTCATGGCGATGACATAGCAGCCCTGCCCGGTGAGGCCCAGGGCCTGCGCCTGGAGCAGAGCGCTTTTCAGGGGTCGGCCCGTGGTGATGACCGCCCGGTGGCCCCGGGCGAGGGCCTGCTGAATGGCCCGATAGTTGGCCTCGGACAGGGACTTGTCGTCCCGAAGGAGGGTGCCGTCCAGGTCAAGAAAAAGACATTTTCCCATGCGCTGCTGTGCCTCCCCTGTTATGCGATGGTATTTGTTCGACTGACAGTTTAGCACAGGATAGGCCCCGTATCAAGAAATTTTGGGGGCGGCGACGACCTGATGGCCCTCCCGGACAGCGCCGGCCCGCGCTTGACCGCCCGGCGCTCCCAGAGGGAGCCGGCTGCCCGGCGAAAAAGAGCTTGACCTTCTCCGGATTCCGGCCTATCATGGGAGCAGGAGGCGGTTCCCGGGAACCGCCGGGAGGTGCCGTATGGCTGCGACCTATGATTATTACCGTATTTTTTACTATGTGGCCCAACAGAAGAGCTTTACCCGGGCCGCCGAGACCATCGGCAGCAACCAACCCAACATCACCCGCTGCATGAACAACCTGGAGCACGAGCTGGGCTGCAAGCTGTTCGTCCGCTCCAATCGGGGCATCTCCCTGACGCCGGAGGGAGAGCGGCTGTATTCCCATGTGTCCCTGGCGGTGGAGCAGCTGCGCATCGGAGAGGAGGAGCTGCGAAAGGATTGCAGTCTGGAGCAGGGAGTGGTCTCCATCGGCACCAGCGAAACCGCCCTGCGGCTGCTGCTTCTGGATCGGCTCACCGCCTTTCACCGGCAGTACCCCGGCGTCCGGCTGCGCATCATCAACCAGTTCACCCCCCAGGCCATCAACGCCCTGGAGAGCGGACAGATCGAGCTTGCTGTGGCTACCAGTCCCGTCAGCCACGGGCAAAACCTGCGGGAAACCGCCCTGTTGACCTTCCGGGAGATACTGGTGGGCGGTCCCAGCTTCTACCATCTGACCCGGGAGCGGCACCGGCTGGCGGAGCTGACCGACTACCCCCTGGTGAGCATGGGCAGCGGGAGCAGCACCTATGAGCACTATCAGCTGCTGTTTCTCACCCACAACGTCCCCTTCCGGCCAGATGTGGAGGTGACAACCATGGATCAGGTATTACAGACAGTGGAGCACAACCTGGGGGTGGGCTTTGTCCCGGAGGACTACGCCGCCCTGGCCCTGGCCCACGACCGGGTACGGAGGATCGACCTGGAGGAGCCGCTCCCGGAGCGGAAGATCGTCCTCCTGGAGGACCGCACACGGCCCCAGAGCATCGCCGTGGCCACCATCAAGCAGATGATCTGCGCGGCAAAGACGGCGGTCAGCGCTGCGCAATAGGAGAAAAGGAGGCAGAAGCAGATGGAACTGACAGAGGGCGTGCTGCTCCGCAGGAGCATCCGCCGTTACACGAGAAAGCACATCTCTGAGGAGGCTCTGCACACCATCCTCCGGGCAGGGATGACCGGGCCGACCTGCGCCAACACCCGGGACTGGAAATTCATCGTCGTCCGCGACCGGGAGATGTTGAATCGGATGGCTGACGCCAACGGCCGCCCGGCGGAGCCCCTCCGCCGCTGTGACGTGGGAATCCTGATCCTGGGCGACCTGGAGCGGGCCTTCCCTCAGGCAAAGGAGTATTGGGTAATCGACGGGGCCATCGCCGGGCAGAACATGATCCTGGCCGCCCAGGGGCTGGGCATCGGCTCCGTGTGGCTGGGCACCTGGCCCCAGATGGAGCGGGTGGAGAACCAGAGAAAGCTGTTTTCCCTGCCGGAGACCGTGGTGCCCCACTCCGTCATCGCCTTCGGCTACCCCGCCGAGGAGAAAACCGGGCCCCATCCCGACTATGAGGAGAGCCAGGTGACCTATTACGAACCGGCAAAGGGCATCTTCCCGTTCCATCGGAGCGGAAAGCCCGTAAGGTGGCAGATCAGCATCGGGCGCTCGCCGGAGAATTGAACGCGGACGCGGGACTTTTTTTGCGCAGAGCGGCTTTGCCGCTCTGCGCACAGCTGTTTTTCGGAGCGCCACCGTCCCGGGCAGGAGCGCCCGCCGGATTGACATCAAATCCCCCCTGTGATAAAATGGCCCTGTTCCCCGGGGGATTGATGGAATTGGCAGACATGCGAGATTTAGGTTCTCGTGGAGCGATCCGTGAGGGTTCGAGTCCCTTATCCCCCACGCAAAAAGCCCCGCCGAAACGGCTCTGTGACCGTTCCGGCGGGGTTTTTCTGTCTTTGGGGGAAGCTCACCGCAGCACTGCGCCGCAGTCCTGCTCCAGCTGGGCGAGGACGGACTGGATATCGGCGTCCGCCTCGGTGTCGGTGAGGGTGTGGTCCTCCGCCCGGAGGCGCAGGGAGAAGGCCACGGACTTCTTGCCCTCGGGAATGGGCTTTCCGGTGTAGATGTCGAACAGCTTGACCTCCTTCACCAGGCCCTTGCCGCCCCTGGAGATGCTGTCCGTCAGGCTGGCCACGGGAACGTCCGTGTCGCAGACCACGGCGATATCCCGCTCCACGGCGGGGAACTTGGGCAGGGGCAGATAGGTGATCTCCCGCTTCTGGGCCTCCAGCAGCAGGGCGAAGTCCAGCTGCGCGGCGAACATGGGCGGCTCCACGCCGTAGTTCTCATTCACCAGGGGGTGAACCTGTCCCAGCACGCCCACCAGCTTGCCGTTCACCGTCAGGGTGGTGCAGCGGCCGGGGTGGAAGGTGGGGTCGTTCTTTTCTGCGGTGAACCGGGCGTTCTCGATGCCCAGGGACTCCAGCACCGTCTCCACGGCGCCTTTAAAGGAGAAGAAGTCCAGGTTGCCGCCGTAGCCGCCGAGGCAGAGCATCTTCCGCTCGTTGGCCAGCTCCTGGCCCTCCTGAGGGAGATAGATCCGGGCCAGCTCATAGAGCCGGGCGGAGGGGTTCCGGTGGCTGTAGTTCCGGGCCAGGGTCTCCAGCAGGGAGGGGATGGCGGTGGTGCGCATAATGGAGGTGTCCTCGCCCAGCGGGTTCAGAATGGTGATGGATTTGCGCCGGGGGTCGTCCTCCGCCATGCGGATCTTGTTGTAATAGCTGGGGGAGATAAAGGAGTAGGTCAAAATTTCGCTGTAGCCCAGGCCCCGGCAGATCTGGCCCACATAGTTGGACGCCTTCTGGCTTCGGTTCAGACCGCCCCGGGTAGTCTCCCCGTGCATAAGGGTGGTGGGCAGGTTGTTGTAGCCGTAGAACCGGGCCACCTCCTCGGCGATGTCGGAGTAGTGGGACACATCGCCCCGCCAGGAGGGGACATAGATGGTGTCCCCGTCCAGGGTGAAGCCCAGGTCCAGGAGGGTCTTGCGCATCTCCTCCTCCGGGATGTCCGTGCCCAGCAAGGCGTTGACCTTGTCCGGCTCCAGCTTCAGGGAGGTGGGGGTGAAGTCCTGGGCCACCACGTCGATGACGCCGTCCAGCACCTCGCCGCAGCCCAGCAGCTCCACCAGCTCACAGGCCCGCTCCACGGCGGGGAGGGTGTTCATGGGGTCAAGGCCCTTCTCATACCGGCCGGAGGCCTCGGTGCGCATGCCCAGGGCGGTGGCGGTCTTGCGGATGGAGACGCCGTTGAAGTTGGCGGACTCGAAAAATACAGAGGTGGTCTGGTCTGTGATCTCGGAGTTCTCGCCGCCCATGACGCCGGCGATGCAGATGGGCTTCTTCTCGTCGGCGATGACCAGCATGGTGTCCTTCAGCTTCCGGGCCTTGCCGTCCAGCGTGGTCATGTCCTCTCCGGGATAGGCTCGGCGGACGTTGATGTGGTGGCCCTCCACACAGGCGAAGTCAAAGGAGTGCATGGGCTGGCCATACTCGATCATGACGTAGTTGGTGATGTCCACGATGTTGTTGATGGGCCGGACGCCGGAGGCCCGGAGCCGCTCCCGCATCCACTTGGGGGAGGGGCCGATCTTCACATTGCGCACCAGGCGGCCGCAGTACCGGGGGCAGAGATCCGGGTCGAGGATGTCCACGTCGGCGTAGTCCACGATGGTGTCCCCGCAGCCCTTCACCTCCGGGGTGTGGAGCTTCAGCTCCTTGCCGAAGGTGACGGCGGCCTCCCGGGCCAGCCCGATGACGCCCAGGCAGTCCGGGCGGTTGGGGGTGATCTCGAACTCCACCATGTGGTCGTCCAGCCCCAGTACGGCGGGGATGTCGTCCCCTGGCTTGCAGTCCTCGTTGAGGACGAAAATGCCGTCCTCGATGCAGTTGGGGAACTCCCGCTGCTGGGCGTGGATGTCCGCCGGAGTGAGCACGGTCCCCTCGCCGGTGTGGTAGCAGATCATGTCCCCGGCGTGGATGTTCTGGCAGTCGGTGGTCGTCTCCGCCTCGCCCTTGCCGGTGTCGATGGTCAGGGCATAGGAGCCGTAGCCCACCGTCTGGCAGGAGAGCACCCTGGCGGCCACGATCTTGCCATAGATGCGGTGCCCCGGCTGGATGTCCTCCGGGATGGAGGGCTTTTCTCCGGGGATGACATGGTAATCCCCCAGGATGGCGGCGGGCTTGACGACGCCATAGGGAAAGTCCCGGGTGTCCAGCCCCAGCTCGGTCAGGGAGCAGAGCATACCGTTGGACAACACTCCACGGAGCTTGCCCTTGGTGATCTTATGGCCGCCGGGGAGGAGGCTGTTGTGCTTGGCCACAGGGACCAGGTCCCCCTCATGGATGTTCCAGGCGCCGGTGCAGATCTGGATGGGCACGTCCTCGCCCACGTCCATATCCAGCACCCACATATGGTCGGAGTTGGGGTGCCGCTCCATGGAGAGGATCCGGCCCACCACTACATTTTTGAACGCGGCGCCGTGGTCCTCCACCGTCTCCACCTTGGAGCCGGAGAGGGTCATGGCCTCGGCAAACGCCTTGTCGCTGACAGAGCCGCAGTCCACGAACTCATTCAGCCATTTACGGGAAAGTCTCATATAGATTCATGCTCCTATCGTGTTTTGTCAGGAACCCCCCACCTTACTGCCTCCCCTGAACGGGTGTCGGCGTCGCAAAGCGGCAGAGGGGTTGCCGCCCGCAGGGCGGCTCGCAGATGGCCTGCAGGGTTTCTACAGATTAAAACTGCTTCAAAAACCGCACATCGTTCTCGTACACCAGCCGCAGGTCCTTGATGCCGTACCGCCGCATGGCCAGGCGCTCCACGCCCATACCGAAGGCCCAGCCGGAGTAGACGTCGGTGTCGATGCCGCAGCCCTCCAGCACCTTGGGGTGAATCATACCGGCGCCCAGCAGCTCGATCCAGCCCTCGCCCTTGCAGACGGAGCATCCCTTTCCCCTGCACTCAAAGCACTGCATATCCACCTCGCAGGAGGGCTCAGTGAAGGGGAAGTGGTGGGGGCGGAACCGGGTGACGGCGTCGGGGCCGTAGAGGGCCTTGACCACCTCGTTCAACGTGCCCTTCAGGTCGGCCATGGTGATGCCCTTGTCCACCACCATGCCCTCGATCTGGTGGAACATGGGAGAGTGGGTGGCGTCCGCCTCGTCCTTCCGGAAGACCCGTCCGGGGGCGATCATGCGGATGGGGGGCTGCTTCTGCTCCATCACCCGGATCTGCATGGGAGAGGTCTGAGAGCGAAGGAGGACGGCGTCGTTCTTGGGGTCGTCGTGGCCCTCGGTGATATAAAAGGTGTCTGTCCACTCCCGTCCGGGATGCCCCTCGTCGGTGTTCAGCCGGGTGAAGTTGTAGGCAGCCAGCTCGATCTCCGGACCGTCGGCCACTTCAAAGCCCATGCCGGTGAACACTTCGGTGATCTCGTCCACCACCTTGGTCAGCGGGTGAATGTGGCCCAGATCGGTGCGCTCGCCGGGGATGGTCACGTCCACCGTCTCGGCGGCCAGTCGCAGCTCCATGGCGGAGTCGGCCAGGGCCTTCTTCTGGACGGCGATGGCCTCCGTCAGGGTGGTGCGCACCTCGTTGGCCAGCTGACCCACCACCGGACGCTCCTCCGCGGGGAGCTTTCCGGTCTGCTTCAAAAGGGCGGTCAGCTCGCCCTTTTTGCCCAGGTACTTGACCCGGACGGCGTCCAGGGCGGAGTCTACGTCCGTATTGCGGATGGCCTCCAGGGCCTCCTCCCGGATTTTTGCCAGTTCTTCCTTCATGTGTGTGACAACTCCTTGTTTGGAATGGGAATAAAAGGCGGAAAGGGACGGTCATGGCGAAAAAAATCGCCTTCCCTCCCGAAAACGGGACGAAAGACGGTCTTCCGCGGTACCACCCGAAATTCACCGGGGCCGCAGCCCCGATGCGCTCTGTCGCCCGGTAACGGCGGCGTCCCGGCCCGGTCTTTCCCCCGGGCAGCTCCGGAGCGAACCAAGCGGGGGAACGTCTGCCTCTGCTCTCAGCCGGTGGCACAGGCTCTCTGAAAGGGTGGGTCCCGCTATTTTCTCCTTCATCGCTGTTCAACTCCCTTACTTATATCATAATGGCGGCAAAAATGCAAGGAGAATTTGAGCCAAAAAGGGAAAGCCCGTGGGGGCATCCATTCGCCTCCGCTGTCCCGCCCCGGCGCCGCCTGTTGCGTGGCGATGGCTTTTCGCGCAGCGCCCCCTCCCCGGCAGCCCAAATTTTTCCTTTTCACAGGGGGAATTATGTGATATACTGATTGCGTGTCTGCGCCGGACGGGGCGGATGCCCTATCGTAATGACAACATACCGAAAGGGATGAGTGCCATGTTTGACAACCAGACCTATAACTCCCGAAGCGAGGCGTATAAACGGCCCTACGGAGCGGTGACGCCGGGGACTGTGGTGGAGCTGACGCTCCGCCCGCTGCGCCGGGAGGGGTTCTCCCGGGGCAAGCTGACCGCCCGGTTCGAGGCGGACAACGACCGGGTCCGGGAGTATCCCATGACCTGGACGGACACTGACCGGGGCATCGATGTGTTCACCGGTCGTCTGCCGGTGGGAAATTATGTGGGTCTGATCTGGTATTCCTTCCAGCTCACGGGGCTGAACGGCCAGTATCAGGAGCTCGGCCCCTATCAGCTCACCGTCTATGACCCCACCGACCGGGTGCCGGACTGGTTTGGCCAGGGGGTGTGCTACCAGATCTTCCCCGACCGGTTTCGCCGGAGCCGGGTGCCCAGCCCCATGGGCATGGTGGGCGGACGCACCGTCCACGGCAACTGGGACAGCGAGCCGGAGTGGCGGCCCAACGAGCGGGGCGAGGTGCGGAACCGGGACTTCTTCGGCGGCGACCTGAAGGGCGTCCAGGAGAAGCTGGACTATATCGCCTCCCTGGGGGTGGAGACGATCTACTTCTGCCCCATCTTCGAGGCGGCGGAGAACCACCGTTACGGGACGGCGAACTACGATCGTGTGGATCCCATGCTGGGTACCAACGCGGATTTTACGTCCTTCTGCCAAGCGGCCCACGAGCGGGGCATCCGGGTCATTTTAGACGGCGTTTTCAACCATACCGGCTATGTCAGCCGATATTTCAACGGGGACGGCTATTACCCCAATGTGGGGGCCAGGCAGAGCCGGGAATCCCCTTACTACGACTGGTTCTGCTTCACCAACTGGCCCGACGAATACGAGTCCTGGTGGGGCATCTACTCCCTCCCCGCTGTCAACGAGCACTGCCCCTCCTACCGGGAATTCATTTTTGGCGGAGCGGACTCGGTGGTGCGGAAGTGGCTCCGGGCGGGGGCGGACGGCTGGCGGCTGGATGTGGCCGACGAGCTGCCCGACGACTTTATCCAGGGCCTCCACCGGGCGGTCCGGGAGGAGAATCCGGACGCGGTGGTGATCGGAGAGGTCTGGGAGGACGGCTCCAACAAGGTGGCATACGGCGTCCGGCGGAAGCACCTGCTGGGCGATCACCTGGACGGGCTGATGAACTATCCCTTCCGCTCCGCCCTGATCGACTTTCTCCTGGGAGGCGACGGGGCTGATTTTCGGGAGCGGATGGAGACGATCCGGGAGAATTACCCGCCCTTCGCCTTCTACTCCGCCATGAACGCCCTGGGCACCCACGACACCCTCCGTATCCTGACCTATCTGGGGGTCGGCTCCCAGCGGTACGAGTGGAGCAAGGAGACCCGTTCCACCTACGTTATGACCGGCCAGGAGCGGGAGCGGGGCTGGAAGCGGCTCCGGCTGGGGCTGGCGGTGCTGTTCGCCTTCCCGGGCGCGCCCACCATCTACTACGGTGACGAGGCGGGCATGACCGGCTTTGAGGACCCCTTCAACCGCCGCCCCTATCCCTGGGGCAATGAGGATCAGGAGATCCTGGCCTACTACCGGGAGCTGGGCCTTCTGCGGAAGGAAAATGCATGTCTCCGCTCCGGCGGGCTGGTCTGGGGCGACTGTCCGGGGCAGACGGTGTCCTTCGCCCGGACGTTGGAGGGTGAGGCCGTCGCCCTGGCGGTCAACGCCGGAGATACGCAGGTGGAAATCTCCATCCCCTGGGCCTTCCCCGCTGCCACAGATATGGACAGCGGCGAGGTGGTTCCCGCTGAGGACGGACGGCTTTCCCTGACCGTTTCTCCCATGGGTCGCCGCCTGCTGCGGTTCCGGGGGCAGGCGTAGCGCAGGCGCTCCCTCCCCGACAGAAATACGATATCTTTTCGCACACAAAGGCTCCGCCGTTTTGGGAAACGGCGGAGCCTTGTCGGTTGTCGGTTGTCTGTTACTTACAGTCTGCTGTTTACTTGCGGGAGTTCTTGATGGCTGCCTGGGCCGCCGCCAGCCGGGCGATGGGCACCCGGAAGGGGCTGCAGGAGACATAGCTCAGGCCGATATCATGACAGAACTCGATGGAGGTGGGATCTCCGCCGTGCTCGCCGCAGATGCCGATGTGCATATTCGGGCGCACCTGGCGGCCATAGTCCACAGCGATCTTCATCAGGCGGCCCACGCCCCGGCGATCCAGCCGCTGGAACGGGTCGTGCTCGATGATCTTCCGATCCAGGTAGGTGCCCAGGAACTTGCCGGAGTCGTCACGGGAGAAGCCCCAGGTCATCTGGGTCAGGTCGTTGGTGCCGAAGCAGAAGAACTCCGCCTCCTCGGCAATGCGGTCGGCGGCCAGCGCAGCGCGGGGCAGCTCGATCATGGTGCCCACCTCGTAGGGCAGCTCCACACCGGCGGCGGCGATCAGCGGATCGGCGACGCCGGAGATGAGGCCCTTAACGTAGGTCAGCTCGCTCTTGGAGGCCACCAGGGGAACCATGATCTCCGATGCCCGTCTCCTTGTAGACGTTGAGGGCGGCCTCGATAATGGCCTGGGTCTGCATCTCGGCAATCTCAGGATACTGGATGGGCAGGCGGCAGCCCCGCAGGCCCATCATGGGGTTGACCTCCTGGAGGCTGATGACCACGTTCTTCAGGTCGGTGAAGGTCATGCCCATCTCCCGGGCCAGGGCGGCGATGTCCTCGTCCTCCTGGGGCAGGAACTCGTGGAGCGGGGGGTCCAGCAGGCGGATGGTGACCGGCAGGCCCTTCATCGCCTTGAAGATGCCCTCGAAATCGCCCCGCTGCATGGGCAGGATCTTGGCCAGCGCCTTCTTCCGCTGCTCCACGGTGGTGGCGACGATCATCTCTCGGACGGCAGGGATGCGGTCCTCGGCGAAGAACATATGCTCGGTGCGGGTCAGGCCCACGCCCTCTGCGCCGAAGTTGAGTGCCACGCCTGCGTCGTGGGGGTTGTCCGCGTTGGCGCGGACATCCATCTGACGATACTTGTCCGCCCACTCCATAATGGTGGCGAAGTCGCCGGAGATGGTGGCCGCCTCGGTGGCCAGCTTGCCCAGGTAGACGTTGCCGGTGCTGCCGTCGATGGAGATAAAGTCGCCCTCATGGATCTCGTGACCGGCCAGGGTGGCCACCTTGGCCTCCTCGTCCACGATGAGGGAGGCGACGCCGGCCACACAGCTCCGGCCCATGCCGCGGGCCACCACGGCGGCGTGAGAGGCGCGGCCGCCCCGGGCGGTCAGGATGCCCTGGGAGACCTGCATCCCCACGATGTCCTCGGTAGAGGTCTCCTGGCGGACCAGGAGGACGGGCATCTCGCCGGAATGGGCCTCGCAGTCCTCGGCGGTGAAATACACGGCGCCGCAGCCGGCGCCGGGAGAGGCAGGCACGCCGGTGGCCACAGGGGTGGCGGAGGCCAGGGCCTCCTTGGTAAAGTTGTCGTGGAGGACGGCGTCCAGGCTGTTAGGCTCCAGCATGAGCAGCGCCTCCTGCTCGGAGATCATGCCCTCCTTCACCAGGTCAACGGCGATCTTCAGCGCGGCGCCGGGCGTGCGCTTGCCGTTCCGGGTCTGGAGCATATAGAGGTGTCCGCGCTCGATGGTAAACTCCATGTCCTGCATATCCCGGTAGTGGTTCTCCAGCCGGGTGGCGATGTCCACGAACTCCTCGTAGACGGCGGGGTTGACCTTCTTCAGCTCGGAGATGTCGGAGGTGCGGCGGATGCCGGCCACCACATCCTCGCCCTGGGCGTTCATCAGGAAGTCGCCGTACAGCTCCTTCTCGCCGGTGGTGGGGTTACGGGTGAAGGCTACGCCGGTGCCGGAGTCGTCGCCCCAGTTGCCAAAGACCATGGTCTGGACGTTGACGGCGGTACCCCAGTCGGCGGGAATGTCGTTCATGGCACGATACACCTGAGCACGGGGGTTGTCCCAGCTGCGGAACACGGCACGGACGGCCTCCATGAGCTGGATCTTGGGGTCCTGGGGGAACTCCTCGCCCATGCGCTCCAGATAGAAGGCCTTGAACTGGCTGACCAGGCTCTGCATATCCTCGGTCTCCAGCTCGGAGTCCAGCTGGACGCCCTTCTGCTCCTTCACCTGGTCGATGATATCCTCAAAATTCCGCTTGGGCAGCTCCATGACCACGTCGGAGAACATCTGGATGAACCGACGGTAGGAGTCGTAGACAAAGCGGGGATTTCCGGTCAGCTTCACCAAGCCCTCGGCCACGGTGTCGTTGATGCCCAGGTTCAGGATGGTGTCCATCATGCCGGGCATGGAGGCGCGGGCGCCGGAACGGACGGAAACCAGCAGGGGGTTCTCCGGATCGCCGAACTTCTTGCCGTTCTCCTCCTCCAGAGTGGCCAGGTTCTTCAGGATCTCCGCCTGGATTTCGTCGTTGATCTTGCGGCCGTCCTCATAATACTGAGTGCAGGCCTCAGTGGTAACGGTAAAGCCCTTGGGAACGGGCATTCCCGCATTGGTCATCTCTGCCAGGTTGGCGCCCTTGCCGCCCAGCAGCTCCCGCATATCCTTGTTGCCTTCGTGGAAGAGGTAAACATACTTCTTGCTCATAAGCACTCTCCTTTAATCAGTCGTTACGTTTAGCCGTCCAGAATCCCGGACGGCTGTATGTGGGTTGAATCATTTCCTGCACACTACATATTATAGCGGAGATGCCGGGAAGAATCAATGGATTTTTTGTGATTTTTCCAAAAAAGTCCGGAAGGTAACGGTTCCTTTTCGTCTCCTTTTCCAAATCCATACCATACGAATAAAATCCCGCCGGTGCTGTTTTCCGCGCCGGGCGCATAGACTGGGGCAGAGATCGGAACAGGGAGCGTGTTGGCCCTTGAGGGAAAGCATCGAGGAACGGGCCTGTGAGCTGGCCATGTACATGATCGAGCACCGGGCCACCGTGCGGATGGCCGCGAAGGCGTTTGGGATTTCAAAATCGACTGTGCACAAGGATCTTCGGGAGCGCCTCCCGGGCATCAACCGGGCCCTCTATTTACAGGTAAAGCCCATTCTGGAGCAGAACAAGGCGGAGCGGCACATCCGGGGCGGGATGGCCACCCGACGAAAATACAAGGGCGAATAAGGCCCGCCCCGCGTCTTCTGTAAAAGCGCGCCTCCCGGGTCCGGCCGGGAGGCGCGCCACCGCGTGTCAAAAAGGATTTTTGACACGCTGAGTACGATTTTGAACTTTAGAAAAGTTCTAAAAATCGTTCTTTATTGCACGCGAAGGGGGCTTTTTGCCCCCTCCTCCGCACCCTCGCTGCTTTGTTGCTGGAGCCTCAATCACTTTTTTGACAGTCTCAGGCGCTTTTTCATTCGCGCTGACCGGACGCGCAAAAAGCCGGAAACGCATTGTAATTTGCGGCCCGCTCCATTATAATAAGGATAATAAGGCAGATCGCGTTCTCCCCCTGCGGCCCGGGCCGCAGCTTCCGTCAAATAATGCCATATGGGAGGTCTTCTCATGTTAAGCGGTAAAACCGTGGTTCTGGGCGTCACCGGAGGCATCGCCTGCTACAAGGCGGCGGCGCTGGCCTCCGCCCTGGTAAAGCAGCACGCCGATGTCCAGGTGCTGATGACCCAAAACGCCACCCAGTTCGTCACCCCCATCACCTTTGAGCAGCTCACCGGCAACAAGGCCCTGGTGGACACCTTCGACCGGAGCTTCCAGCACAGCGTGGAGCACATCGCTGTGGCAGACCGGGCGGATTTCGTTCTCATCGCCCCGGCCACCGCCAACGTCCTGGCCAAGCTGGCCCACGGTCTGGCGGACGATATGCTGACCACCACCGTTCTGGCCTGCGACTGCCCCAAGGCGGCGGCTCCGGCCATGAACACGAAGATGTACGAAAATCCCGTGACGCAGGACAACCTGGCCACCCTCCGGCGGTACGGCTGGGAGATCGTGGAGCCCGCCTCCGGCCGTCTGGCCTGCGGGGCGGTGGGAAAGGGCAAGCTCCCGGAGCCGGAGGAGCTGCTGGAGGTCTGTCTCCACGCCCTGGCTCACGAGAAGGACATGATCGGGAAGCGGGTGCTGGTCACCGCCGGTCCCACCCAGGAGGCGCTGGACCCGGTGCGCTACCTGACCAATCATTCCTCGGGCAAGATGGGCTACGCCATCGCCAGGGCCGCCGGCAACCGGGGCGCGGAGGTCACTCTCGTCTCCGGCCCCACCGACCTGCCCCGGCCCCGGTATGTGGAGACGGTGGACATCGTCTCCGCCCAGGATATGTATGAGGCGGTAACTGCCCGGGCAGATGAGATGGACATCATCATCAAGGCCGCCGCCGTGGCGGATTATCGTCCCGTCTCCGTGGCGGAGGAAAAGATAAAGAAGGGGGACGGGACACTCTCCATCCCCCTGACCCGAACGAAAGATATCCTGGGAGAGCTGGGCGCGCACAGGCGGCCGGGACAGTTCCTCTGCGGCTTCTCCATGGAGACGGAGCATATGCTGGAAAACAGCCGGAGAAAGCTGGAGCAAAAGCATCTGGATCTCATCGCCGCCAACAACGTCAAGGTTCCGGGGGCAGGCTTCGGGGTGGAGACCAACCTTCTGACCCTGATCGGCCCGGAGGGGGCGCGGGAGCTGCCCATGATGACCAAGAGCCAGGCCGCAGACGCCCTCCTGGACGAAATTTTGCGGCGGATGAACGCACGCGACGCAGGCTGAGCCCGCCCCATTGCCCCTCCGGCCAAATCGTGGTATAATGCACCCATCAAAAACCGCTCAGGGGCGGGGGAGGACGGACAGCATGAGCAAGCAGGAGATTCTGGCTCTGCTCCGGGAGAGCGAGGGCTATCTCTCCGGGGAGGAGATGAGCCGCCGACTGGGCATCAGCCGGGCGGCGGTGTGGAAGGCCATCGACGGTCTGCGCCGGGACGGGTATACCATCGACTCCGCCACCAACCGGGGCTATCGCCTGTCCGCCGCCCCCGACCTGCTGACCGAGGGAGAGATACGGCCCTTCCTCCACACGGAGCGCATCGCCCGGCATCTGGAGGTATTTCAGCGCATCGACTCCACCAACAATTACCTGAAGCGGGAGGCCCAGAGCGGTCTCCCCGACGGGGCCGCCGCCGTGGCGGACGAGCAGACCGGGGGCCGGGGCCGCCGGGGGCGGAGCTTTTCCTCCCCGTCCGGGAAGGGGATCTATTTCTCCGTCCTCCTCCGGCCGGACGTGGCACCGGCAGAGGCGGTGGATCTGACCGCCTATGTGGCGGTGGCGGTGTGCGACGGCATTCAGGAGGCTGTGGGGGTGCGGCCCCAAATCAAGTGGACGAACGACATCATCATGAACGACCACAAGGTCTGCGGCATCCTCACGGAGATGTCCATCGAGGGGGAGAGCGGCGCGCTCCAGTACGTTATCCCCGGCATCGGGGTCAATGTGAACCAGGGGGCAGAGGACTGGCCGGAGGAGCTCCGGGCCATCGCAGGCTCTGTCGCCCAGGCGGTGGGCCATCCCGTCCGGCGGGGGCAACTGGCGGCCTGCCTGCTCAACGCCCTGGACCGCACCTATCTGGACTGGCTTGCCGGGCGGCGGCAGCCCTATCTGGAACGGTACCGCCGGGACTGCATCACCCTGGGCCGGGAGGTCAGACTGATCCGCTCCGGGGGGGAGACCACCGCCCTGGCGGTGGGCGTCGACGACCGGTTCGGCCTGGTGATCCGTCACCCGGACGGCCGGGAGGAGACGGTCACGTCGGGGGAGGTCTCCGTCCGGGGCCTGTACGGGTATGTGTAAGGCGGCGCGTTCTTTGCCCCGCTCAACGGGGGAGTCGGGCAAAATTTAAGTAAAAATCGGTTTTTGCGCGGGAAAAGTTCTTGCAATTCCCCTCCGTCTGTGTTAGAATCAATAGCATCGCAGAATATGCCGTCTCCACTCGATGTGAGGACGTTTGACGAAAGGATGAAAAGAAACATGGAAACCGCTCAGCTCGTTCTCTCTATCATTGTGGTGATCGCAGCCGTCATTATCATCGCCATCGTGCTGCTCCAGTCCGGCAAGAACTCCGGCCTGGCTGGCTCCCTGGGTGGCAGCTTTGACACCTACATGGGCAAGAACAAGGCCAGCACCGCCGACGCCCGTCTGGCCCGGCTGACCAAGTGGGTCGCCCTCGTCTTTATGCTGGCCGTGCTGGTGCTGAACCTGGTGTAAGCGCAGAGGACCAAACAGACAGAAAAAGGGAACGCCGCAGAGCAGAAATGCTCCGGCGTTCCCTTTTTGCCGTTCAGAGCCGGGTTTGCCGTGTCCGGCGGCGTTTATGCCTCCTCCTGCTCCGCCTGGTCAAAGTCGGCGCAGGTGATGGTCATCAGATCCTCCCGGGTGGGCTGCTCCAGCTGGGCCACCCGGTCGGACTGGACGGAGACCAGCTTTTCAAACAGATTGCGCACGTCCCGGGCGTTGCCGAAATTCTCGTCCCGCTCATCATACAGGGTCTGGAAGAAGGCCGGGAGCCGCTCCTTCAGGGCGTCCTCCACCTGATAGCCGTTCTTCTGGCAGATGGAGCGGAAGATCTCGTCCAGCTCCGGGCCGGTGTAATCGTCGAAGTAGATATACTTGTTGAACCGGGACTCCAGGCCGGGGTTGGAGTGGATGAACTTCAGCATCAGGTTGGAGTATCCCGCCACGATGACCACCAGCTCCTTCCGGTGGTCCTCCATGGCCTTGAGGATGGTGTCGATGGCCTCCTGGCCAAAGTCGTTGCTCCCCGGCTGGCTGGCGAGCGAATAGGCCTCGTCGATGAACAGCACGCCGCCCATGGCGGACTGGAGCACCTTCTGGGTCTGGATGGCGGTCTGTCCCACATAACCCGCCACCAGGCCGGAGCGGTCCACCTCCACCAGCTGGCCCTTGGGCAACACCCCGATGGCCCGGTAAATCCCCGCCAGCAGCCGGGCCACCGTGGTCTTTCCGGTGCCGGGGTTGCCCATGAACACCAGATGAAGGCTCATGGCGGGGACGGGCAGCTCCTGCTCCTCCCGAAGCTTGCGGATCTTCACCAGATTCACCAGGCTGCGCACGTCCTTCTTCACCTTTTCCAGCCCGCACAGGCTGTCCAGCTCCGCCATCAGCTCCTCCAGGGTGGGCTGGGGCTCCTCCGGCTGGCTTTCCTGGGCAGCCTGGGCGTCCGCCCCATCCTGGGGGGCGGCGTCGGCGGCGTCTCTGGCGGCGCCGACGTCAGGCGAGGCGCCGTCGTCCGCGGGGACGTGGGGCGTCCGGGGCGGCTGTCCTGCCGCCTGGCGGACGCGGTCCGTGTAGGCGTGGGCGCAGTCGGCGGCGGCGGCGTTCAGCTGGTCGTAGACCGCCGCCAGCAGGAGAAAGACCAGCTGGCACAGGTCACAGAACTGCCCCGTCCGGTCCCGCCCGGTGCCCCGGTCGGCGGCGAGCAGCTGGCTGAAAAAGCCGGGGAGCTG
Organism: Clostridiales bacterium; assembly: GCA_021205695.1. GTDB lineage: Bacteria > Bacillota > Clostridia > Oscillospirales > Oscillospiraceae > Onthomonas. The sequence goes on from JAJPXB010000058.1 coordinate 35,102, forward strand.
GAAGTCGGGGGCGGAGGACACGGCGGCGCACAGCTCCAGATACAGCATCCGGGCGGGCTGGTTCGTTCCGGAGCAGATGGCGTTATAGGTGTCCACATGATTGTCCGTCAGCTCGCCGCCTCCGGCGGCCCAGATGCCCAGGGCGCACCGGCGGAAATAGGCGTCTGCCTCCTGCTCAAAGCTCAGCCGGAGATTGCCGCCCGACAGCTGGCGGCGATAGGATGCGATGGCGGAGCGGTATTTTTTCCCCACCACAGCGGCGGTGATCTTGGCGTATGCCATAGGGAAGCCCTCCCTCTTTCGGGTTATCTGGAACCATTATACCGCCGGAAGGGAGCGGGGGCAAGTAAATTATTGTGATCTCAGCCGCTCTCCATGCACTCCAGATATACCTCCCCCGCCGCCCGGGCGAACAGCCTGGCCCCGGCCAGGGCCTCCCGGAGGGTGTTGCCGCTGGTACCCACCTCCACCAGAAGGGAGCCGGCGGTCATGTGCTGGTTGAATCGCTGGGAGCGGAGATTGATCGCCCGGGGGAATCCGGCGTCGATGCCCAACAGCCGGGCCTGAATGTAGGTAGCCAGGGTGAGATTCTCCTCCCAGTTGGGGTGGTTCAACCCGCCGTCGTCCGTGCCCACCACCAGCATGACCTGGGCCACCGTCTCCCCGTCCACCGTGTCCGTCACCTTGTAGACCGTGCCGTCGGCGGCGATGAGGGCGTCCCGGTGCACGTCCAGGACAACGGAGATGGTGGGGTATTCCTCCAGATAGCCGGCGATCCCCGCCAGGGATCGGGCGTAGGAACCGGTGTAGCTGGGATAGTCGTACAGGGTGGTGTCGTGAATGACGGAGAGGCCCATCTCCTCAAAGACCGCCTTCATCTCCTCCCCCACCCGGATCATATTGTAATTCTCGTCCGTCGTCCGGGCGGTGTCCGAGGCCACATACTCGTCCCCGTCGGCGATGGTGTAGGCCTCGGTGGCGTGGGTGTGCATGATGAGGATCTGCGGACCCTCCCGGGAGACGGTCAGGGTCAGCTCCCGCTCCAGATAGTCCGCCAGCTCCAGCTCGATGCTGTCCGTGCTGTTGGTCAGCTCAAGCAGGGAGGCGTCCGCCGGGGTGATGGCGTCCGCTTCACTCCCCGTCTCCTCCGGCTCGTCCTCCTCCAGCGGGGCATCCAGCAGGCCGGAGGCGGGGACGGACGTCTCCTCCCGCTCTGCCTCCGGTTCCGGCTCCTCTATATCCGTCTCCTCCGCCTCCGGAAGAGGCGCCTGCTCCTCCTCCCCCGCCGTCTCCGCCGTTTCCTCCTCCTGGGCCGCCCGGGGAAGGGCCTCCAGCACCGCCTCTTCCAGAGAGGCGTCCTCCGGGGTGTCCGCCCCCAGCTCTGCACTGACCGCCTGGGAGAGCAGCCGTCCGACGTTCAGGCGCTGGACCAGGGCCGCTCCCATGTCGGCCACCGTCCCCGGGTGGACGGCCAGCCAGACCGCCCCCGCCGCCGCTCCCAGCGCGGCCAGCCGCCGCAGACGGCGGCCCTGTCCCTTGGGACGCATCCGCCTCGCCTCCCCTCCGCCGTGGCTCGTCCCGAAATCCTGTGCCACGCAAGCGGTATCAGTCTATGCGGGGAGCGGGGGATTTAGAACGGCAAAATGTGATCTCCGACCGCTCCCCCGGGCGCAAAAGGGACGGCGTCACAGCCGCCCCTCGATGAGCACCCGGAGCTGCTGCTGCCAGATGGCGCACTCCCCGGCCAGCTCGTGGAACAGCGCCCGGAGGTCGGCCTCCGTCGTCCGGCGCTCCGCCGCCCGATAGGCCGTCTCTGCCCGGCGCATCCGGAAGAACAGGCTGCGGCAGCTCTCCACCAGCCGGGCGCGGTCGCCCCGCACCGTCGGCTCGGCGGGGAGGAACCGGACGCCGGTGGCGAGAAACAGCGCCGCCGAGAGCCGCCGGGCCTGACTGCGGCAGCCCTCCGCCATGCTGCGCAGCTCCGGCCAACGGCGGCAGGCCGCCGCCCGGTTCAGGGACTGGGACACCGCCTGGCGGAGAAAGCCGGAGATGTCGCCCCCTCCCGCTGTGCCCGCCGGGGCCGTCGGCGCGTCCGGCAGGATGGAGCTTTCCGTTCCTCCCGCCCGCACCCGCTGCCACACCCGGCGGAACTGTTCCGCCTCGTCCGGAGCCTTTTGCATATCCTCCATGTCGTGCCCTCCTCGCTGCTTTTTCTCCATTCTATGCCAAACGGGGAGAATGGGACACAAAACGCCGGGAGCAACGCCCGTCAAAAAAGAGATACCCGCCGGTGCTTCCGTTTGCACGGCGGGTATCTCAAAGGATGCACGGGATATCCTGCTGACGCTCTGCGCATCACGCGGCCTTTTTGCGGCTTTCCAGGCCCAGGCCGCTCTTTTCCAGGGCCTTTTTCAGGGCGATGGCCAGGGGAGGGGCAACCACGACGGCGATGACGCCGTTAAAGACGGAGGCGGGGATCCGGGAGACGATGGCGGTCAGGCCCAGAGCGACGGAGCCCTCCTCGGCGAACAGGCCGGAGATCAGGAAGGTCTTGAAGAAGTACAGGACATAATAGGTGACGCAGCCCGCGATGGAGCCGGTGAGGTACTTGGCATAGAGGTGGTTCTCGTTCTTTTTCAGCAGGGCGAAGGCCACGATACCGGCCACGAGCCCCAACGCCCCCTTGGTCAGGAAGGTGATCCAGCACTCGGCGGCATAAAGGGGATTGGTCAGGTCATACAGGGCGGAGCCCAGACCGGAGGCCAGGCCCCCTACCGGGCCCAGGAGCAGGCCGGACAGCGCGCAGACGATATTGGCCAGGGTAAAGGCGGTATTTCCCCCGATGGAGACGGGCAGGACGATGCGGGCATAGTTGCTGGCAAAGACCAGCGCGGACATCAGGCCCAGATAGGCCAGCTTGCGGGTGGAAAAGGTCTGTTTCATGGGAATCCTTCCAATCTTTTTTGATTTCTTCCTTAAGGATGCCCCTATGATACCAGCAAACTGACCCTGTTTCAAATGCCAGATTCAACCTTTTTTATAAGGTCAGATTGCCATGCCGCCGTTGACCCCCAGAACCTGACCGGTGACGAACCGGGAGGAGGGGGAGCAGAGACAGTAAATCATCTCCGCCACGTCTGCCGGGTCGCCCAGACATTCCAGAGGCGTCTCCAGCCGGAGCGCCTCCAGGTCGTCCGGGGAGAGGTGGGCGTTCATATCCGTCAGAATGACCCCGGGGCAGACGCAGTTGACCCGAACGCGGGAGGGCCCCACCTCCTTTGCCAGCGCTTTCGTAAAGGCGATCACCGCGCCCTTGGCGGCGGAGTAGGCCACCTCGCAGGAGCCGCCGATCTGACCCCACATGGAGGAGACCGTGACGATAGCCCCGGCCTTCTGCCGAACAAAGTGGGGCAGCGCCGCCCGGCAGGTGTAGAATACCCCGTCCACGTCGGCGGCGAACAGCGCCCGCCACTGCTCGTCGGTGACGTCGGTGAGCAGCATCTGGGGCAAGGCGACTCCGGCATTGCACACCAGAGCGTCCAGCCCTCCGAATGCGGAACAGGTCGTCTCCACCAGCCGCCCGGCCTCCTCCGGACGAGAGACGTCTCCCTGGATGGGGACAGCCGCCCCGCCAGATTCCCGAACGGCCCGGCAGACCTCCTCTGCCCGGCTTTTTCCGTGGAGATAGTTGACCCCCACCTGCCAGCCGCGCTGGCCAAAGGCGATGGCGGTAGCGGCTCCGATGCCCCGGGAAGCCCCGGTGATGAGAACAGTTTGCGGCATATGCGGCTCCTTTCGGTCGGTAGGCGGGTTCGGTCGGCAATCCCATTTTACAGCCGAACCGCAATCATTGCAAGCTGTCCCGCCGATTTATATGGAACCCCCCGGAAACGTGCGCTTCCGGGGGGTTGAGCTGTTTTGATTCGGTTTTTCGGAAAAATCAGCGCTTGCTGAACTTCAAAGGCTTAATGCTGCAATCAGGAAAGCCGACTGATTTTGCGCTTTTCGTCCAGTTTTCCGTTCATATTGGCGCTTTCCTTGCCCTATTGTTCCAAAACACGCATTTCTGACCGTACCACGAAAAGCAAATTTGCTGCCTACCTGCTCCTTGTCCACAGCGTCCCAGGGCTGCGGACAACAACAGATCACTCACCACCTCCCAGCCAGGCAGCTGCCTGGCTGGTTCTGTTGCAAACTGCTGTGATAGACGGAATGTATTCGATAGCGGAACTATATTCAAATTGCAAAGGAGTCCTGAACATGAAAAAATTACTTTCCTGCCGATTTAATATCAACACCGCCAGCGTGGAGATCAGGTACACGGATGGTAGCCAAATCAGTATCTACACCCCGGGGGTAGACGATGCGATTTGCCCCACTGTCCCCATGCAGACGGAGATCGACTGGCTGATTTACAATGAGCCAGTGGCCTATGCTAACTTGGTGTTTTCTGGTGAATTGGAGCAGTATGCCAGGGATATGTCGGGGACGCATGGATTAGAAGACTAAAGGCAATACAGCAGCGGGCATCAGACAATGCCCGCTGCTTCCTGTTTCGTTCGCTGCCTACTTATACATCTGTGTCTAGGCTCTGTTTCAGCAGCTCCAGCGCACTTTCCTCCCCTGGGTCGTTCGTCCCCAGCTCACCCCGGAACGCCTTGGCCAGAATGGATTTTTTCATGGTGTCGATTGCCTCCAGAGCGGCCTCCGCTTGGGCTTTGGCCTGGGATTCCTGGTAAAAGAAGACGTCCAGGATGCGGACGATTTCGGTTTGCTCGGTAAGCGGGAGAATGTTAAGCACCAATTCTGACATTTCTTCTCGTTGAGTCAGTCCGTGGCTGAGTGATTGCCTTCTACTGTATCTAAACACGAATCCTGTCTCTGACGATAAGCCAGCCCATGATTGACCAGCTTGCACACGATGTCATAAATCACTGCAAACACGGGAACACCGATAATCATGCCGATGAATCCAAACAGTCCGCCGAACAGCAGAATGGCAAACAGCACCCAGAAGCTGGACAGCCCTGTTTTGTCTCCTATAATCCTTGGCCCAAGGACGTTTCCATCAAACTGTTGCAGGATCAGGATGAACACAAGGAAAATGATTGACTTTACCGGATCTTCCATCAAAACCAGCAGGAAGGATGGGATTGCTCCGATCCACGGGCCGAAGAACGGCAGAATGTTGGTAATGCCTATGATGACGCTGATCAGGACTGCGTTCGGAATTCTGAAAATAAGCATTCCCACAAAGCAAATCAGCCCAACAATCAGGGAGTCCAGCAGTCTGCCACTGATAAATCCGGAAAACATTCTGTTAGCAAACCGGAACTCCTCCAGGACTGCATCCGCCCATTTCTTACGAAAGACGCTGTAAATCAGTTTCTTTCCCTGTCTTGCAAATGTTCTCCGATTTCCAAGGACATAAATGGACACGATGACCCCGATCAGGAGGTTGTATATGATGCTGACAAATCCGGACACTCCGGCAGAGATGCTGCCGATCATCGTCTGGAGATTGGGGAGCACTGTGCTGCTGATCCACTCCGGAAGATTGATTGAAACAGCCTCTGTCAGATCATTGATGTAATTTTGCAGCGTTTCATTATCTCCCGCTTGTTCAACCGCCCAGCTCTGAAATGATTCCATGCTGTCCGGTATTTGAAGGAGGATCGACTGTATACTCTCCACAAGCGCCGGGATGACGAGAAGCAGCAGGGCAATGATGACAAGAACAGCCAGAAGCAAGGTTAGCAGGATGCTCAGCCCGCTACTCAACTTGCGCTCCAGGAAATTGCAGATCGGCGTCAGGATGTAGGCAATGACTCCACCGACGATAAAAGGCATCAATATGCCGATCAGTGTGCTGAAAGCGCCGCCAACCGCATCCAGGTGCGACAGTAGAAAATAAAACAGGATGGCAAGAGCCGCGGATGCGAACAGGGTCAGCATCAGCTTCAGATAATGCTTTTTCTCCGCCTTCACGCTTATCCCTCTTTCCTCACTTTTTGCAGCTCTGCATTCAGCAGAGCCATTTTGTCGTCCGCATCGTCACCGACCATAACACGGCAGACGTCGCTCATGTCCTCTACCGTTTTCGTGTGCATGGCAGCCAGCGTCTCCTCGCCCACCTTCATGCCAAGAAGCGAGCTGATGGCGGGAAGAAATACCGCTCTTGCCTTTGTATGGTGCAGAATGTCTCCCAGTGTGTCCCTGATGGAGAAGTACTCGGCATCAAATGTCATGGCGGGGATCTCTTCTGTTCCTTTATTTTCGAACCAGTTTGCGACCACGCCATCATCATCGGCCCCGGCAAAGTGATACGCCGAGTTTTCCTCTGCAACCCTGGTCAGCACAATGCTGTCCTCCACGGACTGGCAGCTTGCCGTAAAAGTGTGGCTCCCATCCGGGAATGGGATGTTTTCAAACAGAAAAATCCGCGCCCCTGATTTTGTCCCCAACGGATTGCCGTCCATGCAAAGTGTGATCTCCGGCAAATTGGAATAAATTTTCAGAGTCAAGGTCTCGCCAGCCCGTTCTGCATATCTGCGTCCACAGATATGGACAAATGGCTCACTGCTCCACCACGCCTTGTAAAGATAGAATGAGTCCTTTTTCGTTTTGCGATCCATTGTGACAAGACCCTTGTTGTTTCTTCCCTTGACGCCGCCCTCGTCCCGGCTGTCCGCAGCAAAGTCGTACATATTCCAGACATGAGTAGCCCACAGCCAGGGACGCTCCGAGATGATCTGCGCCATATGCTCATGGTAAAGCGCCTGATATTCCTCGGTGTAATCCTTGCGTTTCGGCGTAGAAGGTCTGGCTGTGCTGATAGTGGGCGAGCCGAACGGTGTTTGCCCCAACCTCTCGGATGAGCGCTGCGTCTTCCAGATGATCCTGCTCAGAGAGTGCATACCCCTTGTCCGCTCTGTCCTGATGACGGGAAACGCCCCGCAGGGGCATCTGCTTTCCGTTCAGAATAAATCCCTTCTGCGGATCGACCCGGAAGGTACGGATGCCTGTCTGTACAGCGATCTCATCCGTTATCTCACCGTTTTGTAAGAGCGTCGCTGCCGCCGTGTAGAGATATGGATCGTCCACTCCCTGCCAAAAATGAGGCTGCGGGATATGCAGTTCCGCAGAGACATATTCCGAGGTAAAGTAGGCCTGCTCATCTTGGACAGGCCAACGCCTCAAATTATTCCTCTCTCATGAGGTCACTTATGGCGGCGGCTCACCCAGAGCCGCCGCCTTTTTGGAGGTGAAATATGGCAACGACGTTTTTGAAGCCGCTCCACGCTGGGAAGGGGCGCAGCATCGCCCAGGCGTTGGAGCGGTCGACAGACTATGTGAAGAATCCGGACAAGACCGCCAATGGCGAGTGGATCAGCGCCTACCAGTGCAACCCATCCATCGTGGATGCGGAATTCCTGTTCTCCAAACGGCAGTATGAGGCGCAGACAGGCAAGACACACAACAGAAAGTCAGACCGGACGATCGTCAGAGACTACGGGATCGACGGTTTTGTTTCTCTGATTGAGTTACCGGAGTATCTTAAGAGCGAGGAGGACGAGCGTATCCCGTCAAGGTATTCACCGTATGACTGTAGCGGCGCGGCGTTTACTCAGTGGTACAAGATCATAAAGCGCCGGGGTCGGTATTTCGCGTATCATAGCGTCGGTATTGATATTTGAATGATTGACAGAACGCGGATATATCCGTATAATTACGAGTATATCCGTTATAGGAGGTAAGGGCATGAATAAGGACGAGCTTTATCAGAGAATGAAAGACGGCGAGATCACTCACCTAAAGTATTATATCACGGTCAAGGGGATCACGGTCTCAGCTCTCGCTCAACAGTCCGGCGTCAATAAGCGGACACTCGACGATTACGTTTCCGGCCGGAGGTCGTTCGGCGACATAGTCCTCAGTCGAGGACTCCGAATCGCTGAGGTACTCGGCGTCGACGTTTACGATCTGCTATAAAAGAAAGAGGGTCTCGGTTTTTGAGGGTTGGACTTAGGGATTTTCTGAAACAAGCTAATTTTTGAGGACGACCTTTAAGCGGGGCAAAGAAAACACGGTCATGTAAGAGCAGAAATGCTTTTGCATGGCCGTATTTTTATGCTGTAAACATCACAAATTCAGTTCAAAATGATTGGTGGTATTACCCGCTTGCTATTCTGTCGATTAAGAGCGAATATGACACTACCCCAAGGGGAAATCACAGAAAACGGAGGAATACCAACATGACAATCAATTACAACGTAACGGGAACAGACCGCAAGGCGCTCGTCACAGCGATGGGCGAAATTCTGGAGGTCAAGCCGAAGTACATGGGAATGCCCACAGCAGCCTACGAGGTAGATTATTTCACAGTCGACAAGAACGGAGCAGTCAGTTTTGATGACAGAGCCGATTCCGAGGAAATTGAAAACATTCTGGAGCAGCTTGCCGAGAGGGGCTTCACTGCCGAGCCTACGGAGGCTTTAGAAGAAGCCGAGGACGAGGACGCCGCAGAAGAGAATGAGCCGCAGGAAACGACTACGGGGCTTACAATATCGGTTCCGCTCGACAAGGTGGCAGTAGGCACACTGACCAGCCTGCTGGACGCAAAGGGCAGTCTTATTAAAAAGACTCTGGGCATTGACAGCCTGCCGATTGAAATCGGCGAAGATACAGTTTCCTTCCCTTGGTTCACGGAACTGCCTACGCCGGACGAATGCACAGCGTATACACACTTCATCAGCGCCCTCTGCGAGATGAGCCGGACGCTGAAACGTGTGACCGCAGTTGAGCGCCCAGTGGAGAACGAAAAATACACCTTCCGCTGCTTTCTGCTCCGGCTGGGTTTTATTGGCGCAGAGTACAAGCGGGACAGGAAAATCCTGCTCCGCAATCTGGAGGGCAACTCCGCATGGAGAACGGGAGGTGGCAAGCGTGGAATTTCCGAGTAAAGAGATTGTGGATGCCGTCAGAGACACATACCTCGTTGGCACACGGGTAGAACTTGTGCATATGGATGATGTGCAAGCCCCTCCCATCGGCACACAGGGGACAGTCATCGGGGTAGACGATACCGCCAGCGTGATGGTGGCGTGGGACAACGGCAGCGGACTAAATGTCATTTACGGCGAAGATGTCATAAGAAAGGTGAGCAACCATGACTGAGAAAATCAAGGAGCAGATTTTATACATCCGTGACACCGGCAAGACAAATATGTTTGATGTAGGGATGGTACAATACCTCGCCAATGAATACGGCTTTTACGAGTTGGTTGTGTATCTGGAGGTAAGCGTCAAACCAAACAGCGGGTAGCCCCTATATGAGATAATGGTAGTAGCGG
>JAJPXB010000069.1 GCA_021205695.1 Clostridiales bacterium
GGACGGCACCATCGACTGCATCGTCACCGACCACGCCCCCCACTCCGCCGAGGAGAAGGCAAGACCGTTGACTGAGGCCCCTGCGGGCATGGTAGGGTTGGAGACCTCTCTGGCTCTGGCCCTGACCTACCTGTACCATACCGGGGAGATGTCCCTGGCCGACATTATTCAGAAGATGACCATCAACCCGGCCAAGATCCTGGGCATCCGCCGGGGCTCCCTGGCGCTGGGCGCACCTGCGGACATCACCATCTTCGACCCCGATCAGCGCTGGGTCATCGACCCTGACCGGTTTGTCTCCAAGGCCAGAAACACCCCCTTCGGCGGCATGGAGGTCCAGGGAAAGGTGCGCTACACCATCGCAGACGGGAAGATCATTTATCAGGCGTGATACAGTCGCCTGCGTCACGCGCAGAGAGGAGAATATCACCATGTCTTTTGATACGCTCCAGAGTAAAATAAGAAGCATGAAGAACCCCACGGTGGCGGGGCTGGACGCCCGGCTGGAATATGTCCCCGCTGACATTGTCCGGAGACAGATCGAGGCCTACGGGGAGACCCGGAAGGCCGCCGTGGAGGCAATTTTTGAGTTTAACTGTGGACTGATGGACGCATTGAGCGACATCGTCCCCGCCGTCAAGCCCCAGTCCGCCTACTATGAGAACTGGGGCTGGGAGGGGATGGAGATGCTGGAGCGCACCATCCGCTATGCCAAAAGCAAGGGCTTTTTCGTCATCGCCGACGTGAAGCGGGGAGATATCGGCTCTACCGCCGCCGCCTACTCCGAGGCATGGCTGGGCAGGAGCCAGGTGGGGGAGGAGAAGATCCCCGGCTTCGATGCGGATTGTGTGACCCTGAACGGCTATATGGGCAGCGACGCCATCAAGCCCTTCCTGAAGGACGCCGAGGCGGAGGACAAGTGCGTCTTTGTCCTGGTGCGCACCTCCAACCCCTCCGCCATTGAGCTTCAGGACATGGTGGCCGGGGATCGGGTGGTTTACAAGGTCATGGGCGAGCTGACAGACCGCTGGGGCAAGACCACCTCGGTGGGAGAGTACGGCTATAACCGGGTAGGGGCGGTCATAGGCGCCACCTACCCCTCCGACCTGCGGCAGCTGCGCAAGCTGTTGCCCCACACCTTTTTCCTGGTGCCCGGCTATGGGGCCCAGGGGGGCACGGCGGAGGACGTCCACTACGCCTTCGACCGGTTCGGACGGGGAGCGGTCATCAACGCCTCCCGGAGCATTATGTGCGCCTGGAAAAAGACGGGCCACAACGGCGGGGACTATGCCCAGGCGGCCCGTGACGCCGCTCTGGAGATGCGGGACGCCATCCGGGCGGTCACGCCGATTCTCTGAGACAGCTTTTTCTGTCACTTTGGGACGAAAGGAACAGGTGAGCCTATGCCGATGACAAAGCTCTGCCCCATCGCCGATTTCCGGCAGCTGACCGAAGATGTGTTCTCCCTCACCCTGGAGGTGGGTGACATGGCCCGGGACGCCCGGCCCGGCCAGTTCGTCAATATCCGATGCGGCGAGGGCCTTTTGCTCCGGCGGCCCATCTCCGTCTGCGACGTGGTGGGAACGCTGTTGACCGTGGTGTTCCAGGTCAAGGGGGAGGGAACACAGTGGCTCTCCCGGCGTCAGGCGGGAGAGAAGCTGGACGTGCTGGGGCCGCTGGGCCACGGATACGACATTCCCCGGGGAAAGGTTCTGGTGGCAGGCGGCGGTATCGGGGTGCCCCCCATGCTCTACGCCGCCAAATGCTGCCGGGAGGCGGATGCCTGTGTGGGCTTTCGCAGCGCGGACAACGCCATCCTGCTGGAGGAGCTGAACGCCGCCTGCGGGAAGGTGATGGTCGCCAGCGACGACGGAACGCTGGGCGTCCACGGCTTTGTGGATGCCCTGGTGCGCCAGGCCCTTTCCGAGGACAGCTACGCCGCCGTCTTTGCCTGCGGCCCCCGGCCCATGCTGAAAAGCGTGGCCGGCGTTGCCCGGGAGGGGAACGTCCCCTGTTTTGTCTCCATGGAGGAGCGGATGGGCTGCGGCGTCGGGGCCTGCCTGGTCTGTGCCTGCTCCGTGGGAGGGTACTACCGGCACGTCTGCAAGGACGGCCCCGTTTTCAACGCTGAGGAGGTGGACTGGTGATGGAGCAGCTCGACCTTTCCGTCAGCCTCGCCGGTGTGACCCTGAAAAATCCGGTGGTGGTGGCCTCCGGCACCTTCGGCTTTGGCCGGGAGTTTGGGCAGTTTTACGACCTGAGCGAGCTGGGAGGCATCTGCGTCAAGGGGCTGACCCTCCACCCCAGAGAGGGCAACCCGCCTCCCCGCATCGCCGAGACGCCCATGGGTATCCTGAATTCGGTGGGGCTGCAAAACCCCGGCGTGGACGGCTTTATTGCCCGCGAGCTGCCCTGGCTCCGGGAGCATGACGTGAAGATCATCGCCAACATCTCCGGCAACACCCCGGAGGAGTACGGCGTCATGTGCGAAAAGCTCTCCCGCGCGGGCGTGGACATGATTGAGGTGAACATCTCCTGCCCCAATGTGAAGGCGGGAGGACTGCAATACGGGGTGGTGCCCGAGATGGCCGCCCAAGTGACGGAGGAGGCCAGAAGCCATTCGGATGTGCCGGTCATGGTGAAGCTGTCCCCCAACGTCACCGACATCACAGTCATCGCCCGGGCGGTGGCGGAGGCCGGGGCGGACGCCCTGTCCCTCATCAACACCGTCCGGGGGATGCGGATCGACGTGCGCACCCGCCGCCCGGTGCTGAAGATGAACACCGGGGGGCTCTCCGGCCCTGCGGTGCTGCCGGTGGCGGTGCGCATGGTCTGGGAGGTGGCCCAGGCGGTGGATTTGCCCATCCTGGGGATGGGCGGCGTGTCTAAGGGGGAGGACGCGGCGCAGCTCATGCTGGCGGGGGCCTCCGCCGTGGCGGTTGGGACGGCCTGCTTTGCCGACCCCTATGCCCCCCTGAACGTCAGGGACGAGCTGGAAAAAATCGCCGCAGAACAGGGCCTTGCCCGTGTGTCGGAGCTGACCGGCGGCGTAAAGCCCTGGTAATTTGAGAGAGATATTGGGAAAGAAGAAGGAACATATCAAAATGACAACCGTCTATATCGTCCGCCACGGGGAGGCGGAGGGCAACCTCTATCGCCGTATCCACGGACAGTATGACAGCAGCCTGACGGAGAACGGTCTCCGTCAGGTCGCTGCGTTGGAGGAGCGTTTTCGCCCCATCCACCTGGACGCCGTATATTCCAGCGACCTGCGCCGCTGCCGGCAGACCGCCCGGGCGCTCTATGCGCACAAGGGGCTGCCCCTCCAATTGGATACAGGACTACGGGAGATGAACCTGGGCGCATGGGAGGACCGTCCCTGGGGAGAGGTGCGGCGCACTGACCCGGAGGGGATGGAGGGCTTTCAGACCAGCTCCCCGACCTTTCGCGCCCCCGGCGGAGAGAGCTATGAGGAGCTGCGCACCCGGGTCAGCGGCACGATTCTGAAGCTGGCCGCCCGGCACCCGGGACAGACCATCGGCGTCTCCACCCACTACATCGCCCTCCGCTCCGCCCTGTCCGTCTTTTATGGCTATCCCGTGGAGGAGATCAACCAGAAGATCCCCCGCTGCGACAACACCGGCGTCTCCTGCCTGGAGATCGAGGGGGATCGGGTGAAGGTGGTCTTTGCCTGCGACAACTCCCACCTGCCTCCGGAGCTGTCCACCCTGGGCAACCAAAAGTGGAAGACGGCAGGCAATGTCTCCGAACCGACGGCCAATCTGTGGTACCGCCCCTGGGAGCCGGTGGGGGAGCGGGCGCTTTATGACCGCTTCCGCCGGGAGACCTGGGAGCGTGTCCACCCCGGCCTGCCCTGCGACGGGGAGACCTTTTACCGTCAGGCCCTTCGCTCCGCGCTGGAAAATCCCTGGTCGGTGGTCTGCGCCATGCGGGGCGACGATATCGCCGGCCTGCTGCAAATGGATCTGGAACGGTATCAGGAGGAAAACGCCGGGTTTATCTATTTCTATTACGTCACCCCGGAGGCGCGGGAGCAGGGGCTTGGCATCCAGCTGCTTGGCCAGGCGGTCGCCACCTTCCGCCCCCTGGAGCGGGACAGGATACGTCTGCGCTGCTCCATAGACAACGAGCAGGGGATGCACTTCTACCGCAAGTACGGCTTTCACAGCCTGGGGGCGGCGGAGGACAGCGCGGTGCCCCTGGAGCTGATGGAAAAGCGCATCGACTGAACATTCGTGCAAAATTTCATTTTGCAGCAGGATTTTTTCCCTCTTTTGCGTATATCTGTACTGAGAAGGTGAAAAATCGACCCATGACGGCCGGAGAACGGGGGCGATCTGATTGACAGCCAGAGAGCGGATCGAACAGGCGGAGGCGGTTTTCCTGTCTCCAAGAGCCTGCAAAAGCGCGGATTCCAGAGGGCGGATGCGCCCGGAGGAGCCGTGCGAAGTCCGGACCTGCTTCCAGCGGGATGTGGATCGCATCGTCCACTGTAAGGCGTTTCGGAGGCTCAAGCGAAAGACTCAGGTCTTTCTCCAGCCGGAGGGAGATCACTATCGCACGCGGATGACCCACACCCTGGAGGTCACCCGCATCGCCCGGACCATCGCCCGGGGCCTGGGCCTGAACGAGGATCTGGCCGAGGCGGCGGGCCTGGGCCACGACCTGGGGCACACCCCATTCGGCCACGCCGGAGAGCGGGTGCTGGACGAGATCATGCCCGGCGGCTTTCGGCACAACGTCCAGTCCCTCCGGGTGGTGGACAAGCTGGAAAAGGAGGGGGATGGGCTCAACCTGACCTACGAGGTCCGGCGGGGCATCCTCTGCCACACGGGCAGCGAAAGGGCGGAGACGCTGGAGGGACAGCTCCTCTGGTACGCCGACCGGATCGCCTACATCAATCACGACATCGACGACGCCATGCGGGGCGGTATCATCTACCCCCTGGACATTCCCATCCACCTGCGGGAGATTTTGGGCTTCAACAAGAGCCAGCGTATCGACACCCTTGTCAAGGACGTCATCGGCGCCAGCCAGGACGGGGACACCATCCGCCAGTCCCCGGAGATCGGGGCGGCCATGAACGAGCTGCGGGAATTCCTCTTTGAGATGGTCTATCGCAACCCCCAGGCCAAGGGGGAGGAGGGCAAGGCCCAGGAGATGCTCCGGCGGATGTTCGAGGCCTATGTGAAAAACCCGGATCTGCTCCCGGCGGATTTTCAGGACATCCGCTATGAGGAAGGGGTGGAACGGGCGGTGTGCGACTACATCGCCGGTATGACCGACCCCTACGCCGTGGCAAAATATGGTGAGCTTTTTATCCCAAAGGCGTGGACGGTGAAGTGAGCGGTTCCTTTCGCCCTTTTTCGGATAAAGCGGGATAAAAAGGGTTATCCTATGGGAAATTTGGTGCCAAAGGGTCACGGAAGCGGAGGTGAAGCGCCATGGCAATCCCGGAGAGCTTCCTGGAGGAGCTCAACGCCAGAACAGATATCGTGGATTTGATCTCCGGCTATGTGACGCTGACCAAGAAGGGGAACCGCTACTGGGGCCTGTGCCCCTTCCACAGCGAAAAGACGCCCTCCTTCTCCGTCTCCCCGGATCGGCAGATGTACTACTGCTTTGGCTGTCATAAGGGCGGGGGAGCCATCCAGTTCATCATGGAGCAGGAGAGCGTGGGCTTTCCGGACGCCGTTGGCATCCTGGCCCAGCGGGCGGGCATGTCTGTCCCGGAGAATCAGGGCAGCGGCGACAGCCGGAAAAGACGGGAGCGGCTCTACCAGCTCAACCGGGAGGCCGCCCGATGGTTCCACCAGAACCTGATGGAGCCGGAGAACCGGTTCGCCCTGGAATACTTCACCAACCGGGGCCTCTCCAAGCGTACGATTGTGAATTTCGGCCTGGGCTATTCCTACGACCGTTGGGATATGCTCATCCAGACCATGACGGAGAAGGGATACAGCAAGCAGGAGCTGCTGGATGCCGGACTGGTGGTCAAAAATGACAGGGGCCGTCTCTACGACCGGTTCCGGGGTCGGGTGATGTTCCCCATTATCGACCTGCGGGGAAACGTCATCGGATTTGGAGGCCGGGTGCTGGATAACGGCACGCCGAAATATCTCAACTCTCCGGATACCGTCATCTACAACAAGAGCAAAAACCTCTTTGCCCTGAATCTGGCCCGAAAGAGCAAGCAGGGCCGTATTATTCTCACCGAGGGCTATATGGACACCATCGCTCTCCATCAGGCGGGGTTCGACTGCGCAGTGGCCTCTCTGGGGACCTCTCTGACGCCTGACCACGCCCGGATGATCGCCCAGCGCACCCAGGAGGTGGTCATCTCCTACGACAGCGACAGCGCCGGGGTCAACGCCGCCCAGCGGGCGATCCAGCTGCTGGACAAGACGGGCATCCGGGTGAAGGTGCTCAGGGTCACGGGGGCGAAGGACCCGGACGAGTTCATCAAAAAGTACGGCCCGGCCGCCTTCCAGAAGCTCATCGACGGCTCGGAGAACCATGTGGAATTCCGACTTCTCCAGGTGAAGGAGAAATATGACCTGACCCAGGACGATCAGAAGGTGGCCTGTATCCAGGAGCTGGCGGAGGTGATCGCCCGGCTCCCCGGCTCGGCGGAGCGGGAGGTCTACGGCAACCGGATGGCCCGGGAGATGGAAATCACGCCCGAGACCATGCGGCGGGAGATCAGCCGCAGCCAAAAGCGGCAGACCCGCTGGGAGGAGAAGCAGCAGGCGAGAAAGGTGCTCCAGCCGGTGCAGATGAACCAGCCGGAGAGCCGTACCCTGCGATATGACAATATGCGCTCCGGCAAGGCGGAGGAGGGAGTCATCGCGCTGCTGATGAACGACCCAAATCTGCTGGCCAAGGTGCGGGGGCTGAGCCCGGAGGATTTCACCGTCCCCGTGTTCGGCCGTATTTATCAGATGATCTGGGAGCGATGGACAGAGGACCGGCCCATCTCTCTCAACGCCCTTGGCCCGGAGCTGACCGGCGAGGAGATGAACCACCTGGTCTCTATCCTCCAGCAGCCCATCTCCCAGAGCAATCAGGAGCAGGCCATGGAGGACTACATCAATATCATACAGACCGAGGGCCTGAAGAACGGCGGGGCGTCCGACCTGGACGACGACGCGCTGATGGCGTTCAGAGAAAAAAAGTCTTGGAGGAACCAAAATGAGTGACAAGAAAAAGCCTGTCTCCGAGAAGAGCAGGGAGACTAAGGATGCAAAGGCCCGTATTCCGGACGGCGTTCCCGGGGCGGAGAAGCTCAACGAGCTCATCGAGCGGGGAAAGAAAAAGGGCAAGCTCACCGCCATGGAAATGATGGAGCTGGACGGCGTAGAGCTGGACAGCGATACGCTGGATCGCTTCTATGACATTCTGGAGAACCAGGGCATCGAGCTGGTCTCCGATGAGGAGCTGCCGGATACAGCGGAGCCCGCAGAGGAGGAGATCGAGGAGCTGGCCGAGGAGGAGGTAGTCGATCCCAACACTCTGGTGGATAACTACGGCATTGACGACCCGGTGCGGATGTACCTGAAGGAGATCGGCAAGGTCCCGCTGCTGACCCCGGAGGAGGAGACGGAGCTGGCCAAGGGCATGAGCGACGGAAATATCGCGAAGGAGCAGCTAGAGGAGCTGGAGGAGTCCGGCGAGGAGATTCCGGAGGAGACGCGCGGAGAGATGGAGAAGATCATCAAGCACGGTGAGGACTGCAAGCAGCGTCTGGCCGAGGCAAACCTGCGTCTGGTGGTCTCCATCGCCAAGCGCTATGTAGGACGGGGGATGCTGTTCCTGGATCTGATCCAGGAGGGCAACCTGGGCCTTATCAAGGCGGTGGAGAAGTTCGACTACACCAAGGGCTATAAGTTCTCCACCTACGCCACCTGGTGGATCCGCCAGGCCATCACCCGTGCCATCGCAGACCAGGCCCGCACCATCCGCATCCCCGTCCATATGGCAGAGACGATCAATAAGGTCATCCGGGTCTCCCGGCAGCTGCTCCAGGAGCTGGGACATGACCCCTCTCCCGAGGAGATTGCCGCCGAGATGAATATGCCGGTGGACAAGGTGCGAGAGATTTTGAAGATCGCCCAGGAGCCGGTTTCTCTGGAGACGCCCATCGGAGAGGAGGAGGACTCCCACCTGGGTGACTTCATCCAGGATGAGGACGCCTGTGAGCCTGCGGAGGCCGCCTCCTACACCCTGCTGAAGGAGCAGCTGGTGGAGGTGCTCTCCACCCTGACCCCCCGGGAGGAGAAGGTGCTCAAGCTCCGCTTCGGCCTGGAGGACGGGCGCACCCGCACTCTGGAGGAGGTGGGAAAGCAGTTCCACGTCACTCGGGAGCGTATCCGCCAGATCGAGGCCAAGGCCCTGCGCAAGCTGCGCCATCCCAGCCGCTCCAAGAAGCTGAGAGACTTTTTGAACTGAACAGCAGTGATGAAAACCGCCCCCTCTGCATATCCTGTATGGCAGAGGGGGCGATTTTGTGAAAAATTTGGACAGACCGCTGTTGCTTTCCTTTTTCGTTGCTCTGACTTTGGGGTGTGGACTGCATTTTCTGTTCTCTCTCTGGCCCAGCATCCTGACCGAGTTCATCGCCCCGGTGAACGAGAGCGTCTGGGAGCATCTCAAGGCGGTGTTCTGGCCGCTGCTGCTGGCGGGGGCATATCTCACCGGCGCGGGTCGGTGGCAGACTGCTCCCTGGCTGTCCTCTCTGCTGCTCTGCTGCGGCCTGCTGCTGTTGGCGGGGTGGTACCTCAACTGCGTGGCCGGAGCCGGGAGTCTGGGCGTCAACCTGGCCCTTTACTTTGTGACCATGGGGCTGGGCTTTTTCCTGCCGGCCGTGCTGCCGGTGGGGGAGCGCTGGGACGGACTGCTCACCGGAGCGGTCATCCTGCTGACCGGGCTGATCGTCTGCTGGACGATACAGCCGCCGGGCACAGTCCTGTTCCGGGATCTCTCCCTGGTGGACGCAGCTTATCTGCCGGTGTGGTGAGGGTGTCCAAAAAAAGTCAAGTGGGTTTTGGGGGAGTTCAAGAGATAGTGTATCTATAGTGTATCACTAAAAATGAATTGCTGTGAAAAGTTAGAAAAACCCGCCGAAATCAGATGATTTCGGCGGTTTTTCTATCGGAGTGCCGGGATTTGAACCCGGGGCCTCTTGGACCCGAACCAAGCGCGATACCAAGCTTCGCCACACCCCGATGCAGCCTTTACAGTATAATGGTTTCCGAGGGTGAAGTCAAGTTTTTTCAGGGAAGAATTTTACAGATGGCGGGACGGGGGAGCAATGCGACGGAGAGAGCGCCCGGAAACGTTGCCCGGCGGACGCTTCGCGTAGCTGCGCCCTGCGCAATGTGCATAGAATAAAGCGCGTATAAAAGGTTAAAATGTACGAATATGATGAGAATCATGCGTAAATATAAAAATTAAATGGCTGATATATCAAATATACATTTTACATATTGCAAACCCCGGACTATAATACCACCGTCTGAGAACCTGAAAAAGGTTCGAATCGGTAACAAATCATGGCAGTCAGAGAACATCTGCCACTGATACCGTAGGGACAGAGGCCGGAGACGGGCAGAGCGGTCTTCGGACGAGCTTGATTCGACGCGGCCTGCTGACCGGGTCGAAAAAAGGAGTGATTTCATGAGAATTGGCAA
>JAJPXB010000056.1 GCA_021205695.1 Clostridiales bacterium
AACGAACAAACGCTTTCGCTTTCCCTGGTCTCACATCATTGACAAATGAACATTTTTTCGACTCTGCGAATATTTTTCTTTCCCCTGGCGGACGGAGACACACATCTCCCGACGGGTCAGACACGCTCGCGTTTCGTCCTCATCGGGAGTAATCGTTATTATACGAGCCGATTTTCCGTTTGTCAACCCCTTTTTGCTCTTTTCCCGGCACTTTTTCCTCTTATTTTCTTTTGCTAAATATTGTGCTTCAGGCACTTTTTTCCACCAGATATTGTGTCATATCTTTCGCCGTATTCGCACCAGCAGACATGCCAGGAGCGGGAACCCATAGCAGAACACGACGTTCCACCCCTGTATGCCCCTCCACATCCCCTGTAATTCAAAGGTGGCCGAATCTATCCACGCCGCCCCCAGAAGGATGGCTGCTCCCATGCCCCAGATCAGCCAGCGGCGACTTGCCCCGCTCCACAGCTCCTTCCCATAATCCCCTATGGCGCAGACCTGCGCCGCCAGCAGGGCCAGGTCAGAGAACACCCAGACTGCGGCGACGATGGCCTCGATCCGTTCTGTAATATCCGCCAGCGTCACCTCCTTTGCCATGCTGAAAAAGGGCGTTTGAAGCCGGACGGCCGTCTGCCAGCCGAACATCCCCAGAATCACCGCTCCCACTGCCGCGAGGAGCAGACAGAGCAGCGAAAACCAGGCCGTCAGAATCTTCTCCCCCCGGCCCTGCTCAGGCGATTCGCCTTTACAATACAGGATAGGAACGCTGAACCCCAAAACGGAGAACACCGGAACGGCGGACAGGAGCAATCCGTCCCACCCCTGGAGCCACACGGGCCATATATTGTAGAGCTGCACCTCCCGGACGCCCAGGAGCAGCACCAGTCCCACAGTGATGACCAGTACGAAGAAAAACAGCCTCCCCATCCGACAGACGGTGGCAAAGCCCCGGCGGCTCACCAGGCAGACTACCGCCATCATCGCCGCCAGAAACATCCAGATATTGGTGTCCGTGTAAATGGAGGAGACAAAGCTCTCCCCGTAGAGCCGCAGATTGAACGCCCCGATCACCCCCAGCCACAGGGCTGTGGCCGCCGTCAGCAGCCCGCCCGGGCCATTTCCATAGGCCAGCTGGTACATCCGGTGAAGGCCCGACGGCCTGGGCAGCCGCCGGAAGGTCCTCTCCAGCACCCACAGCGCCAGCAGAAACACCGGCAGCGCCAAAAGCGGCGCCGTCCAGCCGCCCTCCCCCGCCAGCGGCCCCGTCTCCTCCGGAATGACCCGAAGCAGCGGGGCCAGCAGACCGCAAAACAACAGCATCGCCATCTGTCGGGTCGTCGTCCGTTCCTGTCCCATCGGTCACGCTCCCTCTTTCATGGGCAGATCTACGTCGTAGCTCCGCTCTACCTTTCCCTCCGCCGCCGCCCGCAGCTCCACCGTCGGGAACCAGTCCTCCCAGTCCGTCAGCAGCCGTGTGCTGTGGGCCGGACACTGGAACGCCAGCTGCCGCCGGATATGGAGGAAATCCGCCCCGTCTCCCTGGCTCCGATCCAACGCCGCCTGGGCCAGAGACGCCACCTGGCGGAGAAAGCCCTGCTCCAGCGTCTCCAGCACCTCTGCATCCGTCAGATCCGCCCAGCCGGTGAGCTCGTTCAGCTCTCCCTGCACCTCCAGCCGGGCGGTCACGGCGGTCAGTCGGCCCGTCTCATCAAATTCCGGCTCCCACCGGCACTGGGACAGCACCAGCCGTATCCCTGCCACCGTCCCGTTGGGCAGCTCCACCTCGAACCGGTCCAATTGATCCCACCCGGAGAGAAGGGAGGCTCCCCTGGACTCCTCTCCGGTCAGCACCCCCGCCAGCTTCTGGTCAACCAGGCAGGCCAGACCGGTGAGGTGGATCTCCCGCTCCGGCCGCTCGTCCCGGTTTTCGGGGTCGTAGTCCGGATTGTCCGCCAGCTCCAGCACCGGGAGAAGGGCTACCCCGTTGTCCTCCGTCTCCGCCAGATAGGTCCGGACGGTAAACGGCCAGTCCTTTCCTCCATAAGTGCGGTTCTGGCTGATCGCCTCCAGGCGTTCGGTCAGGGCGGTGGTCTTGGATGCGGTCAGCCGGAGGGCGTTCTCCCCCGTGTCCCCCGCCAGGAGGAACATCCGCGTCCCCAGCCGCATGGAAAAGTCCCGCTCCAGAAAGTCTGCCAGGCCCTCCAGGCCCTCCCTGGCCAGCCCCTCGCCGATGACGCAGTCCGCCAGGTGTCCCATCTCCACATAGCCGTCGCTCTCCGTCTGGAGCGCCTGGACGCTGCCGAACACCGTCAGCCCCTGCCGGCTCAGCAGGAGAGGCAGCGTGTCCGACCCATCCTGATTCTGCTGTTGCAGTCCTCCGGAGAGGGTCACCTGAACCATATCCCCGTCTCCCACGTCCAGCGCCATGGTACGCATGAGCTTCACCTGCGTGATGTCCCGGGACCAGGGCAGCAGGTCGCTGCTGTATCCGGAGAGGAGCAGGTAAAGCCCCAGTCCCAGAGCCAGCAGCAGCCAACCCTTTTTCCGTCCTGTCACCCTCGTCTCCTCCAATTTTCCGTATTCAGCCCGGTGGGCCGGAGCTTGTCCTCCGGCACCGGACGGCGAACCACAGGGCCACCCTCCAGGGCGTTTCGGCCGGTCGTGCCGAAGGGGCCGAGGTAGGGAAAGCCGTGATCCTCCAGCCCCGCCAGGTGAGCGGTCAGCAGTGCCGCCCCCATGGTGACGCCGAACAGCCCCGCCAGAGAGGCCAGTAAAGCCAGCAGCAGCCGCCACAGCCGCAGGGCGTTGGCAAAATCCTGGTCAGGGACGGTAAAGCCCGCTACTCCCGCCGCCGCCACCACGATGACCACCACCGGAGAGACGATCTTGGCGTCCACCGCCGCCTGTCCCACCACCAGGCCGCCGATGATGGACACGGTCTGGCCGATGGTCTTGGGGAGCCGCTGGCCCGCCTCCTGTAGGATCTCAAAGGCCACCAGCAGTCCGATCACCTCAAAGGCGGTGGGAAAGGGCACGTCCTGCTTGCTGGCGATGATGGACATGGCCAGACTGGTGGGAATCAGCTCAAAGTGGAACTCCGCCACGGCGATATAAAATCCCGGAAGCAGCAGCGTGACAATGACGCAAATATATCGCAGCACCCGCAGCGCCGTGGCCGCCAGCCAGTGATAGCTCCTGTCCTGAGGCGCCTTCATGAACAGACTCACGTCCCCCGGGAGCAGCGCGCCCACCGCCAGTCCGTCGATGAGCAGGGCCACCCGCCCCTCCAGCAGCCCCCGGCACATCCGATCCGGCCGCTCGGTAAACAGCATCCTGGGAAACACCGTCGCCCGGGGGTCGGTGAGATACTCCTCCAGCTCCGCCGTGGTCAGCAGCCCGTCCTCGTCGATCTCGTCCAGCCGCCGGGCGATCCGGGCGGGGAGGGCCGGGTCGGTCAACCCCTCCAGCCAGAGCAGCTCCACCGGCGTCCGGGTCTGTCGGCCCACCACATGCCGCTGTATCTTCAGATGGGGGGAGCGGAGCCGACGCCGGAGCAGGGAGGTGTTGGTGCGCACCGACTCCACAAAGCTGTCCCTGGCTCCCTTCGTCTCCGTCTCGTTTTCCGGCTCTGAGACAGACCGCTTTTCCTCCGTCTCCACCGAGCAGGTGATCGCCCCGTCCGGGAGAAAGAGGGCGCAGCTCCCGCTCAGCAGCTGGGCCACCGTTTCGTCCACCGTGGTCTGCTCCTGAACGTCCTGGTTCCACACCCCGCCGTCCAGCAGGGCCCGGGTGGGCCGCTCCCCCTGGGGGATGTCCAGCGTCCCCAAGGGCCGGAGGACATAGTCGTTCAGCCGCTCGCTGCGCACCATCCCCCCCAGCCAGCAGACCCGGATGCCCGTCTCCCAGTTCGGAGGCCGGACCTCCTTGTGCATAAAGTCCTCGCAGTCGGCAAACACTGCCTCCACCCGCTCCCAGGTCAGGGGGCCGTCAAATTCCGGCTCCCGCCTGGGGTGATGGGCCACATGACCGGCCCTCTCTCCAAACAGACTCATCTCCGCACCCTCTTTTTTCTCAGATGAGGAGAGTATGGCCCGAAGCAGCCGTTTCTATGTCTCCGCTCCAAAACGAAAAGCCGGGGACGGCATGCCGCTCCTCTGCGGCATACCGTCCCCGGTCAGGGGCAAATGCAAATAATGATGTTCTGATTATATCCTCGCCACGCCGCTCTCCCGGGCGGCCCGGGCCACGGCGGAGGCCACCGCCCCTCTCACCCGCTCGTCAAAGGCGTGGGGGAGGATGTAGTCCGCACGCAGCTCCTCCTCCGACACCAGGGAGGCCAGGGCGTTGGCGGCGGCAATCTTCATGGCGTCGTTGATGTCCGAGGCCCGGACGTCGAAGGCGCCTCGGAAAATGCCGGGGAAGGCCAGGACGTTGTTGATCTGGTTGGGGAAATCAGAGCGTCCGGTGCCCACCACGGCGGCCCCGGCGGAGAGGGCCTCCTCCGGCATGATCTCCGGGGTGGGGTTGGCCATGGGGAACAGGATGGCTCCCGGGGCCATGGACTGCACCATCTCGGCAGTGACCATCCCCGGCGCGGAGACCCCGATGAACACGTCCGCCCCCGCCAGCACATCCGCCAGAGAGCCGGCGCGCCGCTCCCGGTTGGTGACGGCGGCGATCTCCCGCTTGGCGTCGTTCAGGCCCTCCCGGCCCTCGTAGATGGCGCCCTTCCGGTCGCACATGATAACGTTGTGCAGACCCCTGGCCCGGAGCAGCCTGATGATGGCGATGCCCGCCGCCCCGGCGCCGCAGGTGACCACCCGGATATCCTCCATTCGCTTGTCCACCAGCCGCAGAGCGTTGGTCAGCGCCGCCAGCACCACAACGGCGGTGCCGTGCTGGTCGTCGTGGAACACCGGGATGTCGCACCGCTCCTTCAGCTTCCGCTCGATCTCAAAGCACCGGGGGGCGGAGATATCCTCCAGGTTGATCCCCCCAAAAGAGCCGGCCAGCAGGGCCACGGTGTTGACGATCTCGTCCACGTCGTGGCTGCGTATACACAGAGGCACGGCGTCCACGTCGCCGAACGCCTTGAACAGAACGCACTTGCCCTCCATCACGGGCATCCCCGCCTCGGGGCCGATATCCCCCAGGCCCAGGACGGCGGAGCCGTCAGTGACCACCGCCACCGTGTTCCAACGGCCTGTCAGCTCATAACTCTTGGCCGGGTCCTTCTGGATCTCCAGGCAGGGCTGGGCCACGCCCGGGGTGTAGGCCAGGCTCAGGGCATCTTTGTCCTTGACCTCCATCTTGGGGACAGTGGACAGCTTGCCCGCCCACTGATAATGCAGCTTCAGGGACTCCTCTGCGTAGTTCATCTTCCGTCATTCCTCTCCTGGTTTCGGTTCTATCGCACAATCGACGGTATTATACCGTAATTTTTCCCCCTGTGCAATCCTGATGAATGAAAATAGGCTATTTTCCTTTTTTCTCTCCCTTTTATGTGGTATAATCTGTATAGAAATACCATCCCAGGAGAGGAGGCTCCCGCCCATGAACACCCAGCCGCCCCCGGACGCCGACCGGCGGGGCTATCTGCTGGAGGAATTCCGGCTCTTTCACCTCAAGGAGACCCGCGCCCAGCGGTTCTCCTACCACTATCACGAGTTTGATAAGGTGGTGGTCTTTCTCTCCGGCCAGGTGACCTATACGGTGGAGGGCAAGGCCTACTTTCTCTCCCCCGGCGACCTGCTGCTGGTGCCCCATCACCACATTCACCAGCCGGACATCGGCGGAGCCACCTATGAGCGGTATATCCTGTGGCTGGCCCCCGGCTTTTTGGAGGCGGAGGGCCTCTCCCCCTGCTTTCAGCGGGTGCGGGAGACCGGCTTCCACCTGGTCCGCACCGGCAACCGGGGACAGCTCATGGATCTGCTGGCCCAGCTGGAGGCCGCCCTCTCCGACGAGGGCTTCGGCCACGACCTGCTGGCCCGCACCTGCTGTCTCCAGTTTCTCGTCCACCTGAACCGGGGCAGCCTGGGCAATCTGGCTCCCGCCGGGGGGCAGTCCTTCCGCTCTGACCCCAAGATCGACGAGATCATGGCCTACATCAACGCCAACCTGACGCAGCCCCTGTCGGTGCAGAGCCTGGCGGAACGGTTCTTCCTCTCCCCCTCCTGGCTGATGCACCGGTTCAGGGAGATCACCGGCTGCACCGTCCACCAGTACATCATGCAAAAGCGGCTCATCCGGGCCACCTCCCTCATCCGCTCCGGCACGCCGGTGATGAAGGCCGCCAGTCAGAGCGGCTTTGCGGATTACTCCACCTTTCTCCGGGCCTTTCAGAACACCTACCACGTCTCGCCCCGGGAATATCGCTGACCCCACGCACGGCCTCCGGAGCGGGTCTTTCCGCCCGCCTCCCCGGGGGCTGTCCGTATAAAAAGGTCCCTTCCAAAACTTTTTTGCCCGGTTCGAGGTCAGGCGCCTTTCCCTGACGGTTTTCACCGGTTTCCCTCTCCGCCTGTTGTTACGTCAACCCACCAATGCATATTTTTTCCTCAGATTGCCGGAAGCTCGATGTGCAAAACTCTGTGGAAAATGTGGAAAAGTCCTGTGGAATCGTATTTTCGCCGACAGGCCGGTCATTTTTTCCAAAAGTCCTCGGGATGAATATTCACTCTCTGCGCCCGGGACATAATTCTTTCCGTAAATGGAGAGGCCCCGCCGGTGGCGGGGCCTCTCCTGTGGCAGTCTGTACTTTTTCCCTGTGTTAGCCCTGACTGCCCAGACGCTGGGCAATCACCCGGGCCACCTTGATGCCCGAAGCGCCCGCCTGCGCCAGGCCCCGGGTGGTGCCTGCGCCGTCGCCGATGGCGAAGAATCCGGCCATGGGCGTCTCCAGCTCCCTGGAGAGCTGGATGCGGCTGGAGTAGAATTTCACCTCCGCGCCGTAGAGCAACGTGTCATAGTTGGCGGTGCCCGGCGCCAGCTTGTCCAGGGCGTAGATCATCTCGATGATATCGTCCAGCTGTCGCTTGGGCAGAGCCAGGGACAGATCGCCGGGAACGGCGGCGGTGAGGGTGGGGTGGACAAAGGACTTGCTCATCCGGTGGTCGTTGGTGCGCCGTCCCCCCACCAGGTCGCCGAACCGCTGGACCAGGACGCCTCCGGCCAGCATATTGCTGAGAGAGGCGATGTGCTTGCCGTAGCGGTATGGCTCATTAAAGGGCTGGGTGAACCGGTTGGACACCAGCAGGGCAAAGTTGGTGTTCTCGCTCCGGAGGCTGGGGTCGGAGTAGGAGTGGCCGTTGACCGTGTTGATGCCCTCCACATTCTCCGCCACCACATAGCCGTAGGGATTCATGCAGAAGGTGCGCACCTGATCCCCGTACTGCTTCGTACGATAGACCAGCTTGGACTCGTAGACCACGTCGGTGATGTGCTGGAACACCTTGGCGGGCAGCTCCACCCGGACGCCGATGTCCACCTGGTTGTTGATGAGGGGGATGCCCAGTCCCTTGCACTGGCTTGCAAACCACTCCGCTCCGGAGCGGCCGGGGGCGGCGATCAGGTAGACGCATTCAAAGTCTCCCCTGTCGGTACACAGGCGATAGCCCCCCTCCGGCAGCGCCTCTATCTGCTCCACGACGGTGTGGAACCGGAAGTCTACCCGCTGCCGCAGATCCTCATACAGATTGGCCAGGATGCGCAGATTGTTCTCCGTCCCCAGGTGCTTGCACTGGGCCTGGAGGAGATGGAGGTCGTACTTCAGCGCCTCCCGCTCCAGCGCCATGGCCTCCGGCGTGGAGGTGGAATAGACCTTCTCCGTCGCCCCAAAGCTGACGTTCACCGCGTCCACATAGTGGATCAGCTCCATGACCTCCCGGCTCTCCATGTAATCGGTCAGCCAGCCGCCAAACGCGGTGGTGAAGTTGAATTTCCCGTCGGAGAAGGCCCCCGCCCCGCCGAAGCCGCACATGGTGCCGCAGGTCTTGCACTGGACGCACCGGTCCACCTTCCCCTGTACGATGGGGCAGGTACGGGAGTAGATGTCCGCCCCCTGCTCCAGCACCACAATCTTCAGCTCCGGGCAGCGTTTCGCCAGCTCGTAGCCGGCGAATATCCCCGCCTCGCCGCAGCCAATGATTGCCACATCTGCTCGTTCGCTCATAAAAACCGTTTCTCCTGTCTATCTGACGGCTCAACAACCGCTTTGTCCTTCCTTTTGCCCTCAGGCACATCTGTATTATATCGGATTTTGCCAATAGATGGTATCCTTTTTCCACGATTTGTGGTAAAATCTTTTTTGAACCCCAAAAAGGAGGAGCCGCTATGACATTTCCCCAGACAAAGCAGGAGCTGCGCCACTACTACAGTATGGCCAGCATCGCCCTTCTGGTGTTCACCGTACTCGTCGAGGTCGCCGTACAGCTGTACTATATCCCCTACTACCTGGGAAACTACAGGCTTTTCTTCAGCGACTGGTACTATTACGCCATGGACGCCATCGTGATCTACCCCGCTGGCTTTATCGCTTTCGGGCTGGTGCTTCGGAAGTTCCCCTCGCCCCGTCTGGCCAGGGGGCCGGAGCCATCCGCCGGACAGGTGTTCTCCGGCATCGCCGTGGGGGTGGGCCTCCTGTATCTGGCCAGCATCCTCACCCAGATGCTCCTGGCGGATACGGACACCGTGGACTACGCCAACGAATCCATCTCCCAGGAGCCCCTTCTGGTGGCGCTCCTCTTTACCGTCATCATCGCCCCTATCTTCGAGGAGCTGCTCTTCCGCAGGCTGCTGCTGGATCGGCTGCTCTTTCTGGGGGACTGGTCGGCGCTGCTGATCTCCTCCCTGTTCTTCGGTCTGTTCCACACCAACCTGTACCAGTTCTTCTACGCCACGGCGGTGGGGCTGGTGCTGGGTTATATCCATATTATGACCGGAGAGATGCGGTGGAACATCGGCCTGCACATGTTCATCAACTTCTTCTGCGGCGTACTGGTAGACTATCTTCCGGACACCGACCTGGTATGGGGCATCTATGACGCCGCCATCTATCTGTGCATCGCCTATGCCATCTTTTATCTGGTGTCAAAAAAGCCCTGGAAGAACCTCTATCCCGGCCCCACCCTCTGGACAGCGTCGGAAAAGCGTTCCGCCTGTCTCACCTCTGTCCCCTTCTGGCTGTGCGTCATCGCCCACCTGTGGCTGTCCGTGTACTATATCTATATCGCCTGAGTCCGCGCGCGGTAAGGCTCGCACAGCTGAAATCACGCTGAAAGTTCCCTATTTTGCCTGTTTTACGTGTTTACAGATACTTCACAAACGGTTTTCAATTTCTTCAACATTCTTCCCTGACATCTGCTATAATAGCCATTGTCAGGAACGAAGCGCAAACCCCTCTCTTTTTTCTCCTTTCTCTTTTCTTTCTCCCTTTCTTTCAGGATGCTCCCCGACCGGTGGTGTGGTCGGGGAGCGTTTCCTGTTTTGGGGGGACGTTACCGGCTACCGGCGAATTTGCCGAACCGGCAGCGCACGGACGATAACGGATTCGAACCGCTGACCC
>JAJPXB010000020.1 GCA_021205695.1 Clostridiales bacterium
CCTGGGGACGGGGGCCCGCCGGATGCGGCGGACGGGGAGGTGGCGGCGCGGTCTTTTTGATGGAGAGGTTGATCCGGCCCCCCTCATCGATGCTGATGAGCTTGACCCGCACATCCTGCCCCACGGACAGAAACTCGCTCACGTCGCTGACATAAGAATAGGCGATCTCAGAAATGTGGACCAGGCCGGACCGGCCCCCCGGCAGCGCCACAAAGGCGCCAAACTTGGTGATGCCTGTCACTTTCCCTTCCAGGATCGCCCCGACTTCCAACTCCATAGAATCTTCTCTTTCCTCTCTTGCCAGAGCAGTGTTCTCTCTTATGGCGCTGCTCAGTTGGTAGTATCGTAAAAGACGACCTCTCCGTCCTCCAGCAGACCCATCTTGTCCTTGGCGACCTCCAGCACGGTGTCCGGATCGTCGCTGTTGGCAATAACGCCCTCCAGGGCCGCATTGGTCTCCTTCTGCTCGTCCACGGCAGCCTGGTAGGCCTCAAGAGTCGTCTGGGCGGTTTGGATCTGTCCCTGGACGGTGAGCAGGGTGAGCGCCACGAAAACGAGAAGAATCAGCACCACCAGCTTGGACAGGAAACTGCTGCGCTTGAGTTTCATTTTTCCTGACTCCTTTCACACGTCGGGGGAACAGGCGTTCCGGCCGCTTCACGAATAGTACTTCTACTATATACCATTTTTTCCAATAAAGAAAGTGATTTTTGAGAATTTTCCAAAATTTCTTCTGCGTTGACCGGAACACCCGGGCCGGTGCGGTGAGAAAATGCC
Source organism: Clostridiales bacterium (assembly GCA_021205695.1). GTDB lineage: Bacteria > Bacillota > Clostridia > Oscillospirales > Oscillospiraceae > Onthomonas. The sequence continues at coordinate 778 of JAJPXB010000020.1, forward strand.
ACACTCTGGCCAGGCCCGCCGCCGCCCGCAGGCCCAGAGGCAGAAGCAGAGGGCTGGCCAGCCACAGGTACAGCAGGCAGCCCCCCGCAATGGCCGTCCCGGTGTAGCCCCGGACGATGCCTGTCCCCGCCTCCAGCGTCACGGCCAGCAGGGCGGCGCACACGGCCAGCCAGAACAGCACATCCAGCACCAGGCCCAGCCCCCGCCCCGGGTGCCGCCGCCGGAGGATGCGCAGCAGGTCGTAGAAGATCCCCAGGCCCAGGCCGGTGAGCAGCCCCGCCCCCAGCTCCCGGAGCTGGAGGGCCACCTCCACCTCCACGGACTAGCTCAGCAGACGGGAGAAAAAGCCTCCCTTTTCCCGGGGCGCCTCATAGGAGAGGGCGTCCACCGTCCCCTCCACCTTTAATTCGCCCCCGTCCAGGCTCAGCTGCTCGATGTGCAGATCCTCTCCCCGGATGGTCAGCTCTCCCTGGCAGGTGGACATGATGATCTGGTTCTCGTCAAAGCTCTCCACCTCCTCCACCCCGGAGACGGCGAGGCGGCTTCGGCTTTCCAGCAGGATATGGTGACTGCTCTCGGCGGGATAGGGGTTTGTATCGTAGCTCATGGGTCGTCCTCCTTCGGCTTGCTGGTACAGGGTATGCCCCGGAGAGCGGGGATATGACGGGGAGACGGGAAGGCGCTGTCACAGGGCTTCCCCCCGGCCCACGCAAAGTCGGTTTGCTTTTCGCGCCCGCCTGTGGTATGATAGTTCCAGCAAACAGCCTGCAAAAACGGGGAGGTGAGCCGGATGGAGCAGCAGGAGCGCCTGGGGGAGCGGCTGCGCACCCTGATGGAGGAGCGGCGCCTGAACTATGAGGCGCTGGGCCGCCTGCTGGGCATGAAGCCCCAGACCCTGAACCGCTACGTCCTGGGACAGCGGGAGCCGAAGGCCACCGTGGCCACCCAGATGGCCATCAAGCTGGGGGTCTCCCCGCTCTGGCTCCAGGGCTACGACGTGCCCCGGGAGCCCTCCGGGGAGACGGTCTGCCCCCCGGGGGAGCAGCTCGTCCCCATTCTGGGGGTCATCAAGGCGGGCATCCCCGCCATCGCCCAGCAGCAGGTGACGGGCTACACCTCGGCGGACGTCCCCCGGCCCCAGGAGTATTTTTACCTCCGGGTCTCCGGGGACAGCATGATCAACGCCGACATCCGGGACGGCGACCTGGTGCTCATCCACCAGCAGTCCGGGGCGGAGGACGGCCAGATCGTGGCCTGCATCGTGGAGGAGGAGGACGCCACCCTGAAGCGGTTCCGCCGCCAGGGGGACTGGGTTTTTCTTCAGCCGGAGAACCCCGGCTATGAGACACGCATCATCCCCGTCAGCGACTTCGACACCGGGGCTGCCCGGGTGCTGGGGGTGGCCGTCCGGCTGGTCCGGTCGCTGCTGTGAGGGCCGGAGCGCCGAAATGGAAACAGAAAGGAATTGCACGGATATGAACGCACCAAAGGAACGCAGAGAACTGGACCCCGCCTATACCTGGGCCACAGAGGACATCTTCCCCACAGACGGGGCCTGGCAGGAGGCGCTGAACGCCGCAAAGGACTACCCCCGGCGGCGGAAGGCCCTGGAGGGCCACCTGGGGGACGGCCCCGAGAAGCTGCTGGAGGACATGCGGCTCTCCGACGAGATCAGCCTGGCCTGCCGCGACCTGTTCAGCTACGCCAGCCGGAAGCGGGACGAGGATACCCGGGTGTCCAGATACCAGGAGATGTACACCCAGGTCATGGGGGTGATGGTGGAGATCGACCGGGCGGGCGCCTGGGAGGACAACGAGATCCTGTCCATCCCGGAGGACACCCTGGAGGATTTCTATGCCCGGGAGCCCGCCCTGGGCACATACCGCCGGAAGCTGGCGCGCATTCGCAGCCGCCGGGGGCACATCCTCTCCCCGGCGGAGGAGTCCCTGCTGGCCGGGGCCAAGGCGGTCACGGACGGGCCGGGGGACATCTACGCCACCCTGAACAACGCCGACCTCCGGTTCCCGGACGCCGCAGACAGCCAGGGGACCCTGCACTCCGTCACCCACGGCACCTTCATCCCCCTGATGTACAGCCAGGACCGGACGCTGCGGCGGAACGCCTATGAATCCCTGTACGGGGTCTACGGCCAGTTCCGCAACACCTGCGCCGCCGTGCTCTCCGCCCAGATGAAGCAGCTGCTGTTTTCCGCCCAGGCCAGGCGGTACTCCTCCCCCCTGGCGGCCGCCCTGGACCGGACGGAGGTGCCGGAGACGGTCTACCGCAACCTGATCTCCACCGTCCGGGCCAACCTGCCCAGGCTCCACCGGTACACCGCCCTGCGGAAAAAACTGCTGGGGGTGGAGGAGCTCCACTTCTACGACATCTACACCCCCATCGTGGGGGACGCGGACACGACGGTCCCCTATGAGGAGGCCCAGAAGCTCGTCCTGGAGGGCCTGGCCCCTCTGGGGGAGGAGTACCAGGCCATGCTCCGGGAGGGCTTCCGGAACCGGTGGATCGACGTCTATGAGAATGTGGGCAAGCGCTCCGGGGGATATTCCTCCTCCTCCACCGCGCACCCCTTTGTGCTGCTGAACTACCACGGCACCCTCAGCGACGTGTTTACCCTGGCCCATGAGATGGGCCACTCCCTCCACACCTATCTCTCCCAGACCCACCAGCCGACGGCGTATCAGCCCTATGTCATCTTCGTGGCCGAGGTGGCCTCCACCTGCAACGAGGCCCTGCTCATGGAGCACCTCCTGGGCAAGACCACCGACCGCCGGGAACGGGCCTATCTCATCAACCATTTCCTGGAGCAGTTCCGCACCACCCTCTACCGTCAGACCATGTTCGCCGAGTTCGAGCTGACCATCAGCGAGATGGCCCAGCGGGGCGAGGGGCTCACCGCGGACGCCCTGTGCGCCCTCTACCGCAGGCTGAACGAGGACTACTACGGCCCGGACGTGGTGGCGGACGACCGGATCGCCCTGGAGTGGGCCAGGATCCCCCACTTCTATTACAACTTCTATGTCTACCAGTACGCCACCGGCTACGCCGCCGCCATCGCCCTGTCCCAGCGCATTTTGAAGGAGGGAGCGCCCGCCGTCCGGGACTACCTGAACTTCCTCTCTGGCGGCAGCTCTGCCGACCCCATCACCCTGCTTCGGGGAGCGGGGGTGGATATGGCCACGCCCCAGCCCATCGAGCAGGCCCTGGAGCTGTTCGGCAGTCTCATCGATGAGATGGAGCGCCTGATGGACGACTGAGCCTGGGCGGCATAATATTTCACATTCAATTTACAAAATCAACGTTGTTTCTCCGGGAGAAATCGTGTACACTGGTGAAAACAGGATCAAGGAGGTGTCCCATGAAAAAGACGATCTCAAATATTCTGCTCATCTTCTCCATTTTGGCCGCTCTGACAGCCGCGGCCTTCGGCCTGCTGGCCCTGATCGGCCGGATGCCCTTCCTCAGCCGGAAGCAGGAGCCCGTTCGACGCCAGTTCCTCCGGGATGAGGACGAGCTGCGCCGGGGAGAGGCGTAAAGACAGATCCATTGTGCGCAACCATGCCGCCCTGATACGTTCAGGGCGGCTTATTGCGTGGGGCCGATTTCCCCGCTTTCCGCGTCCGGGAAGAAAAAGCCGCACCGGCGACGGCACGGGGACGAAAAAAGACGAAAGGCCGCTGCATTCTGCCGCAGCGGCCTCCCGTTTCTCCTGCCCCGGTGCCCCGGATGGATTTTCGGCCTGCCGTCCGAGGTCAAAGCACGCCGTTCACCACGCACGCCGGCCGTTTCCCGTCGGCGACTGCGGCGACATTCGCCCACATTCGACTGTGCATCCGGCGGAAGCAGCCGGTGGTGACGCCGCCAATGTGGGGAGAAAACAGAATGCGGCCGGGGTTTTCGGCGGCGAAGCGGACCAGCGGATTGTCCCGGGTGACCGGCTCCGGCGTCAGGGTGTCCAGTCCGGCCCCGCGCAGATGGCCGGAGGCCAGGGCCTGCACCAGCGCCTGCTGGTCCACCAGGTCGCCCCGGGCGGTGTTGATGAGATATGCGCCGGACTTCATGCGCCCCAGCGTCTCTGCGTTCATCAGCCCGACCGTCTCCGGCGTGACCGCCGCGTGGAGGCTGACGATGTCGCACTGAGACAGCAGCGCGTCGAGAGAGCGGTACGCCACGTGATACTGCGCCTCCGTCTCCGCGTCCTTCCGGTGGGGGCTGTAGTACAGGCAGTCCGCGCCGAAGGCCCGGAGCAGCGCCGCCGTCTGCCTTGCAATGTTGCCGAAGCCGACGAGCCCTACGGTGCAGTCCCGCAGCTCCGTGATGCCGCTGACCATGCGCGCTTCCTTCATCTCGATTTGCCTGCCGTCCAGGACGGCCCGGTGGCCCTCCTCCACGAAGCGCAGCAGGCCGAGCATCAGCATCAGGGCCTGTTCCGCCACGGCCTGGGCATTGGCCCCCTGGTTGTTGCAGACATAGACGCCCCGGGCCCGGGCCGCCTCCCCGTCGATGCGGTCATAGGCCGCGCCCTCGGAGTGGATCAGCCGGAGGCGGGGCATTTGGCCGATGAGATCTGCGCTCACCGCGGCGATGGCGTCGGCCAGGATGACCTCCGCACCCCCGGCGGCCTCCAGAAGCGCTGCGTCGGAGGTGCCGACAGGGCGGTAGACCAGCTCGCACTGATGGGCGATCCCCCCCTCCGGCATAAATTTCTCATAGCGCGACTGATTGGCGATGATCAGGACCTTCATACCATGTGCCTCCTGTCTGATATTTTCGTGGGTGGTAGACGGGCCGTGTGCCTGTGCGCCCGCGTCTGCAGGCGGCACGATGATTTTTCACAGGCAGGGGAACAGGAAAAAAGAGACAAAATAGAGAGCCCTGTGACACGGCTGAGCGGCGCGCGCCAACCGGTCAGGCAGGACGCCTGTTCCCCATGTATACTTTAACACAGGTGCGCAGGAGAAGGCAAGCGGTAATTACGCCGTCCGGCCCCGATCACGCTGCGGACCCGGCTCCGCTGACCGCTCACTCCAGCTTTCGCCGCAGATGCTCCACCGCCCGGCGCTCGATGCGGGAGATCTGCACCTGGCTCACGCCGACGACCCGGGCCGTCCGCTCCTGGGTGAAGCCCCGGAAGTAGCGCAGGAGGATGACCCGCCGCTCCCGCTCCTCCAGCTGGGCCACCGCCTGGCGCAGGGCGACGCTCTCCACGATCTCCCCCTCGATGCCCTCGTCTCCCAGCACCGACTCCAGGGTCAGGCCCTCCGCCGTCTCGCTCTGGAGGGAGGCCACCGGGCCGGCCGCCGCCTCCGCCGCGGCGATCTCCTCCGGGGTCAGCCCTGTCTCCCCGGCCAGCTCGGAGAGGACTGGCTCCCGGCCCAGCCGGACGGCCAGCTGCTCCCGGGCGGTACGGACGCGCTGGGCCTGCTCCTTCAGGCCCCGGCTGACCTTCACTGTGCCGTCGTCCCGCAGGAACCGGCGGATCTCCCCGGCGATCTTGGGGACGGCGTAGGTGGAGAACTGGGTGCCGTAGGCCGGGTCGTAGCCGTCCACCGCCTTGAGAAAGCCGATGCACCCCAGCTGGAACAGATCCTCCGTCTCCACCCCCCGGTTGACGTACCGCTGGACGATGCTCCAGATCAGCCGGTCGTTTTCGGTGAGCAGGGCTTCCCGGGCCTCCTGGTCGCCCCGGCGGGCGGCCTCCAGCAGCTCCCCCCTCCGCAGGGTCATGGCCGGACGCCGGCGCGGGGGGAGATGCGCTTGCGCAGCGTGACCGTCGTCCCCCGTCCGGGCCGGGAACGGACCCGCATCGTGTCCATAAAGCTCTCCATAATGGTGAAGCCCATGCCGCTGCGCTCCTCCCCGCCGGTGGTGAACATGGGCTCCCGGGCCTTCTGGATATCCGGGATGCCCACCCCCCAGTCCTGTACGGTGATCTCCAGAACATGATCCGGGAAGGTGCGCAGGCGCATGGAGATGCGCCCCAGCTCAGTGGGATAGCCGTGGACGATGGCGTTGGTCACCGCCTCGGAGACCGCCGTCTTGATATCCCCCAGCTCCTCCAGAGTGGGGTCCAGCTGGGCGGCAAAGCAGGCGGCGGCGGAGCGGGCAAAGCCCTCATTGGCGCTGCGGCTGAGAAATTCGATCTTTGCGGTGTTTTCCGGTTTCATATGTATGCTCCTCCCTTGCGGTGGTGTCACTCCATCTCCACCCGGCGGTGGATGCCTGCGATTTTCAGGATGCGGGCCGCCTGGGGCGGGACATGGGTCAGCGTGAGGCTGCCGCCGATCTCCCCCATCCGGCGGCTGACCCGGAGAATGAGGGCGATGCCGGAGGAGTCCATAAAGGTCACGCCGGAGAAGTCCAGCTCCAGGGCTGTCGGGAGCCGGGCGTCGATCTCCGCCTCCAGCTCCCGGGTCAGGCTCCTGGCCCGGTGGTGGTCGATCTCTCCGGTGAGCCGCCAGCTGCTTCTTCCGCCCTCGGTGCGGCAGATGATGGACATGGTGCATTCCCCCTGTGCGTTTGAAAAAAATAATGGCCCTGTACCCGATGCGGTTCGGGTACAGGGCCATTGTAGCCTGTCCGGTGTGCGGTTGCTGTCGAAGGGGAGGCAAGGGGACGGATTTTTTCTGACGGTCAGACGAAATAGGGGTTGGGCTTGAGGAGAATACGGATCAGATCTACAAACCAGCCGATTCCAAAGAGACCGAAGGTGAACAGGTAGAGGACGCCCATGCCGATCTTTCCCTCGTAGAACTTGTGCGCGCCGCACCAGCCCAGAAACAGGCACAGGCAGAAGGAGACCCATTTGTTCTTCGGCTTGCCGCCGACAAAACCGTTTGCATTGATATTCTGATTGGTGTTGGTATTGGTGTTATTGATGATGATTTGAGGCTGCTCTGCCTGCTCCTTTTTCAATTCCTCTACCTGTCGTCCGCAGGCGGTGCAGATAACGGCGTCCGCCGGTATTTTGGCGCCGCAGTGCTTGCAGAACACTGTCTTTTCAGATTCCTCCATAGAGTATCTCTCCTTTCTGTCGCTCCTACAGCATTTGCTGTATTTACACAAGTTTAACCTGAAACAGATTAAAAGTCAATACTCTGAAACAGATTAACTATGCTGGTTCAGAGGTGATGATTATGTACCCACGCATTCGCGCGCTCCGGGAGGACCGGGACCTGAATCAGACTGCCGTGGCAAAGCTGCTGCATATGTCGCAGACAGGTTATTCCAAATATGAGACAGGAGAAAACGACCTGCCCACCGCCGTCCTCATTCAGCTGGCCCGTTATTACCAAACCAGTATAGATTATATGCTGGGATTGACCGACCGGGCAGAGCCGTATCCCCGGGGGCAGGAGCATGGCGGCGAATCTCCGAGGTAGCCGCCGCGTATTTCCGCCTGGGGCGGCGCTCCCCGCCGGCGCCCAGACAATAAAACCGGCGATCCTGCGATCGCCGGCCTTATCAAAAGAAAGGAGGAAGAATGAAAAAGCGAAGTATCCCTGCTTGCAAGTATAGGATACCCCGGAGATGTTACGAAACCAAGGCAGATTTTATTACAATTGTGTGAAATTCAGAGGTTACGTCAGGTTTTTTCGGGCGCCGCCCGGCAGCGCAGGCCCCGGTAAAGGCGAAAACGGCAGCCGGGGGTAGGCTGCCGTTTCCAAAAGAAGAAAGGAGGATGAAATGAAAAGAAGCTGCTATCACTTGCTAGCTGTAGGATAGCATCCGGATATTACAAAAGTAAGTGAGAAAACGTTACAAAAATATTAACTGACTACTTTTTTTGGGCGTCGCCGCACAGGTGCGCCTGCGGCGGATTAAGGCCGCAGGCCCCGGAAAAAGTCCCGGAGCAGGGCGGCGCAGGCCGCCTCCTCCACGCCGCCCAGGATCTCCGGCTCCGGGGTCAGGCCCTCCAGACCGAAGTGGAGCAGAGAGCCGCAGCACCCCGCCCTGGGGTCCGGCGCGCCAAAGACCACCCGCCCCATCCGGGCGTTCCACACCGCCCCGGCGCACATGGGACACGGCTCCAGCGTGACGTACAGGGTACAGTCCTCCAGACGCCAGCGCCCCAGCGCCCGGGACGCCATGCGGATGGCCTCCATCTCGGCGTGGGCGGTGGCGTCGTGGGCCTCCTCCCGGCGGTTCCGGCCCCGGCCTATGACCTCGCCGCCCCGGACGATCACGCAGCCCACCGGCACGTCTCCCGCCGCTCCGGCGGCCCGGGCCAGCGCCAGCGCCTCATGCATCCATCTCACATCGTCCATAACATTCTCCCGTCTTATTCCCGCTCCCGCCCGCATAACATTTGAAACAACGTCCGGGAGGGGATACCCTATGATTTCTGTCCTGTTTCTGGCCCTGAGCCTGGCCATAGACGCCTTTGCTGCCGCCGTCTGCTGTGGGGCCAACGGGGGAGGCAGGGGCCTCCGGCTCCGGGACAGCCTGGTGG
>JAJPXB010000047.1 GCA_021205695.1 Clostridiales bacterium
GAAGCTTCAAATTCAAAGGTAAGTTCGATACGCCGGGAGATGAACCCCTGGTTGCTCTGTCCATGGCGCTGAATCAATGCAAACCGATTCCGTTTATCGACCGAGCCATATGCTGCTACTGGGAACATACAGACAGCATGAAGATCGATATAGTCAGCGGTGTTGCACAGGTTTGCATGGACGGCAAAGCGGAACATGGTTATGAAACCGATCTGGTTCACTGGGGGACGCGGTTTACAAGAGATGCGGAGTACCAGAAGCAAGTTGCGCTGCTGAACATTCTGGAGGATTCCGCTGGAGAAAAAGAGAAAAGAATCCGGACGTGCAGAAGAAAATACAGCCGTATGGCGACAAAAAAACGGTTCACAGATCTGTGCATGAGAGTGAAAAATAAGCTGTTAAGGACGATTGGCATAGGGAAATGAAGAAAAAACTGATTTTTGTCAGTGAGGCATTGTGGGTCGGCGGCATTGAAACAGCCCTGGTCAACCTGCTGAACCGACTTGATTATGATAAATATGATGTGACCTGCCTGATCGTGCGGGACTGTCAGGAGATGGCCAGCCGTATCACGTCCAAATGCCGCCTGCTGATTGCGGACAGGCAGCATACAGTGACTTTTAAAGAGCCGTACAAATATAGCCGCATGTTTAATCTGATGGAGGAGCCGCAGAATGCCTCCAGTACTCGACACCTGATATGGAAGACGCTGTGTCTGTTCCTGAAAGCGCCTGAAATGCGGCTGTATTCCAGGTACATCCGTGAGCAACTGGCGGGAGAGCATTTCGATACCTGCATTATTTACAGTGACCGGACTGCTGAGCTTGCTGTGCGGGGGATAGACGCAGATAAATATCTGATGTTCTATCATCACGGCAGTATGAAGCGGGAATACCATGACACCTATGGATACAAAAAGAGCGAGCATGTTGTTGCTGTTTCTCAGAACATAGCTAATAATCTTAAAAAGGAATTTCCACAGTTCCAGGATAAAATTACAGTTATACATAATTTGACAGATATAGATGGAGTACGTGGGAAAGCGTTTGAGACGCCAGATGACCTCTTTCCGGAGACGGGATTCAACATCGTCTCCTGTGGACGGCTGCATCATGTGAAAGGCTATGATCTGGCGATTCAGGCGTGTGACATACTCTTAAAGCGCGGATATGACCAGATATATTGGTATATTGTCGGCGGCGGCCCGGAGGAAGCAAATCTGCGCCAGCAGATCAAGGAGCTTCACCTTGAGGAGCATGTCCATCTGTATGGCATGAAATCGAATCCGTATCCTTACATCAAAGCGGCGGATTTGTTCGCACAACCCAGTCGTTTTGAAGGATATAGTATGTCCATTATGGAAGGGCAGGTTCTTGGCTTGCCGATTTTGGCAACCAGAGCGGCGGCAGGCAAACAAATTGAAGACGGTGTGAACGGTATCCTGTGCGATACAACTGCGGATTCGATTGCAGAGCACATTCAGCAGATGATCGACTCGCCGGATATGGGGGAGAGGATCAGAATGTACCTGGGCAGGTATGATTTTGAGCGGTTAAACCGCGATATTCTGACTAGACTGGATGAGATGTTTTGAGCGAGGCACAGCTATTATGGGTAAATCTTTAATATGGAATCTGACTGGGACTGTGGGAGAGATTGTGAATCGCATAACTTATCCCATCCAGAAAGACAATGGGAGTGTTTTTCTGTTTGACACATCCATCGCAACAAATAACTTGGGCGATTTTATAATAATGAGATATTGCGAAGATATTTTGTCAGACATTTTCCCAAACTATGAATTTGTCCGCGTTTCTTCACACATTGTTCCCTCCAATGAGCAGGAAAATGCGGCAAAATCGATAAAATATAAATTTGTGTGTGGAACCAATTTGCTGACATCGCACATCGAGGAGTGGTGGAACTGGCGACTGCCGGATGGTATTCGCCGAAAGTTCAACTATAGAAACACAATCCTATTGGGTGCTGGATGGAAGGGCTACCAAGATGAATGTTCTTCGTATTCCAGAATGGTCTATCATTGCGTTTTAAATCCAAACGTCATTCATTCAGTCCGGGACTCATATACGGAGCAGCAGCTTCGCACAGCAGGAATCAGAAACGTGATTAATACCGGCTGCCCCACCACATGGCGGTTGACGCCGGAGTTTTGCAAGGCTATTCCTGTCACAAAAGCGGCAAACGTAGTGACAACGATAACGGATTATCGACAGGACGCTGTTCATGATCAACTGATGCTGGATATTTTGAGCCGCAACTATGAATGTGTCTATCTCTGGATTCAGGGCGACAAGGACGAGGAATATCTCTCCTCGTTGGATTTGCCAGACAACCTGACAAAAATCCCTCACAGTTTAGATGCTTACGAGGAAATATTGAACCAAGGTTGCATCGATTATGTCGGAACAAGACTCCACGCAGGTATATTTGCCCTGAATCATCAGATACGGAGTATTATTCTTGCGGTGGATAACCGGGCAATTGAAATGGGTATGGATACAAATTTGCCAGTGATTTTGCGAGATAACATTGAGAATGAACTGGAAGATCTGATAAATACTGAATTCGAAACAAAAATTCAGCTGCAGCAGGAGAATATCAATCGTTTTCTGAACCAATTCAGGACAAAAGAAGCGGGGAACGTGTAAATGCCTAAGGAAAGAAGCAACAGCTACAAAACAACAATAAATATTGTAACCAGTGTAGGCGTACTGATTGTCAATCTGTGTATCAGCTTTTTCCTGTCGCCGTATATTATCCGGACGATTGGCGTAGAGGCAAATGGTTTTGTATCGCTGGCAAATAACTTTGTCAACTATGCAAACCTTATCGTCACAGCATTAAACGGAATGGCAGCTCGATTCATTACAATGGAATATATCAAGAAGGATTACAAGAAGGCAAATTTGTATTATAATTCTGTCTTCTGGGGAAATTTGATTATTGTTGCTGTACTTTTGATTCCGGTCATTATATTCATAGCGAAGCTTGAAGCATTCACAGATGTTCCGGCAGACATTTTGATAGATGTTAAGATTGCATTTTCAATGGTATTTGCACTGTTCTTTATTCGTACTGGTGCGCCAAACTATGATTGCGGAACCTATGTCGCAAACCGCCTGGATCTCTCTTATATACCGACAATGGCCACGGCAATTTTGCGGTGTATACTGTTGGTAGGGATGTTCACGATTTGGGAACCGCATGTCTGGTATGTGACATTTACCTCAGCGGTCATCGGATTGATTACGCTTGCGATTTCCGGATATTATACACATAAATTAACACCGGAGCTTCGAGTATCTTTAAAAAAGCCTATATGTTCTGTTAGAGTTATCAAAGAGCTGGTGGGATCAGGCATCTGGAATTCCATCTCCAGCATGGGGAACACTCTTTTAAGTGGTCTTGATTTGCTAATTTGCAATATTTATCTAGGTGCGACACAAATGGGCATCCTGTCCATCGCAAAAACACTTCCTAACATTTTGATTCAGTTGTCTGAATCAATCCGTACAGCTTTTGGGCCGGAGCTGACAATAAATTATGCGAATGGGAATATGGAAGAGGTTGAAAAATGCTTAAAACGTGCCATGAAAATAACATCTGTTGTCATCACAATACCAACAGCTGGAATTGTTGTCATGGGAGATGCTTTCTTTCAGCTATGGGTTCCATCGCAGGATGCAGAGTTGTTAAGAGTCTTGGCATCACTGAGTATTTTGAGCTATCTTGTTAATAGTGGTGTTGTTATTCTTTTCAACGTATTTTCGACCGTTAATAGGGTGAAGTACAATTCCGTCGCAATGATTGTTAGTGGCGCAGCATCTATCATTGTAACGATGATTGTGATTGCGTTTACTGATTATGATTTATATGCGGTTGCAGGCGTCAGTAGTATAATGACGATTTTAAAAAATCTGTTCTTTACGGTTCCGGTTGCATCAAAACTGCTTGGATTTAAGTGGAGTAAGTTTTATCCGCAAGTTGGGACTTCAGTTATTTGTTCTGCCTTGATAATTGCGGTAGGAACTCTTATTCGTCTATTTATGCCTGTTGATACATGGCTGACCTTTTTTGTGACATGTGTTATAGTTGCAGTATGTGGCTTTGCTATTAACTGTTATGTAGTCTTAAACAAAGAAGAACGCGCATACCTGTATACAAGAATCAAGGCAAAGGTTACTAGAAAATAAAACGGAATTTGCAATATTTACCTTGTATGTGTATTGCCAGCTAGGACTCAGATAAAGTGTTATATATTATGAAGAAAATAATAAAGTGTTTTTTGGCCATAATTATGTCAATACTCGGCCTTTTTGCGTTCATTGGCATTATCAGCATTGTCATCTGCAACTTCGCCATCACGACCAATGAATACGAGGTGACGATAGATGGCCTGAACTCCTCCGTCAGGATCGTCTGCATCGCAGATCTGCACGGAAAAGAATTCGGGGAGGGCAACAGCCGTCTGATTTCCAAAATCGAGGTTCAGGAGCCGGACGCTATCTTTGTCGTGGGTGACATGGTCGGGCCGGATGCGACGGTGGAAGAGGCCGAGCGGTTTGTCGAGCTTGTCAGCGCGCTTCAGGAGATCGCACCTGTGTTTGTGTCCAACGGCAACCATGAGCAGGAGTACATAGAGGCGACGGGAGATGATCTGTTCGGCCGTATTGCAGACCTGGGCGCCACCGTTGTGGACGACAGCTTTGTTGACGTGGAACTGGCAGGCAGCACGCTGCGCATTGGAGGGACGCTGGACTATCTCTGCGGCTACGGTCTGGCAGAGGGGGAAACCTCGCCCCTTCTCGATATGATGGACGACTTCAACGACACTGACCTTCCCAAAATACTTCTGGCGCATATGCCCTTCAGTGCGCTCCTGAACGGGGGATATACCAATTGGGATATCGACCTGGTGGTCAGCGGCCACACCCACGGCGGGCTGATTCGGATTCCGTTTGTGGGCGGCCTTTACGCACCGCCCTGGGAAGAATGGTGGCCAACGTATGACATGGGCTACTTTGAGTTGGGAAATGGCACCCAAATGGTTATCACATCCGGACTGTCAGGTTACAAATTTGTTCCGCGCATTTTTAATTTGCCGGAGGTCTGTGTGATTGCGTTAATACCCTCGTAGGAAAGGAAATACAACGATGTTTTTGTTGGCCATATTACTAGTGTTATTGCCAGTTGAAAAAATTGAATGGAAGACTGAATCCAACCAGATGCTTGGAGAAACGTATCTCAGCCGGGATTATACCAATCAACTGCGTGGATTATTCGCAGTCATGATTATCTATTCCCACCTGTCCCTGGGAGTAGAGTCTTCAGGTGTGTTCAGTTTGTTCTCCGAACTGGGAAATTATGATGTGGGAATTTTCTTCTTCCTGTCCGGCTACGGCCTGCTGGTGCAGTACCAGAAGAAGGGCAAAGATTACTTAAAGGGCTTCCTTTGGCGCCGGGTTGTTGTGTCTCTGGTGATCCCCTATCTGATCTTCAACGTCATCTATTATGTGGCATATGTTTGCCTGGGGAGACAGACCACGCCGCTGGACATGCTTGCGTCGTGGATCAATGGTCACCCGCTGGTGTCAAATTCCTGGTACATCATTGCAATTTTCTATTTTTATCTTGTGTTCTTCGTTTCGGCGCTGTTGTCCGGGAAAAGGCTGTGGCTGACCACAGGGCTGTGCTTTGTGGGGAGCCTGGCCTGGATGGTGATCTGCCATGCGATGGGATACGGAGACTGGTGGTTCTACTCCTGCTTCACATTTAACGCGGGAATGCTCTGGGTGCTGGTGCATGAGAGAGTGGAAGGCTGGTTCCAAAAATACTTCTGGCTCAAGGAGGCGGGAGCGCTGGTCGCCTGTATCGTGTTGTACTACGCTGCAACGATTTTGCCCCAGTATATCGGAATGCAAACCCTGATTTATCTGGGATGTATGCAGCTGTCCGCCATTATGTTCTGCGTGTTTGTCATAGCTCTGGGGATGCGGATTCGCTTCAACGGCAGGTGTCTGGCTCTGCTTGGCGAGTGTTCGCTGGAACTGTACCTCATCCACGGCCTGTTTATGACGATATTCCGCAGTGACAGTCTGTATCTGGAGAGCGACATACTCTACTCCCTGGCCGTTTTGCTGGCGGCAGTTTTGGCGGCATTTTTGTTGCACAAGCTCATTGCAGCGATAAAAAATACACTAAAATGATCAGAGAGAAATGATAAAGAGGAGAAATCAGCCATGAAGCCATTGGTATCCGTAATTATTCCGGTCTACAATTGTGAACAATATGTGGAACGTGCAATTAAATCCATTATTTTACAATCGGGGGGGGGTAAACAGGCAGAAATCGTTGTCGTTGATGACGGCTCGACCGATCAGAGCGGAATGATATGCGACGAAATGGCGAAGGCGCATGAGAATATTGTCGTCTATCACAAAGAAAATGGCGGCGTTGGTTCTGCCCGCAATTTAGGGATAAACGCCGCACACGGGAAATATATTGCGTTTCTGGACAGCGACGACTGGTGGGAACCAGATTTTTTGGATGATGCGATTATTGCAGAGCTTTCTTCAGACGAGTCAGCGGATGTCTATCAATTCAGCTACCGTGAGGTAAATGCGTATTACTCACTGGAAAAGGTGAATGCCGTCACGCCGGGAAAAACTACCTATTCAGAACCCTGCTTTGGAAAATATGACTGGCGTCCTCATTGTTCTTTCCTGTTTTTGGCTGAGTCGCTCATAAAAAACAAAATTCCATATCCATCCGCAAAAATCGGTGAAGATGGCGCATTTGTCGAAATGGCCATGTATAATATCAGATCGCTCACAAAAATTGACAAATCAATTTTTGTGTACTATGAACACTTGGCGTCAGCTGTGCATACCACCAAAAGACTACGAGATGTTCGTGAAATGCGCAAGGCGGCGCTTGCGGAGGAAGCATATTTTCATTCCATAGATGTGAAATATGATGCGGATGAAGGTTTTGTCTGGCAGGCGGCAGCAAATCTCAAAAAAATCTGTGCAGAGGAAAGCTATGCGACGGTATCAGATTTCATGGAGCGTGAAATTTCCCCGATTTTGAATGTGCGGCCGGAAATCCATTTTTCAAAAGAGCGCTGGAGCACAATCGAAGCCTGGCAGACACACCCGCGACGCTTTTGGCTGCAATGTAAAATAATCGTAGGAATTCCATTGACAGTGAAAAAATGGACGATGAGGATTCCTGGAGTACGGAGAGGGACAAATTACATATTCAGTCGCTTCCATAGAGGCTTTCAGAAAATAAAAAAAGAGCAGAGACAGCACATCTGCACCTAAAAACAACAGATATGATGGACAGAAGGGGTCACATGGACAAGGAAAAACAATACCTGATCGACATCCTCAAAGCCTTTATCAACCAGGAACCGGTTGAGCGGCAGGATAACATCGACTGGATGAAAATAAAATACCTGGCGGACATCCACTCCGTCACGGGGATCGTCGGCTACGTGGCGAAGCAGAGCCAGCTTCTCAGCCAGGAGCAGGGACTCCCGCTGTTCTGGAACGCCTGCATGAGCAGCATCTATCTGTTCACCCAGAGAGCCGAGCGGATGCGGGACTTAAGCCGCAAAATGCAGGAGGCTCAAATCGACCACATCCTGTTCAAGGGCTATGTGGTCAAGGATTATTACCCAGTCCCTGAGCTAAGGAGCTACGGCGACATTGACCTCGTGATCCACCTGGAGGACCGCCCCAGAAGCCATGAGCTGATGCTGCAAAACGGGTATCAGGTGAAGTCGGACTGGGAGGCCGTGTTCAGCTATTACAAGGACATCGAATACTATGAGATCCACAGCGACATCATGGAGATCGACGTGACTGATAAGGCGGACTACCGTGGCTTCTTCCAGCACATGTGGGAACACACGGTTCGGGTGGATGATTACGTGTGGGAATTCACGCCAGAGTTCCATTTCATTTATCTGCTGACCCACATTGCAAAGCATATTTACAGCTCCGGCGCAGGGGTGCGGATGTATTTAGACCTGGCTGCGTTTATCCTGCACTTCGAAAATCAGATCGACTGGAACTGGGTCAGGACGGAATTGGAAACCATTCAACTGTACGATTTTTGCTGCGTGGTATTGACGGCGGTCAAAAACTGGTTCGGTGTGGATAGCCCGATGGAACTGCACCCCGTCCCCGACGATGTGATGGAGACATTTCTGGATTTTACGCTGGACGGCGGCGTGTTTGGCCATGTGAACCGGGAAAGCGGCGTCAATGTGCTCAAGCACGCCGAAAGCGACGGAAAATCGGCGTCACGGGTAAAAGTCCTGCTGAAACGGCTGTTCCCGCCTGCAGCGGAAATCGAGTCCCGCTACACTTATTTGCAAAATAAGCACTGGCTGCTCCCGGTGGCGTGGATTCACCGGGTCGTTAAGACCAGAGGTGAGATCAGCCAGCACACCCATGAGGCCAATGTAATCCTATCTGCCGATACGGATGAGGTGCAACGGCTGAAAAAGCTGAATGAGGCAATCGGATTGTAATCATAATGGTTGACACGGAGGTTTGCACGATGGATAATCTTTACAGACAGACAGACAGACAGACAGACAGACAGACAGACAGACAGACAGACAGGGCATATATAACCGTTCTCACGAATGAGCAGTATTTAGACGGAGCGGTTGTGCTGTCCGAATCGCTGAAAGCGGTTCAGGTGAAATTTCCGTTTTATGTGCTTTGCCCCGACGACATCAAACCGGAAATCATAGAGCGCCTTGGGAAAAGAAACATTTCTGTTTTGACAGTGCCAAATATGCCCGATGAAGTCATCAACAGAGAAAACCGGGAGGAATATTGGAAGCAGACGCTGTTCAAGCTGAAAATATTCGGCCTGGAGCAGTTTGAGAAAATCGTTTTTCTGGATGCGGACATGATCGTACTCCAGAACCTGGATGTTCTGTTTGAACTGCCGCATATGACTGCCGTTGCCGCAGGGCAAAGCATCCACCCGGACTGGAGCCGACTCAACTCCGGTTTGATGGTGGTTGTTCCAGACAAACAGGAGCTTGACGGGTTGCTTCAAAGTGTTGACTCCGTATATGCGGAACGAATGGCGGCGGGGTGCGGTTTTGGCGACCAGGATGTTATCAATTCATACTATAGCGATTGGCCTGACCGGAAGGATCTCCATTTGGATGAACGCTATAATGTGATGCTGGGTTATGCCGGATGCTTAAAAAGAGCAGGGGTAATCAGCCGGGAGACGGACATCGCCGTCTACCACTTTACCGGTGCGCAAAAGCCATGGAGCAGCAAACCGGCTGACCTGCTTGCAATCTTGCTCAAACTCTTGAAGCGAGGCCATTCATGGTTGGATGTGAGGATGTTTTTTCATTATCGGAAGTTTTTGCAAAAAGTGAAGTGAGAAAGACAGAACCCCAGAGGTGATTTTTCATGAAGTCATGTGAGTTGAAAGATACTAAAGAGAATCTTCTGAATACGTTCCTTAATGATAGTATAGGTAGAGATGCCGATGTTATTAGGTTTGAAAAAATATTGAATGCAATAGACGATAGTTGCTCAATATCTCTTCTTACTTTAGTGATTATTTTAGATGGAGAAAATACACATGGGACTAAGGCTCGTAAATAGGATAAAATATAGGTTAAAAGAAGCAATGCAGTTTTTAGCGTTTGCTTTTTACCCTAAGACTACATTAATTGCCTGCGCTGTTCTTTTGATGATCGTTATTATAGTACTTGAGATTATAATGAAAATTCTCCCGCCGGAATCTATTTTCTACAACATTGTATTTGCACTGGCTACGGGAGCTATTGCTTCTCTCTTTGTCTCATTTGTTGTGGAAATGGCTGGAAACTACAGACACAATAAGCTGGCATGGCATGAGCTCCAGGATTACTACTCGGCGGTTTTAAAATACGAAAGCTATAAGCAGATTATGATGCAGCACACACCACATCAACGTGCAAGGAAAAAGGCTCGTGAGGAATTTATAGCTGCCGGCGGCGCAGAGGAGACAAATGAGTATGACCAACCAAAAGATATCATTCAAACAACATGGGAACAATTACCGGAGATTATTCCTGTTTTCATGCAAACGCTCAATGACAAAAAGGAGTTTCTGAGTGAGGAAGAAATTAATGAACTGGAGTGCATTTCCTCTGAATATAAAGAGATCCAATTTGTTATTCGAGATCGTATTTTGATGTCTTCAATGACATATGACGCTTTAAATCATCCGGATGAGGATTATTTAAAATCAATCTATCCAGGGGACGTCATAAGAAACATGCCTGCATGGATTAGAAAGAAGCTGGCCAGTAAAGAAAGTCAAAAGGCATGTGAGTCCTACGCAGAAGCCATTCTTTCAGATGCGTTTTTACTTTCACAGTTTATGGAGGATTACGATATATCACAGAATGGTCTTGACAACTACCAGGATGAGGAAGACAGACCGAAAGAAACGGAAGAAAGCGAACCGGAGGACACCGACTCTGATGAGTTCGATTTCTCCGAGCCGATGGATGAAGAAACATTCCGAGCTCAAAATGAGAAATTCAATAGACAAACGGAATTAGAAGACCGACCTTTTATAAGCTGGCATTTAAGTAAGTGCTGTGAAAAGATATCCCAAAGTATTAGTATCCTTGAAAAGAGCATACGCAAAAAACCATATTATGGAACTATGATTGAAGAATTTATGGGCTGTGAAAGTAAGCCGTTTGATGGCGTTTTATCAACGATATCATACGACAGTGAGAAAAAACAGCTAGATAAAAAACTCAATAAACAGTAAGTACTGTAGATCCCAGCCGTTTTAAATGCACTGTACTGAGGTTTCTTGCCACACAGTATGTGGTCATAGGATTTGACCGCTATGTAATGTATTTACGAATGTAAAGTGCATGGATACATTATAAAAAAAGTAATGATCCCATGCCAGACAGGGAAATTATTGGATTCCGATTTCCCGGAGTAGCGGTTTCCCAACACAGGAACTGCAGTGCAAGATAGCCCGGCATAGTCGTCTGCCTGTGAATACAGGAGAATCGTTTCCTTTTCATAAGCCGTCAAGTTCATTGGCATCATCCTCCCAGGTGGGGAACAGCGGCAGCTCTGCGTATTCACGGTCAGAGATAACATATATCTTGTCCAGCGTCTGCTCCATCAGCGCCAGCAGTTCCGGGTCGTCAATGTAGGGCGCGATCTCCTCCATCTGTTCGATCAGCATGTAGCGGTCACTGGTGTCAAAGCACCACATCAGATCAATTTCTTCCATACTGAAAAACGTATAATCCATAATCAACACTTCCTTTCCTTAGAGTTGGGGCTTATCCCGGTCAACGGGTTTTGCCTTACTGTCGCCTGCGGCGATCTCAGCCTGTTTGTCAGCCAGCTTCTTTAAGACGGACGGGCGCTTCTGGCCAGATGCGGGAGCATCCTGCGATTTACCTCTCTTTTGTGGTGCTTTCGGCATATCGGAAAGCACCTGTTCTTTTTCCATCTGCATCAGGTTCCGGAAGGCGACATCCACCGTGACAGGGTGGCAACTGACCAGATAATCCGGCCGCCGGTCATGATCACGATCCTCGCTTGCGCCGGGGATTTTTACCTTATCTGCTCCATCTCGGACATAGGGATGATAACGCCCATCCCACGGAGAGGACTGAATCGTGCTGGCAAGGACGATTTTGCAGCGTTCCATGCCGTACCGGGCAACCATCATATTGAGAAAATAGGGGCCCTTCCTGGAGTGGTATCCGGTCCCCAAACCATCCGTATTCTCCTAGCCACAGACTATATAGAGGGAGGGAAAAACAGGAATTACAGTGGGAACCGACAAGCAGACCCGGCAGAGCGTATGCGCAGCCTCCCATCTCTGCCCGTGCCCTGTGCGCTTTTGCACAGAAAAGACGGGGCTGCTTTTAATTTTTTTGATGAAATTAGAGGGATAAACCTTTCTTTCATCCTCCGGCAAAGTGTGCTATACTTACAGGCCGAACGTTATCAGGGCATGCCGGGAAGCAAAGCAATCGACCAGTCACGGCTTGCCCCATATTCAGGAGGAATGAATGATATGGTTTCCATTTTGCTGTCACTCTCCGTCGCAGTCCTGGCAGGACTGCTGATGACCCGGGTTTTTAAGCCCCTGAAATTGCCCTCTGTCACCGCGTACCTGATCGCCGGCGTCCTGATCGGCCCCTACTGCCTGGGTCGGCTGGGCATTCCGGGACTCGGTTTTACCACCATGGACAGCGTGGATGAGCTGAGCCTGATCTCCGACGTGGCCCTGGGCTTTATCGCCTTCTCCATCGGCAACGAGTTTCGCCTGTCACAGCTGAAAAAGACCGGAAAGCAGGCCTTTGTCATCGGCATCGTCCAGGCGCTGACGGCGGCGCTGTTCGTGGACGTGGCGCTGCTGATCGTCAGCGTGGCGACCGACGGCAGCCTGACCCCGGCCCAGGCCATCACCCTGGGGGCCATCGCAACCGCCACCGCACCGGCGGCGACGCTGATGGTGGTGCGGCAGTACAAGGCGAAGGGCCCGCTGGTGGATCTGCTGCTGCCCATCGTGGCGCTGGACGACGCCGTGGGCCTGGTGGTGTTTGCGGTGAGCTTCGGCGCTGCCCGCGCCATGGTGACCGGAGCTGTTGACTTCGTCTCGATCATCATCAACCCGCTGCTTGAAATCGTCCTTTCCCTGGCGCTGGGGGCCGTGATGGGCTGGCTGCTCACCCAGATCGAAAAGCTGTTCAACTCCAACACGAACCGGCTGAATATGTCCATCGCGTTCGTGCTTCTGACCACGGCGCTCTCCATGCTGGAGTTCGATATCGGCCCGGTGACCATCGGCTTCTCTTCTCTGCTGGTGTGCATGATGCTGGGAACCGTCTTTTGCAATCTCTGCCCTTTGTCCAGAGAGATCATGGACAAGACGGACAGCTGGACGAACCCCCTCTTTGCAGCCTTCTTTGTCATTTCGGGGGCGCAGCTGGAGCTGAGCGTGTTCACCGACGTCACCATCGTGCTGATCGGCGTGGTGTACATCATCACCCGCTCCGCGGGGAAATATCTGGGGGCCTCCCTCTCTGCCCGGGGGACCCACTGCAGCGACGCCATCTGCAAATATCTGGGTATTACGCTGCTGCCCCAGGCGGGGGTGGCCCTGGGAATGTGCGTGACGGCCCAGCAGCTGGGAGAGCAGGGCGATCTGATCCGGAATATCACCCTCTTCGCCGTGCTGATTTATGAGCTGGTGGGTCCGCTGCTGACCAAGGAATCGCTCAAGAGAGCCGGGGAGATCCAGCCCATGAGCGATGAGGTGAAAAACCGCCGCCAGGCCAAACTGGAGGCCGCAAAGACGACCCCTTACGAACGGTACAAAAGGTAATGTGATGACCGTCCCCTGAACGGGCATCACATCACCCCACTGCCTGCAAAAGCTGCAAAAGGAGAGCGCTTTTATGTATGAGATCGATATGAACGACTGTCTGGAACGGTTTCGGGCGCTGCTGGCTATCGACAGCACCACCGGACAGTTCCGGGAGGTGCAAAACTGTGTGATCGCCCAACTGGAGGCGCTGGGCTGTCCGGTCCAGGTCACCCATAAGGGAGGCGTCCTCGCCGACCTGGGCGGCGAGGGAGACCCTCTGGTCATCACCGCTCATCTGGACGACATCGGCCTGATGGTTCGCCACGTCAACGCCGACGGCACCCTGAATGTCTGTCCGGTGGGCGGGCTGTACCCCTTCTACTCGGTGGGCGAGAACGTCCGCGTCCACACCCGGGATGGGGCGGTGTACACCGGCACGGTCTGTCGTACCCCCAACTCCGTCCACGTCACTGAGGAGGAGCTGCGCCAGGCGCCCGGCGATTTCCGGAAAAATGTCTGCGTCGTCCTGGACGAGCCGGTGTCCTCCGCCGCCGAGACCAGGGCCCTGGGGGTGGAGACCGGGGACGTGATCGCCCTGGAGCCCCGCTTCACCCTGTCCAATGGCTACGTCAAGTCCCGTTTTGTGGACGACAAGGCCTGCGCCGCCGTACTCCTGGGGTGCATCAGGTATCTGAGGGAAAACGACCTGACACCCCGCCGGAAGGTACTGGCCTATTTCTCCATGTATGAGGAGATCGGCCACGGCACCTCCTGGCTGCCGGAGGGGGTGCGGGACATCCTGGCCATCGATATCGCCCCCACCGGCCCGGAGCAGAACTCCGACGAGCGGAAGGTGTCCATCTTTGCCAAGGATTCCCGGTACCCCTATCACTGGGAGATGACCAGCGAGCTGCGCCGGGCGGCCATCGACAACGGGGTGGACTATGTGATGGACATTTTTACCCCCCACTACGGCACCGACGCCAACGTCTCCCTGGTGGCCGGGCACGACGTCCGCCACGCCGCCATCGGCCCCGGCACCGCCAACAGTCACGGCTACGAGCGTACCCACCTGGACGGCCTGCGGAACACCGGGGCTCTGGTGCTGAGCTATATCCTCTGACTGTTATTGCGGTCATCGCATCACCGCACAGATCTGCTCTGCCGATTTGTGCGGTGATTTTTTACCTTTCTTACGGGAAACGGCATATTTTTCGCTCTGTCGGGCAAACTTCCCTCAACAGAAGGGAGCGAATGCGGATGGAAACGAAGAAACAGGGGAGAGGTACCTTTGCCCTGGCCTGTCCCCCCTCGGCAGCGGGCTGGGGCAGCGTGGTGGGCAAAAAGGAGGGACAGGGCCCCCTGGGACGGTGCTTCGGCTACGTCTCTCAGGACAGCTACTTCGGGGAAAAGACCTGGGAGCGGGCGGAGAGCGTCATGCAGGAGCAGGCTCTGGCCCAGGCCCTGGAGCAGGCGGGACAGCCTGCCGGGGCGCTGGACGCCCTCTTCGGGGGAGACCTGATGAACCAGTGTATCGCCACCTCCTATGCCGCCCGGAGCACAGGCGTCCCCTTTTTCGGTCTCTATGGGGCCTGCTCCACCATGGCGGAGAGCCTGGCCCTGGCGGCCCTGCTGCTGGACGGCGGCTTCGGGGAGTGGACGGGAGCGGTGGCGTCCAGCCACTTCTGCACGGCGGAGCGGCAGTACCGGACGCCCTTGGAGTACGGGGGACAGCGGACGCCCACCGCCCAGTGGACGGCCACCGCCGCCGGAGCGGTGGTGCTGGCGAAGAACGGGCCGGGGCCGTACGTCACCCATGTCACCGTGGGCAGAGTCCGTGATCGGGGCATTAAGGACGCCAACAATATGGGGGCGGCCATGGCCCCCGCCGCCTATGACACCATTGACACCCACCTGAAAGACACCGGCCGCTCCTCCAGCTTCTACGATCTCATCGTCACGGGAGATCTGGGCAAGCTGGGCCAGGCCCTGGTGGTAAAGCTGTTCGACCAGGACGGGGTGGAGCTGTCCAACTATAACGACTGCGGGCTGATGCTCTACGACCTGGAGGATCAGGACGTCCACTGCGGCGGCTCCGGCTGCGGCTGCTCTGCCGCCGTGCTCACGGGGCTGCTGCTGGAGGGGCTCCGTACCGGACAGTGGCAGAATATCCTGTTCTGCGGCACCGGTGCGCTCCACTCTCCCACCGCCCTGGGACAGGGGGAGAGCATCCCCGGCATCTGTCATGCCGTGGCCCTGTCTGCCCGACGATAGGAGGAGATGTGACATGACCGATATCATCTATAACTGCATCAGGGCCTTCCTCGCCGGAGGGCTGATCTGCCTGGTGGGACAGGCGCTGATCGACCGCACCAGCCTGACTCCCGCCCGCATTTTGACCACCTTTGTGGTGGCGGGGGTGATCCTGGAGGCGGTGGGGGTCTACGGCCCGTTCGCCCAGTGGGCCGGGGCGGGAGCCTCTGTGCCCCTCACCGGCTTCGGCTCCAACCTGGCCAGGGGCGTCCGGGAGGCGGTGGCCCGGGACGGCGTCCTGGGGGCCTTCACAGGCGGCGCTGCCGCCGCTGCGGGAGGTATCGCCGCCGCCGTATTCTTCGGCTGGCTGGCCGCCGTGGCCTTTCAGCCGGAGGACAAGAGCTGAAAAAGACATGATATTCCAGGCAAAAATCTTCTGAAAAAGCCAGAGATGGCGGGAAAACACCCTTGCAATTTCTGACTGTCCGTGCTATACTGCAACTGTATCAAGATAGTATCAACCTGAGAGTGGGGCTTGCCCCGCTCTTTCTTTTGAGCAAAATGAGGGATACCTGTGAAAAAAGTGACCGAAGTGACCGCCGAACTGGCCAGACCTCTGGCGGAGGCGGCGGGCTGCTCCCTGTGGGATGTGGAATATGTCCGGGAGGCGGGGACCTGGTTCCTCCGGGTGTATATCGACTGTCCGGAGGGCGTGAGCATCAACCAGTGCGAGGCGGTGAGCCGTCCGCTCAGCGACGCATTGGATGAGCTGGATCCCATCGAGGGGAGCTATGTGCTGGAGGTCTCCTCTGCCGGAGCGGATCGGCCGCTGAAAAAGCCAGCCCATTTCCGGGCCTTCCTGGGTCATGAGGTGGAGCTGCGGCTGTATCGCCCTCTGGAGGGACGCAAGGACTTCCGTGGCCTGCTGTCCGACTACAGCGACGGGGGAGACGTGACCCTGACACTGGCCGACGGCAGCGAGCAGACCTTTTCCAAAAAGGACGTAGCCCTGGTTCGGCTCTATGTGGAGTTTTAAGGAGTGATTAAACGTGGCCAAACGAGCACCGAAGAAGAAAGGCCCTACCCCGGAGGAGGACGCACGGGAGTTTTTCCTGGCGCTGGATCAGCTGGAAAAGGAGCGGGGCATCAAAAAGGAATATATGCTGGAGAAGATCACCCAGGCCCTGATCTCCGCATACAAGCGGGATCATGAGGGGGCGGAGGAGAACATCGTCATCCAGGCCGACCCGGAGAAGAACCTCCTGCGGATGATCATCCGCAGAGACGTGGTGGAGACGGTGGATAACCCTTACACTGAGATCTCTCTGGAGGACGCCCAGAAGTCTCTGCCCCAGGTGCAGCTGGGAGACGTAGTCTCCAGCGAGGTCAAGACCAAGAACTTTGGCCGCATCGCCGCCCAGACTGCCCGCCAGGTCATTATCCAGGGCATCCGGGAGGCGGAGCGGAGCATGGTCTACGACGCATTTACCGCCAAAAATCAGGAGCTGCTCACCGGTGTCGTCACCCGGGTCGATCCCCGCACCGGGGCGCTCCACGTCCGCATCACCTCGGGCAAGGAGTATACCGACGCCCTGCTCACCGCCGGAGAGCAGGTGAAGGGCGAGGTCTACCGGGAGGGCGACCGCATCAAGGTCTATGTGGTGGAGGTCCGCCGGGACACCCGGGGCACCAAGGTGCTCATCTCCCGCACCCACTATGGCCTGGTGCGCCGGCTCTTTGAGCTGGAGGTGCCGGAGATCTTCGACGGCGTGGTGGAGATCAAATCCATCGCCCGGGAGGCGGGCAGCCGTACCAAGATGGCGGTCTGGTCCAACAATCCCGATGTGGACCCCATCGGCGCCTGCGTGGGCACCCGGGGGGCCAGAGTGAACGCCATCGTCAGCGAGCTCCACGGGGAAAAGGTGGACATCATCAAGTACAGCGAGGATCCGGTGGAGTATGTGGCCGCCGCCCTCTCCCCCGCCGACGTCATCAGCGTGGAGACCCTGGAGGAGGGCCGGAGCTGTCGGGTCATCGTCCCCGACGACCAGCTCAGCCTGGCCATCGGCAAGGAGGGACAGAACGCCCGCCTGGCCGCCAAGCTCACCGGCTATAAAATCGACATCAAGAGCGTCACCGGCGCAGCCCAGGCGGAGGCCGAGGCGGACGCCCTCTTCGCCGACGAGGAGCCGGAGGACGGGGAAGACGGGATTGTCGAAGCACCCGAGACGTTCTGAGCTGTTCCATAACCTGCTGTCAAAGGAGGGCATCTCATGCCAAAAAAGATTCCCATGCGGCAGTGCCTGGGCTGCCGGGAGATGAAGCCCAAGCGGGAGCTGATCCGTGCGGTCCGCTCTCCGGAGGGGGAGATCTCCCTGGATTTCCGGGGCAAGAAGCCCGGACGGGGGGCCTACGTCTGTCCTGACCCGGCGTGCCTTGCCAAGGTGCGCAAGAGCAAGGGACTGGAGCGGGCCTTCGGCATCCCGGTACCCCCCGAGGTCTACGATGCGCTGGCAGCGCAGATGGAGGGAGCGCATGAGTGAGTCCCTGAGCTTCCTGGGCCTTGCCAGACGGGCAGGCCGTCTGGCGGGAGGCGAGGACGCCGTCCAGGAGGCGGTGGCGGCCGGAAAGGTCCGTCTGCTGATCCTGGCCGCAGATGCCGGGGAAAAGACCGTTCGCCACACGGAGCATCAATCCGGCGGAAAGCTGCCCATCGTCTATCTGACCAGCGACAAGGCCGCGCTGGGAGCCGCCCTGGGCTGGCAGAGCTGCGCCGTGGCCGCAGTCACCGACCTGGGCATGGCGCTCGCCTATGCCCGGAAGCTGACGGAGGACGATCCCCGTCATCAGCCCGTGCTGGACGCGCTCACCGAGACGGATCGGCGTATCCGGACACGCAAGCAGCGCAAGCCGGGCAGGAACCGGCGTTAGGCGGGGCTGCTTGGCCCGCCCTCTCCTGTTTTCAGGGGAGCCGGGGAATGCGTATCGGCTGACATTCCTTTTCCATTCCCAGATTTCATAGATGCGCCCACCGGGGGCGCGCGAACCATCCACCCTATCGTTTGTGTCAACGGGTAAGTCCCGTGACAGCGGGGTTTCCCCGTTGGCACAGGCCTTCCATTCAAGGAGGTGTCCTATTTGAGTATTGATGTGAAATACAGAGTCCACGAGGTGGCCAAGGACTTTAAGGTAAAGGGCAAGCCGGTCGGTTCCAAAAAGGTGACGGAGATCCTGACCAAGTACGGCAGCACGCCCTCCAGCCACATGGCTGCCCTCAGTGAGATGGAGCTGTCTCTGATTTTTGAATATCTGACCCAGAACAACCAGGTAGCCGATCTCCAGGCCGCGCTGGCTGTCCCGGCAAAGCAGCCCGCCGCCCCCGCCAAAAAGCCCGCACAGCAGGCCGCCCAGAAGCCTCAGCAGGCCCCTGCCCAGAAGCAGCAGGAGCGGGGAGGGGGCGCAAAGCCGCAGGAGACGGCGAAGCCCGGCACCCAGGCGCCTGCTCAGAAGCAGCAGACGCCCCAGACCAAGCCCGCCGCGCAGCAGTCCTCCGCCGCCCCTGTCAGCCGGGTGCCCCAGAAGAAGGTTGTCAACACCCGGAAGAACGCCGACGTCAACCTGGACCGGTATGACGCCCGCCTGGACGAGCTGGCTCCGGACAGAGCCGACAAGATGGCCCAGGGCAAGCAGAAGCTCAAGAGTAACCGCAGTCAGCAAAAGCGCAAGGGCGCGCAGGGCCAGAAGCGCCGCCAGGAGGAGCAGCGGCAGCAGATGCGCCGTCTCCAGCAGGAGATCGCCCGGAAAGCGCCCACCAAGGTGCAGATCCCGGACGAGATCTCCGTGGGCGAGCTGGCCAGCCGGATGAAAAAGACCGGGGCCTCTGTGGTCAAGGAGCTGATGAAGATGGGGGTCATGGCCTCTCTCAGCGAGGTCATCGACTTTGACACGGCCGCTCTGGTCGCCGAGGAGATGGGCTGCAAGGTGGAGCATGAGGTGGTCGTCACCATCGAGGAAAAGCTCATCGACACCGCCGAGGACAGGGAGGAGGATCTGGTCCCCCGTCCCCCGGTCATTGTGGTCATGGGCCACGTGGACCACGGCAAGACCTCCCTGCTGGACTATATCCGCTCCACCAACGTCACCGCCGGAGAGGCGGGAGGCATCACCCAGGCCATTGGCGCCTATCAGGTGGAGGTCAGCGGCGGCCGGACGGTCACCTTCCTGGACACCCCCGGCCACGAGGCGTTCACCGCCATGCGGGCCAGAGGCGCCATGGTCACCGACATCGCCATCCTGGTGGTGGCCGCCGACGACGGCATCATGCCCCAGACGGTGGAGGCCATCAACCACGCCAAGGCGGCCAATATCCCCATCGTAGTGGCCATCAACAAGATGGACCTGCCCAACGCCAACCCGGACGTCATCAAGCAGCAGCTGACCCAGTATGGTCTGCTCAGCGAGGAGTGGGGCGGCGACACCATCATCTGCCCCATCTCCGCCAAGACCGGCGAGGGCATCGACGACCTGCTGGAGAACGTCCTCCTGGTGGCCGAGATGCGGGAGCTGAAGGCCAACCCCAACCGGGCTGCCCGGGGCGCCGTGGTGGAGGCCCGTCTGGACAAGGGCCGGGGCCCTGTGGCCACCCTGCTGGTGCAGAACGGCACGCTGAAGCAGGGAGACATCATCATCGCCGGTACTGCCGTGGGCCGTATCCGGGCCATGACCGACTACCGCGGCCGCACCGTCAAAAAGGCCGGCCCCTCCATGCCTGTGGAGATCACCGGTATGGCAGAGGTGCCCGGCGCGGGAGATGACTTCTATGCCGTGGCGGACGAGCGGATGGCCCGTGAGCTGGCCGAGCAGCGGAAGCAGGAGAAGAAGGACGCCCTCTCCGCCCCCGCCGCCAAGAAGGTCAGCCTGGACGACCTGTTCGACCAGATCCAGGTGGGCGAGGTCAAGGAGCTGAAGATTATCGTCAAGGCCGACGTCCAGGGCTCCGCCGAGGCGGTGTGCCAGAACCTGGAGAAGCTGTCCAACGACGAGGTCCGGGTGAACGTCATCCACTCCGGCGTGGGCGCCATCAACGAGAGCGACGTCATGCTGGCGTCTACCTCCAACGCCATTATCGTGGGCTTCTCCGTCCGGCCGGACAACGTGGCCCGCACCATGATCGAGCGGGACAAGGTGGACGTCCGGCTGTACCGGGTCATCTATGACTGCATCGAGGAGATCGAGGCGGCTATGAAGGGTATGCTGGCCCCCAAGTACCACGAGGTGGAGCTGGGCCGGGTAGAGGTCCGGGAGGTCTACAAGATCACCGGAGCCGGCATCATCGCGGGCTGCTACGTCAAGGAGGGCAAGGTGGCGCGCAACGCCCAGGTCCGCCTGGTTCGGGACGGCATCGTCATCCACGAGGGGGCCATCGCCTCTCTCCGCCGGTTCAAGGACGACGTGAAGGAGGTCGCCACCAGCTTCGAGTGCGGCATCGGCCTGGAGAAGTTCAGCGACATCAAGGTGGGAGACATCTTCGAGGTCTATCAGGTGGAGGAGGTCGCCCAGTAATTGGGTGGCGGCCCGCACATAAAATCGACCCACTGGGCGCAGAATGCAGAATAAATCCGTTCTGCGTTTTGCGCCCTGCGTTTTCAAAGGAGGCACCTATGCCAGGCTATCGCATCAACCGCATCAATGAGGACATCCAGCGAGAGCTGTCCGCCCTGCTGCGGACGGTGAAGGATCCCAGGGTGGGAGGACATATGCTCTCCGTCGTCCGGGTGGACACCGCCGCCGATCTGAGCGTCAGCAAGATCTATATCAGCGCCATGGACTGCGACGACGAGAAGGAGCTGCGCCGGGGACTGAAATCCGCCACCGGCTATCTGCGTCGGGAGCTGAGCCGGGGCATGAGCCTGCGCCACACCCCGGAGCTGCAATTTATTGTGGACCACTCCATCGACGAGGGCGCGCACATCATCCGCATCATGGACGACCTGGAGGCAAAAGAGCATGAGAGAGAGTGAGGCCGCCCGGTGGCTCCTGGAGCGTGACCGGTTTCTGATTCTGACCCATGTTCGCCCGGACGGGGACACCCTGGGCTGCGCCGCCGCCCTGTGCGCCGCCCTGCGCCAAAAGGGAAAGACCGCCTGGGCAGCTCCCAATCCCGGGGTCACGGAGACCTATCTGGGGGACATCCAGCCCTATTTTGCCCCGATGGACTATGCCCCGGAGCACATCGTGGCGGTGGACATCGCCACAGAGGGGCTGTTCCCCGACGCCCTTGCGCCGTATAAGGGGCGGGTAGAGCTGTGCATCGACCACCACCCCTCTAACTCCGGCTATGCCCAAAACACCTGCCTGGACGCCTCTGCCGCCGCCTGCGGGGAGATCGTCTACCGCATTTGCCGGGACGGGCTGGGGACCATGGACGCAGAGATCGCCCGATCCGTCTATCTGGCCATCTCCACCGACACGGGCTGTTTTGTCTACGGCAACACTACCCCCACCACCCACCGCATCGCCGCCCAGGTGATGGAGTACGGGGACTTTTTCCGGGAGATCAATCGGCGGTGCTTCCAGACCAAAAGCCGGAAACGGCTGGAGCTGGAGAGCCGTCTCCTCCAGAGCGCCCACTACTACGAGGAGGGCCGGGTGGTCATCGGGGGCGTCTCCCTTGCGGATATGGCCCAGGTGGGGGCCTCTGAGGCGGACAGCGAGGAGCTGTCCTCCCTGCTCCGGCAGGTGGAGGGCGTCCAAGCCGCCGCTACGCTGCGGGAGCTGGCCCCCGACCAGTGGAAGCTGAGCCTGCGGACGGACGTTGACTATCTCAACGCCACCGACACCTGCGCCCTGCTGGGAGGCGGCGGCCACGCCGCAGCCGCGGGGGCGACCGTCTCCGGCACGGACCGGGAGGGAATGGAACGCCGGGTGCTGGAGGCCATCCGCACCGTCCTGAACGGTCGGTGAGACATGGACGGTATCATCATCATCGACAAGCCCCGGGACTGGACCAGTATGGACGTCTGCGCCAGGCTTCGCCATCTCCTGGGAGAGCGACGGGTGGGCCACGCCGGGACGCTGGACCCCATGGCGACCGGAGTGCTCCCCGTCTTTGTGGGACGGGCCACCCGGGCGGTGGAGTTCGCCGAGAGCGGAGAGAAGGAATATTTGGCTACCCTCCGCCTGGGGCGGGTCACGGATACCCAGGACACCACTGGCGAGACGCTGGAGGAGCATCCCGTCGCCTGCGGACGGGGAGAACTCGAGGCGGCGCTGGGCCGATTCCGGGGAGAGATCCAGCAGATCCCGCCCATGTACTCCGCCCTCAAGGTGAACGGGCAGAAGCTCTATCAGCTGGCCCGAAGGGGCAGAACGGTGGAGCGGAAGCCCCGGACGATCACGATTTATGCCCTGGAGCTGGGGGAGCAGGTCGGTCCGGAGGAGTATGCCCTCCGTGTCCGCTGCTCCAAGGGGACCTACATCCGCACCCTCTGCCATGACATCGGCGCAGTCCTGGGCTGCGGCGGCTGTATGTCCGCCCTTCGGCGGACGGAGGCGGCGGGCTTTACGCTGGAGCGGGCAGTCTCTCTGGAGACGGTGGCCCAGGCCGCCCGGGAGAACCGGGCGGAGGCGTTGCTGCTCCCGACAGACCGGTACTTTGAGCGCTATCCCGCCGTCTCCATCCGGGGCGAGGCGGAGCGCCGCTGCCGCAACGGAAACCCCTTCCGGCGCGCGGGGCCGGACGGCCTCTATCGGGTCTACGGCGAGAGCGGCGAATTCCTCATGCTGGGGGAGCTGTCCCAGGGGCAGATGAGGACCCGGAAGAGCTTTTTTGCCCCGCCGGGGGAGGCGTCTCCTCCAAACAGATAAAACGAGGTCAAATACAATGCCAATGACAAGACGAGTCATCGCTCTGGGCTTTTTCGACGGAGTACATCAGGCCCACGGCGTCCTGCTGGATCGGGCCAGACAGCGGGCGGCGGAGTTGGACGCCGTGCCCTGCGCCTTTACCTTTGACCAGCACCCCTCCGCCCTGCTCACCGGACATCCGGAGCCGCTGCTGAACACCCTGGAGGATCGGGAGTGGCTCATGAGCCGATATCACGGCATCCACGAGGTACTGCTGGCCCCTTTCCACGAGATGATGAAAATGGGCTGGCGGGAGTTTATCACCGACTACCTGGTGAAGGAGCATGGGGCCGTCCATGTGGTGGCGGGACATGACTTCCGGTTCGGCTACCGGGGGGAGGGCACCCCGGAGCGGCTCCAGGCGGTCTGCCGGGAGCTAGGAGTGGGCTGCGACATCATCGGACGCATCGAGCGCAACGGCATCCGCATCTCCTCCACCTATATCCGCACCCTCATTCAGCAGGGGGAGATGGAGGAGGCCAACGCCTTCCTGGGACACCCCCACATCCTCAGCCAGCGGGTGGCCCCGGGTAAGCATCTGGGACACACCCTGGGCTTTCCCACCGTCAACCTGGCCATCCCCCCGGAGGTCATCGTCCCCGCCTACGGGGTCTACACCGCCCGTGTGGAGCTGGAGGACGGGACAAGGGCCGTCGCCGTGACCAACGTGGGAGTCCGCCCCACAGTGGAGGAGCACGGTCGGGTCAATGTGGAGGGCTACATCCTGGACTACGACGGCGACCTTTACGGACAGCAGGTGCGGATGGCTTTTTACCGCCGTCTCCGGGGAGAGCGAAAGTTCCCCAGCGCCGCCGCCCTGACGGAGGAGGTCCTGCGCAATGCCCGGCAGACCCGGGACTATTTTGCCACGCTTGCGGACGGGGACGATCTCTGACAGAAAACCAACCCGACAGGAACAGGAAGAAGGAACCGGAGCGCCGTTTCGTTGGCGCTCCGGTTCCTTAGACTGTCAAAAAAGCGCTTGAGCCTCCCGCAACAGAGTAGCGGGGGTGCGGAGGAGGGGGCAAAAAGCCCCCTTCGCGTGCAATAAAAAACGATTTTTAGAACTTTCCTAAAGTTCAAAAATCGTACACAGCGTGTCAAAAAGGATTTTTGACACGCTGAGGAACCGGAGCGCCGTTTCGTTGGCGCTCCGGTTCCTTCCTGTTGTTATATTTGCTATCATATCAATGCCTGTCGGACAGACGGCTGCGGAGGCGACTTCCTGTTCCGGCGTGAGCTGTTGCCGTCATACGGCCTCTCTCTTCGACCGCTTCAACACCTTGCCACACTTTTCCCCCATCGCTGACAGCAGCACCACCAGAGGCAGCACCTCCAGCCGCCCGGCCAGCATATCGAAAATCAGCACCAGCTTGGACAGGGGGGAGTAGAAGGCGAAGTTGGAGGTGGGCCCTACCAGGGACAGACCCGGCCCCACGTTGTTGTAGGTGGTGGCGACGGTGCTGAAGCTGGTCACCAGGTCATAGCCCTCCAAGGAGATCAGCATGAAGGAGACGACAAAGATGAGCACATAGGCGACCAGATAGACCAGCACCTGCCGGAGAATGTCGTCGCTGACGGCAGCGCCGTTGAGCCGCAGCTTGTAGACCACCCGGGGGTGGCGGAGGCGCTTTGCCTCATATTTCACATATTTCCCCATGAGCAGCCAGCGGGAGATCTTCATGCCGCCGCCGGTGCTGCCGGCGCAGGCACCGATGAACATGAGCAGCACCAGCACCGACTGGGAGAGAGACGGCCAGAGACTGAAATCGGTGCTCATATAGCCGGTGGTGGTCATGATGGTGACCACCTGGAAAAAGCTGTGGCGGAACACCTCCTCCAGCGTGGGAAACAGGCTCCGGATGTCCCACATCACCACTGCCGTGGCCACGGCGATGACCAGCAGGTACCAGCGAAGCTCCTCATAGAGCAGTCCGGCCCTGAATTTCCGGGCCAGGAGCAGAAAGTAGACGCCGAAGTTCACGCCGAAGAGGAGCTGGAAGATGGTGACGACATACTGGATGTAGGGACTGTACTCCGACATACTGGTGTTGAGCACGCCGAAGCCGCCGGTCCCCCCGCTGGTGAAGCTGGTGGTGATGGCCTCAAAGAGAGACATCCCACCCAGCAGGAGGAGGAACATCTCCGAGAGGGTCAGAACGCCGTAGATCTTATAGAGCAGCGTGGCGGATTCCCGTATTTTGGGCACCATCTTCTCCACCGATGCGCCGGTGGATTCCGCCCGCATCAGGTGGATGTTCCGCCCGCTGGAGAGGGGCAAAATCGCCATGAGAAAGACGAGAATGCCCATGCCGCCCAACCACTGGGTAAAGGCCCGCCAGAACAGGCTGGCATGGGACAGGGATTCGATGTCCGTCAGAATGGTGGAGCCGGTGGTGGTAAAGCCGGAGGCGGTCTCAAAGATGGCGTCCAGGAAGTTGGGAATGTCCCCCGCCAGCGTGAAGGGCACCGCCCCCAGGACGCTGGCCAGCATCCAGGTCAGGGCCACCGTCACATAGCCGTCCTTGGCGTAAAACCGGCTGGTGGCGGGCCTCCTGCGGGTGAGCAGCAGGCCGACGGCGATATACACCGCCGCCACCGCCAGATAGACCAGGCCGACGCTCTCCTGATAAAACAGCGCGACCACACAGGAGGGCAGGAGAAACAGCCCGAGGAGGCAGACGACCCAGCTGAGGATATAGCCGATCATGGCGAGGTTCATCTTCTGCTATCCTCCTCAGGGGCTCTCCCCAGACGGCCCCGGAGCGCTGCCCCGGGGCGCAGGATGTCGGTCAGCTCCCGAACGCCCTTGTGGCTGGTGACCACGATCATGGTGTCGTCCCGCATGAGGCAGTCGCTGCCCCGGGGATTAAAGACCCGGCCTTTCCGGATGATGGCGGAGACCAGCAGGTCGTCCCGGAGGGGCAGCTCCATCAGGGGGACGTTGAACAGGGGGGAGGTGCCCTCCAGCCGGAAGCTGAGCACCTCCGCCTTGCCGTCCAGAATGGGGTAGTTGGTCTCCACGCTGCTGTTCATGGAGTTCTGCATGGCCCGGATATACTGGGCGATCTGCCGGGCGGCCAGCTCCCGGGGGCAGATGATGCTGCCCAGATCCATCCGCTCCAGCACCTCCGAAAAGGGCATATCGGAGACCTTGGTCACCCGCTTCCCCTTGGGGTTGTAGATGGAGGCCAGCATGGAGAGCATCAGGTTTTCCTCATCCACGTTGGTCAGAGAGACCACCGACTGGGCGCTCTCCAGACCCTCCTCCAGCAGCACGTCCCGGTTCCGGCTGCTGGCGTGGATGACCATGGCGGAGGGCAGCGCCTCGCTGAGATAGGCGCAGCGCTCCTCATCTGCCTCCAGGATTTTGATGTTGATTTTCATTCCGGCCAGCTGGTAGGCCAGATAGTAGGCGATCCTGCCGCCGCCCACGATCATGGTGTCCCGGGCCTGGCCGGAGGCGATGCCGATACGCTGGAAAAAGAAAGAGGTGTTCTGGGGGGAGCCGACGATGGAGACCTTGTCTCCCTCCTGGAACACAAAATCGCCCTTGGGGATGATGACCTTTCGGTTCCGCTCCACGGCGCAGACCAGGATGTTGGTGCCCAGCTTCTGGTTCATCCGACTGATGGGGAGACTGACCAGAGGACTTTTCCGCTCCAGAGAGAAGGTGAGCAGCTCCGCCCGCCCCTCGGCGAAGGTGGAGATGTCGATGGCCTTCGGGGTGCGGAGGCGGCGGGCGATCTCTGTGGCCGCCGTCAGCTCCGGGTTGAGCAGCATGGAGATGCCCAGGCTCTGCTGGAGATAGGTCCGCT
Organism: Clostridiales bacterium; assembly: GCA_021205695.1. Lineage (GTDB taxonomy): Bacteria > Bacillota > Clostridia > Oscillospirales > Oscillospiraceae > Onthomonas. The sequence continues at coordinate 27,393 of JAJPXB010000047.1, forward strand.
CCTCGTGGTAGGTGAAGTCACGGACCCGGGCGATAGTGGTGATGCCGTGACCGGCCTTTTTGGCGATCACGCAGCAGAGCAGGTTCACCTCGTCCTGCCCGGTGACGGCGATGAACACGTCGCAGGTGGCGATGCCTGCCTCCTCCAGCAGCTGAAAGCTGGTCCCGTTGCCCACCATGCCCATCACGTCGCAGTTGTCTGCGATCTGCTGGACCTTTTCCCGTCTGGTGTCGATAACGGTGATATCGCAGTCCTCCTGGCTCAGCTCCTCCGCCAGGGTGGAACCGATTCTCCCGCAGCCGACAATAATCATATTCATTCGGAAATCGCCTCTCTTGCTTTCCTGCTTGTGACAGCATAGCACAAAAGACGCAAAGTGGCAACGATAAAATCAAAAGAGAGGCCGGGAACGGCGGAGCGGAGGGACGACGGAGAAAAACGAAACGAACTTTTCACAAAAACACATTGCCACTTTGAACCTGGAACGGTATAATAGGAGCGAAAACAGAGAGGCCGTATGTCGGCCTTGCAGGAGGAATCGATATATGACAACAATCAAGGCGATTCGGGCGGCGCTGCTCACGGAGGACTGTCGTCGGGAGCTGGCCCGGGTCTATTGCCGGGAGGAAAATACCGTCGGCCCTGTCTGCTGCCGCCTGGAGGAGCTGATGGACAGCTTTCAAAAGGCTTTTCAGCGGGACGAGGACACGGAGGTAGCGCTCTGCACCGCGGCGGGCCGTACCGAGGTGGGGGGAAACCACACCGACCACCAGCGGGGCAAGGTGCTGGCCGCCAGTGTGGACCTGGACGCCGTGGCCTGTGTCGCCCCCAACGGGACCGGCGAGGTCTGCCTGTGCTCCGAGGGGTACGGCACTGTAAGGGTCCGGGTAGACGAGCTGGACAGGGTATCCGCCGAGGAGAATACCACCCCCTCCCTGGTCCGGGGCATCCTGGCCCGGACAGCTCAGCTGGGCTATCGGCCGGTGGGCTTTGATGCGTACATCCGCTCCGATGTGCCGGGAGGCTCCGGCCTGTCCTCCTCTGCCTGCTATGAGGTGCTGGTGGGGGTCATTGTGAATCATCTGTACTGCCACGACGAGCTGTCCCTGGCCCAGATCGCCATGATGGGACAGTATGCGGAAAACGTCTACTTCGGCAAGCCCTCCGGCCTGATGGATCAGATGGCGTGCGCCCTGGGCGGCATTGTGGCCATCGACTTCCGGGACGAGAACGACCCGGTCTATCATCAGGTGACCTTTGACTTTATGGCGGCGGGCCACGTCCTGTGCATCATCGACACCGGGGCGGACCACGCCGACCTGACCGCCGACTACGGGGCCATTCCCCGGGAAATGCGGGCGGTGGCGGCTCAGATGGGGAAGGAAGTGCTCAGCGAGACTGACCCGACGGTATTTTATGCCCAGCTGCCCCGGCTCCGGGAGCGGCTGGGAGATCGGGCGGTGCTCCGGGCCATCCACTATTACGACGATGTGAGCCGGGTGGAGCAGCAGGTGCAGGCCCTGGAGCGGGGAGATTTTGACACCTTCCTGCGCTTGGTGAACCAGTCCGGGCAGTCCTCCTTTATGTACCTGCAAAATGTTTCCACCTTCCGTGACCCCGCCGACCAGCCGGTGGCGGTGGCCCTGGCGGCGGCCCAGCATCTGCTGGCGGGACAGGGCGCCGTCCGGGTACACGGGGGAGGCTTCGCCGGAACGATTCAGGCCTTTGTCCCTCTGGATCGCCTGGAGGTGTTCCGGACCGGCATGGACGCTCTGCTGGGGCAGGGCTCCTGCCATATCCTGGCCATCCGTCCCGTGGGCGGGGCCGTGCTGTTTGGATGAGAGGAGAGGTAACGATGGAGCTTGCCATTTCTCAGCTGGTGGAGTACGCCGTCCGCCATGGGTTGATCGAAGAGGGAGACCGGGTCTGGGCGGCCAACCGGCTGCTGGAGGCCCTGGGCCTGGAGGGATTTCAGGGCTTGGAACCGGTGGAGGAGCTGCCGCCCCTCCAGGACATTCTGGACGTCATGAACCGTTACGCCTATGAGCACGGACTGATTCAGGGGGACACCCCCTCCTTCACCGACCTGTATGACACCGGGCTGATGGGCCTGCTGACCCCCCGGCCCTCGGAGACGGGGCGGCGATTCTGGGAGGCCTATCGCCGCAGCCCGGAGGAGGCCACCGACTGGTATTATACCTTCTCCGGGGATACCAACTACATCCGCCGGGACCGCATCGCGAAGGACGTAAAGTGGCCGGCGGAGACGGAGTACGGCACCCTGGACATCACCATCAACCTGTCCAAGCCGGAGAAGGACCCCCGGGCCATCGCCGCCGCCGGAAAGGCGGTCTCGGTGAAGTACCCCAAGTGTCTGCTCTGTGTGGAAAACGAGGGTTATGCCGGACGGCTGGATCACCCCGCCCGCCAGAATCACCGAGTCATCCCCCTGAAGCTGGCGGGGGAGGACTACTGTCTCCAGTATTCCCCCTATGTCTACTATAATGAGCACTGCATCGTCTTTAACCGACAGCACATCCCCATGGCCATAGACCGGCGGTGCTTTGACCATCTGCTGGAGTTCGTCACCGTGTTCCCCCACTATTTTGTCGGCTCCAACGCAGACCTCCCCATCGTGGGGGGCAGCGTCCTGAGCCATGACCACTATCAGGGCGGGCGCTATACCTTCGCCATGGAGCGCGCCCCGGTGGAGACGGAGATCTCCATCCCCGGCTACGGGGAGCTGTCCGCCGGCATCGTCCGGTGGCCCATGTCGGTCATCCGGCTCCGGGGGGCAGACCCGGTTCGGGTGGCGGATTGTTGCGAGCATATCCTGAATGTCTGGCGGGGCTATTCCGACCCGGCGGCGGATATTCTGGCGGAGACGGACGCACCCCACAACACCATCACTCCCATCTGCCGCAGAAGGGGAGAGGACTACGAGATGGATCTGGTGCTGCGGAACAACCGCACTACCGAGGCATATCCCCTGGGCATCTTCCACCCCCACCAGGAGAAGCACCATATCAAGAAGGAGAACATCGGGCTCATCGAGGTCATGGGTCTGGCGGTGCTCCCCGCCCGGCTGAAGGAAGAGCTGGCCGTGCTGGAGGAGCGCATCCTCACCGGCGGCGATCTGGAGGCCGACCCCAGAACGGCGTCCCATGCGGCGTGGACCAGAGAGACGGTGATGGGCGGACATCCCGAGCTGAACGCGGACAACTGCGGCGACATTCTCCGGCTGGAGGTGGGCAAGGTCTTTGCCGCCGTCCTGGAGGACGCGGGGGTGTACAAGCGCACCGAACAGGGCAGGGAGGCGTTCCTGCGATTTGTGGCGGCGCTGTAAAACCACTCTGAGAAGAGAACTTGTTATTTTCTCCCGTTTGTGCTATGATATCCGGGAAATACCGGCGCTGATATGGAATGTGCGCCGGACAGGAGAAGGAGAGACATTTTATGGCGTGTTTTCTGGTACCGGCCGCCGAAGCGGCCGCCATCACGGTGGCAAACCATGTGATAAAGAACCATGAAAAGCGGGCGGCGGCACAGCCCCGCAGGGGGGAAAAGCCGGAGGCGGACCGCGGCGGCTCGTCCATCCCCTGGAGCCGGAAGCTGAGCTGGCTGTCCGAGCTGCTGTGGGGCGGCTCCCTGCTGCTGGCCTTTGAGCACCTGTGGCACGGGGAGCTCGTCCCCTGGTTCCCCTTCCTGACGGCGGCCTCCGACCCGGCCAGTATGGCGGAGATGCTCCAGGAGATGGGCTCGGTGGGTGTGCTCATGGCCCTGATCGTCACGGGGGCCTGGGGGGCGATGGTGGTCGCCGCCGAGGGCATCGCCAAGCGTGACGGGGAGACTACCCCCGTCGCAGAGTGAGGTGAGACGATATGACCCTGCTGCTCACCGTCCTTGCCGCCGTATGTGCCACTGTCCGGTGGTATACCCGGAGGGACGACACCATGCACCTGGGGGCGCTGTGCCTGATACTGTGGGGGGCCTCCCTGATGTGGCTGGCAGACGCCATTTTCGAGTATGCCGAGCTGGGGGCGGACTACTTTACCCCGGCTCTGGAGGACATGGCGAACGACGCCTTCCTGGGGCTCTCTGTGATCGCCCTTGCGTTGGTGGTCTGGCTGGTCATCGTGCTGGTCAGAGACTCCAGGGGCACGATCCGGAAAATGCTTACCCGGAAAAAGTAAAAGGTAAAACAAATCCGCCGGTTTGGAGAAGGCCTCCAGACCGACGGATTTTGCTTTTGTACAGAGAAAACAGCCCTCAGAGCTGCCGGAACTCCCGCACCGCCCGGGCGATGTCCGGGGCGCAGAACACGGCGCTGCCCGCCACCAGGAGGGTGGCCCCGGCCTGGGCGCACTGGGGGGCAGTGGAGCCCAGCTTGACCCCGCCGTCCACTGAGAGGTCGGGGTGGATTCCCCGCCGGGCGCACTCGGCCCGGAGGGTGCGGAGCTTGTCCAGGGCCCGGGGGTCGAAGGACTGGCCCCCCTGTCCCGGCTCCACCCCCATGACCAGCACCAGGGCAAGTCTGTCCAGCCAGGGGAATACGGCCTCTGCCGGAGTGTTCGGGCTGATGGCCAGACCTGCGCCCCGTCCGGCGGCGTGGATCACACCCAGGACGGCGTCGATGCTGTCCTCCGTCTCCACATGAAAGGTGAGCAGGTCGGCCCCCGCCTCCAGAAAGGCGGGAGCGTATATCAGGGGATGGGTAATCATCAGGTGTACATCCAGCACCGCCGTTCCCAGGCCCCTGCGGAGGGAACGCAGCACGGGCAGGCCAAAGGAGATATTCTCCACAAAATGGCCGTCCATCACGTCAAAATGTATCATATCCGCTCCGGCGTCCAATGCTGTCCGGCACTGATCCCCCAGTCGGGTGAAGTCTGCCGACAGGATCGAGGGGCTAATCTTCATGGTGTGGCTGCCTCCCATTCACTGACTGAACCGGTGGTTCGTTCCGGGAAAACATCATACGATATTCGGAGGATACTGTCAAGGAAAATCGACGGGGCGAGGACAAACCGATATAAATATACTAACCTACTATAAAAATATGTTGAAATCATGTCGCAAAAAGCGTATAGTAAGGGGAGCAGCGGCATAGCCGCAGAGCAAAAGGAGCGAATACGAACATGATTACCAGAGACGAGGCGTTCAGCCTGCTGAAAGAGTACAACCAGGAGCCCTTCCACATCCGCCATGCCCTGACGGTGGAGGGGGTCATGCGCTATTATGCCCGGGAGCTGGGCTACGGAGACGAGGAGGAGTTCTGGGGCATCGTGGGGCTGCTCCACGACCTGGATTTCGAGCGGTATCCCGACCAGCACTGCATCAAGAGCCAGGAGATCATGCGCCAGCGTGGCCTGGACGAGCGGCTGATCCACGCCACCGCCAGCCACGGCTGGAATCTGACGGTGGACATCAAGCCGGAGCACGAGATGGAGAAGGTGCTCTACGCCGCCGACGAGCTCACCGGACTGATCTATGCCGCCTGCCTGATGCGCCCCTCCAGGAGCGTTCAGGACATGGAGGTCAAGAGCCTGAAAAAGAAGTACAAGGACAAGAAGTTTGCCGCAGGCTGCTCCCGGCAGGTCATCGAGGACGGAGCTGCCCTCCTGGGCTGGGATCTGGCGGAGCTGCAGAGATGGACCATCGAGGCCATGCGGGTGGACGAGGCGGCCATCAACGCCTATTTTGAAGCACAGGGCTGAGCCTCGTCGTCCAGCCGGGCGACGACCTGCGTATATGCCTCATAGCTGTACAAAACGTTCAGCACCTCCAGCAGACCGTTGGTGGTCAGCCGCCGGGGAAGCTCCAGCAGGGCCTTCAGCCGGTTCCGGCGGGCGGCGCTGTCCGGCCGCCCGGTGAGGCCGTCCCGGAAGAAGTCCGCCTTGGTGATCTCCCGGCGGGGAAGGGGGGAAGTATCGTCCTCGCCCAGGACGGTGGCGCCCGCCCGGCGGAGGGCGGCCTCCAACACCTCGGGGCGCATCCCCTCCACTCCCAGCTTGCCCTCCTTGCCGGGTCTGGCCTTCCGGCGCTCCTTGCCGGGGATATCGGGGATATAGGCCTGCTTTAACTGCTCCCCTGGAATGACCCCCTTCAGGTGGTTCCGGATGACGAATCCCGCCCCGTCGCTGTCGGTGAGGAGGATCAACCCCCGCTCCCGGGCGATGCGGCGGAGGAAACGGGTCTTTTCCTCGTCCCTGAAGATGCCAAAGCCGTCGGTGGGGATGATGAGGGCGTCTACCACCTGGGAGAGAGTGTTTTTGTCGTAGCGGCCCTCCACCACGATGGCCTCCCGGATCTTCAGCATCTCACTGCCCCCTGTCCTGGGCGGCCAGACGCAGGAGCAGCTCGGTGAGCACGTCCGCCCCGTCCCGGCCCAGCTTCATCTCCCGGTCCGCCTGCTGGCAGAGGAGAACCGCCTCCCGGCACCAGGGGAGGGAATACCGCCGGGCAGACTGCATCAGCTTTCGGGCCTGCCAGTCGCTGCGCATCCCCCAGAGCTGGGCCACATAGCGCTCTCCCCGGCCGTTTTCCAGGGCCAGGCGGGCGCTCCAGATCTGCCGCAGCTGCCGCCCCACGGCGGCCATGATATAGATGGGCTGCTCTCCCATGCGGAGCAGCTCTCCCAGCAGACCCATGGCCCGGTCGTAGTTGCCCTCCCCGATGGCGTCGGTCATCTGAAAGGCCCGGGCGTCCAGCACCGGGTCGCACACGGCGTCGATATCCTGCTTGGTGACGGCCCTGCCCCGGGCGTAGGCCCCCAGCTTGTCCGTCTCTCCGGCCAGATTGGTCATGAGGCCGCCGCAGAGGAAGGTGAGATACTCCGCCGTGGGCGTGTCGATCTCTTTGCCCCAGGCCTGCTTGAGCCGCCGCCGGAGCCAGTCGTTCAGGTCGCTCTGCTCCTGCTGGCGAAACTCCACGATCAGGCCCCTGGCCTTGATGAGCTTGCCCAGCTTGGTGTTGGCGTTGCCCTTCCACTCCATGGTGTCGTAGAGGAACACCAGGCACAGGTATTCCGGCAGATCGTCGATCAGGGCCATCAGACCGTTGCGGCGCTCCTCATTTTTGAACAGATCCCAGTCGTAGACCAGCACCATGCTCCGCTCGCTCATCATGGGCATGGCCTCCGCCGCCTGGGTCAGCTCCTGGAGGGTCATGTCTTTCCCCTGAAAGACGTGGAGATTGAAGGATTCCATGCCCTCGGTCAGCACCTTCCCCTTGAGCTGCTCCAGATAGTAATCCCGAAGATAGTCCTCGGGGCCGTAAAAGATATAGAGCCCGGCGGGCTGGCCCTGCCTGAGCGCAGCCTTGAGCTGGGACAGTCCGCTGGGGGCTGCCGGTTTTCTGGGCGGCATGGGACCCCCTCCTCTCTGTGACGATGTCCATAGTATACCGTTTTTTGGCGGCAGAGGCAAGAACGGGAAGCGCAAAAGTGGTATGGCAGACGCCAAAATCCACCCCTTGAAAACCTACCCGCCAGATAGTATAATAGAGCCACTGAAAAATGGCCAGAAGGACGGTAGGGGGGACGCGCTGTGATGATTTCCACCAGGGGCCGGTATGCCCTGCGTATTATGGTAGAGCTGGCCCTCCATCCCGGGGATGACTGTATGTCCCTGAAGGAGATCGCCCAGCGACAGGAGATCTCAGAGAAGTATCTGGAGTCCATCGTCAGACGGCTGGTGACTGCCGGGCTGGTGGCGAGCGTCCGGGGAAAGAACGGCGGCTATCGGCTGACCCGGCCCGCCTCGTCCTACACCGTACTGGAGGTGCTGGAGCTGGCGGAGGAGACGTTGGCCCCTGTCACCTGCCTGGAGGGAGAGGAGCCGTGTCCCCGGTCGGACAAGTGCCTGGTGCTACCCATCTGGCAGGGGCTGAATCAGGTCATCCGGGATTATCTGTCCGGCATCACTCTGGAGCAGCTCGTTCAGCAGACCGCCGGAAAGGGCCTGTCTACCGACTATATCTGATTGCGGAAAGAACCGGGCAGCTTGAACCGGAAGGAGGCGCACCATGGGAACTGTGATCGTTGTCGTCATTCTGGCGGCCGCCTGTGTTTTTGGCGTGTACAGCTATGTGAAAAAGCTGAGAAAGGGCGGCGGATGCTGCGGAGAGCATGAGGAGACGGTGAAAAAGGTCCGTGTGGCGGACCGGGACAAATCCCATTACCCCTACCGGGCGGTGGTGCGCATCGAGGGCATGACCTGCAGCAACTGCGCCAGCCGGGTGCAGAATGCGCTCAACGCGATGGAGGGGACCTGGGCGGAGGTGGATCTGGGGGACCGGCGGGCGGCCCTGCGGCTGAAGCAGCCGCCGGACGAGGCCGCCATCCGCAAAACGGTGAACGCCCTGGGCTACACCGTCCTGTCCGTCCGCGCGGAGGAGTGACATTTCTCCGGAGGGCAAAAGCACATCTGCAACAGAAAAGACAGTTCCCGGCAGACGGTCACAGACTTTGTGACGGCCTGCCGGGAATTCTGCGTTCCGGAGAACGCGCCGCCTCACTCCTCCGGCAGAGGAACCGGCTCCAGCGCCAGACGGCGAAGCTGGGCGAGAAACCAGTCCGGCAGGGGACAGGCGAGGCGTATCGTCTCTCCGGTGGTGGGATGTCGGAAGGTCAGGGCCCGGGCGTGGAGGCACTGTCCCACCAGACCGGGCACCGGTTTTTTCGCCCCATAGACCGTGTCCCCCAGCAGGGGATGGCCGACGAAGGCCAGATGGACGCGGATCTGGTGGGTGCGTCCCGTCTCCAGCCGACAGCGGAGATAGGTGCAGCCTGTGCCCCGGCCCAGGACCTGCCAGTGGGTCACTGCCGGACGGCCTGCGGGATCGACCGCCATCCGCTTCCGATCTGTCCGATGGCGGGCGATAGGAGCGCTGATCGTCCCGGCGTCCTCCCGGAGACAGCCCACGGCGATGGCCTCGTAGGTGCGGGCCAGGGAGTGGTCCTGTAGCTGAGCGGAGAGGGCCAGATGGGCGGCGTCATTTTTTGCGGCGATGATGAGACCGCTGGTGTCCCGGTCGATGCGGTGGACGATGCCGGGGCGGAGCTGTCCGTTGATGCCGGAGAGGGAGTCTCCGCAGTGGTACAGAAGGGCGTTGACCAGCGTGCCGTCCGGGTGCCCCGGGGCGGGATGCACCACCATCCCCACCGGCTTGTTCACCACGATCACATCTGCGTCCTCATAGACCACGTCCAGGAGGATGTCCTGGGGCAGCACGTCCAGAGGCTCCGGCTCGGGTAGCTCCACCCGGAGAACGGTGCCCGCCTCCAGGCGGTCGTTTTTTTTCAGGGGCCTGCCGTCGGCGGTGACAGCGCCCTGCTCCAGCAGCCGCTGGGCGGCGGAGCGGGACAGGCCCTCCACCGCCTCGGCCAGAAGCTGGTCCGCCCGCTGGCCGGAGCGCTCCGCTGTCAGCAGCAGGGGGGTCACTTCTGCTCCCTCCTCCCGGCAGAGGGCTTTTCCTCCTCCCGCCAGAACAGGACGATGTAGGCGGCCAGAAGGATGCCGCCCACCACCACGCAACAGTCCGCCACGTTGAACACGGCGAAGCTGACAAACAGCACCTCGATCATGTCGGTGACATAGCCAAAGAAGACCCGGTCGATGAGATTGCCCACTGCCCCCGCCAGGACCAGCGTCAGCATCCACTGGCAGAAGGGACGGGGCAGCCACGCCTTCCAGATGGCGACCGCCAGAAGGACGGATACGGCGAAGCTCAGCGCCGCCAGTACCGGGGTAAAGCCGCTGAATGCGGAAAAGGCCATGCCGGTGTTCTCCACATAGGTCAGCCCCAGTATCCCTGGAATGACCACAAGAGTGCCCTGCCCGGCCAGAAAGGCGCGGGTCAGATACTTTGTCACCTGGTCGATGACCACCAGCAGGGCGGCAACCAGGTAGTAAACTGTGGCGCTCATCCCCGCTTCCCTCGGGTGTCCGTGAGATAGTAGGGCCGAACCAGGCTTTTGCTCTCAGCGGCCGGAGCCTTCTCCGCCGGGGTGTCTGTCCGGCGTTTGCCCTTGCCGCTGTGAGGGCTGGGACGGCTGCTCCGGGGCTTGGACTGCTCCAGCACAGCGGCGGCCTTGGGCGGAGGCGTCTGGGCGCTCTGTCCCTTGCCATTGGAGCGCCGCTGGCGGCGGGAGGGCTGCCCCGCCTGCTGTCTGCCGTCCTTCCGGCTCTCCTGGGAGCGCTGCGGTTCCTGCTTTGTCTGTGTTGGCTGTTGTTTCTCCTGCCGGGCAGACTGGCCCTGGACGGGATTTTGCGCGTCGGAGGCATCCCGTCCCCGGCGATGGGAGCGGCGGGACTCCTGCCGGGCGGCGGGCTCCTCCTCCGTGCGGCCCTTCAGAAACATCCGGGCGGTGGCGTCCATCACTCTGCCCCCTGCAAGGGGGCCCTTTCGCTTGGCCTGATCCAGCCGGTCATAGCCCAGCTCGTCGGCAAAATCGGGCAGGGCCAGCAGCTCGTCCAGGGCGGCGGCGGAATAAGGCTTCCGAGCGGCGGGGTGGGAGGTGGCCCGGTGGCGAATCAGGTCGCTGTAATCGCCCACGTCCTCCTCGGGACGGAGCACCGGCTCCTCGGACAGAGCGGGCTTCCTCCGGGCTTTGGCTTCCCCTGCCGGGGCGGGGGCTGCGGCCTCCGGGGCCTGGGACGGGCCGATGGACTGCTTGCGCCTGCTGCCCTTTTCTGCCCCGGACTGGACGGGCTGAGCGGTGACGGCGGGGGCTTTCTCCCGGCTCTCCCGGCGCTTTTTGCTCTGCTCCCGGGCGGCCTCTCTGGCCTCGGCGTCCTCCGGGTTGATCCTCCGGCCCTTTTTGTCTGTCACAGGCACTTCCATCTCCTCCATTGGGTAGGGGTGCTGGCTGACCTCGGGGATACGTCGTCCCAATTGCTTCTCGATGGCGGACAGCTCCTCCAGCTCGCTGGCGTCACAGAAGGAGATGGCGACACCGTCCAGCCCTGCCCGGCCTGTCCGGCCGATGCGGTGGACGTAGGTTTCCGGCACGTCGGGGAGGTTGTAGTTCACCACGCAGGACAGGGCCTCGATATCCAGGCCCCGGGCGGCGATGTCGGTGGCCACCAGGACGCGGAGCTTTCCCGCTTTGAAGTCTGCGAGAGCGGCCTGACGGGCGGTCTGGGACTTGTTGCCGTGGATGGCGGCGGCGGAGATGCCCGCCCGCTCCAGATCCCGGGCCACCCGGTTGGCCCCATGCTTCGTCCGGGTAAAGACCAGGACGGAGGAGTAGTCCCGCTGGTTCAGCAGCCAGGTCAGCAGCTTGATTTTTTTGCTCTTGTCGGTGCGGTAGAGGCTCTGGTCGATGGCCTCTACCGTGGAGTTGACGGGATCGACGGCGATGCGCACCGGGTCGTGGAGCAGCTCGTCCACCAGACTGCGCACCTCTTTCGGCATGGTGGCGGAGAAGAACAGGGTCTGCTTTTTCTCCGGCAGCCATTTCAGGATCTTCCTGACGTCATGGATAAAGCCCATGTCCAGCATACGGTCCGCCTCATCCAGGACGAAGATCTCCAGGGCGGAGAGGTCGATGTGCCCCTGCTGGTAGAGGTCGGCCAGACGTCCGGGGGTGGCCACGAGGATGTCGGTGCCCTTTTCCAGCGCCTCCACCTGGGGCCCCTGGCCCACGCCGCCGAAGATGACGGTGCTGCGCAGGGGAAGATGGGCGCCGTAGGCTACAAAGCAGTCCTGGTTCTGGATGGCCAGCTCCCGGGTGGGGGTGAGCACCAGAGCGCGGATGGGGTGCCCGTCCAGGTGCTCCCGGTCTAAGCGGATGAGGATGGGAACGGCAAAGGCGCAGGTCTTGCCCGTGCCCGTCTGGGCGCAGCCCAGCACGTCCCGGCCCTGGAGGGCGGGGGGAATGGCCTTTTCCTGGATAGGGGTGGGCGTCTCGTAGCCCTGCTCCTTCAGGGCCTGGAGGATCTCAGCAGGTAAATTCAGTTCGGTAAAGTTCACGGGGATTCGGTTCCTTCTCTTTCATATTTGGCGGCCCCCATGGCCGGGACGCCGGATATTTTACACAAAAGCGGCAGGCAGGGAAGACCTGCCTGTGGAATACCATGGATATGATTCCAAATTATCTGTAAATAGTATAACAGGTTTTGCGGGTCAAAACAAGGCGAAAGTGAAGATGAGGCGGGGAAATCGGGGAAAGTCAGGAATTAGCGGTTCACCCCGCCCCCAGCTCCCGGCAGCAGTCGTCCAGGGCCTGCAAAAAGCCGTCCAGCTCCGCCTCGGTGGTGAGATGGCTGAGACTGACCCGCCAGGAGGACAGGGCGTTGCGCTGGTCCCCGGTGAGGGCCATCACTGCGCCGGACGGCTCTCCGTTCCGGGCGCAGGCGGAGCGGACGGAGACGCAGACCCCGCGCTTCCCCATCTCCCGCTGGAGAACGGTGCCCAGGACGCCCCGGACGCTGAGATTCAGGATATAGGGAGAGGCGTCCGCCGGACTGTTGATGCGTACCTGGGGGCGGCGGCTCAGCGCCTCCCGGAGCCGGGTGTTCAGGGCGGCGACCCGTCCCAGCCGCTCCTCCCGATGGGACAGGGCCAGAGAGAGTGCGGTCTCCGTCGCCGCGGCCAGAGCCAGGGCAGGGGTGCCACTGCGGGCCTCCGTTGCGCTGGCGCCTCCGTGGATCTGCGGGGCCAGGGGCACGCATCCCCGCTTGAGCAGCAGGCCGCTGCCGTTCAACCCATAGAACTTGTGGGGCGCGATGCTCACCGTGTCCGCCCCGGCGAAGGACAAATCCAGCTTGCCCACCGCCTGGACGGCGTCCACATGGAACCGGCAGCCGGGGAATTGCCGGAGCAGCTCCCCCATCTCCCGGATGGGCTGAACCACCCCCGTCTCGCTGTCCACGGCGCAGACCGTCGCCAGCACCGTGTCCTCCCGTACAAGATCGGGGAGCTGGGCCAGATCCACCTTGCCGTCCGGACACAGAGGCAGCTCCTCCACCTGATAGCCCTGCCCCTCCAGCCAGGTCAGCGCGCCCCGGACGGAGGGGTGCTCCAGCGGAGTGGTGAGGATATGCCGTCCCCCGGAGGGATTGGCCTGCACCAGACCCTTGACCGCCAGGTTGTTGGACTCGCTGGCCCCGGAGGTGTAGATCACATCTCCCGGCCCCACATCCAGAAGGGCGGCGACAGAGCCGGTGATTCGGGCCAGCTCCGCCCGAGCCGCCCGACCCATGGGGTGCCGGGCGTTGGGATTGGCGGGAAAGCGGGCTTCCGTCTCGCAGAAGGCCGCCAGCACTGCCGGGTCTGCCGGGGTGTTGGCGGCGTAGTCCAGATAGATCATGGCCGACGCGCCTCAGAGCCGGAGAGCGCCCGGACGACCTCCCCTGCGGCGATCAGTCCCGCCACGGCGGGGACAAAGGCGTTGCTCCCCGGCGTCTGGCGGCGGGGCGTGCCGCTTCGGGAGGTGTCTGCGGGACAGACATCGTCGGCTTCACAGCCTGTCGCGCTGTTCTCCAGAGGAGTCAGGGGCGGCTCTCTGGAGTAGACCACCTTCAGATGGTAAATGCCCCGCTTTTTCAGCTCCTTGCGCATGACCCGGGCCAGGGGGCAGACGGAGGTTTGGGAGATGTCCGCCACCTCAAAGGCGGTGGGGTCGAGCTTGTTCCCGGCTCCCATGGAGCTGATGATGGGGACGCCCGCCCGAACGGCCTGCTCCGCCAGCTCCAGCTTGCCGGTCACCGTGTCAATTGCGTCGATGATATAGTCATAGTCGGCAAAGCGAAACTGTCCCGCCGTCTCCGGCGTGTAAAAGGTCCTGTAGACCGTGACCCGGCAGTCTGGGTTGATCTCCTCCACCCGCTGGCGGGCGGCGTCCACCTTGTACTGTCCCAGCGTCCTATGGGTGGCGATGATCTGGCGGTTCAGGTTGGAGAGGCAAACCCGATCGTCGTCGATCAGGTCCAGCGCCCCCACGCCGCTCCGGGCCAGGGCCTCCACTGCATAGCCTCCCACGCCTCCGATGCCAAAGACGGCCACCCGGGCGCGGGCCAGCCTGTCCATGCCCTCCCTGCCAAGGAGAAGCTCCGTTCTGGAAAACTGATTCAGCATGACGGCAAACCGCCCCCGTTCTCGTTCTCCGGCGGGACGTCCACGATGGTCCCGCCGCCCACGACGATGTCTCCGTCGTAAAATACCGCCGCCTGGCCCACGGTGGCCGCCCGCTGGGGCTGGTCGAAGGTGAGCCGCACCCGGTCCTCCCCCTCCGGGGAGAGAGTGGCCCACTGCTCCCGCTGGCGGTAGCGGAGCCTGGCCTTCACCCGCATGGGGGCCGTCAGGGCGGAGACGGCGATCCAGTTCAGCTCTCCCACCAGCACCGTCCGGGAAAACAGCGCCTCGTTGGGGCCGACGGAGACGGTATTGGCCGCCATATCCTTCCGGCAGACGTACACCGGCGCCCCCATGGCCAGGTTCAGCCCCTTCCGTTGGCCCAGGGTGTACCGCACCGCTCCCCGGTGACGGCCCACCACCTGCCCGGAGAGGTCGAGAAAATCTCCCTCCGGGTAGCGCTTTCCCGTGTACCGCTCCATGAACCCGGCGTAATCCCCGTCGGGGACAAAGCAGATGTCCTGGCTGTCGTGCTTGCGGGCATTGCAGAAGCCCAGCTCCCGGGCGACTGCACGGGTCTCCTCCTTGGTCATCTCTCCCAGGGGGAAGCGGATGCGGGAGAGCTGCTCCTGGGTGAGCATATAGAGGACGTAGCTCTGATCCTTGCCCTCGTCCAACGCCTTTTCCAGCAGCCAGCGGCCGGTGTCCTCGTCCCGGCGGATGCGGGCATAGTGGCCGGTGACCACCCAGGTGAGCCCCTGCTCGTCGGCGTAGCGGAGGAGCTTGTCGAACTTCATGTACCGGTTGCAGTCGATACAGGGGTTGGGCGTGCCTCCCGCCTCGTAGACGCGGACAAACTTGTCGATGATCTGCGCCCGGAAATCCACCGTATAGTCCACCACCGTATAGGGGATGTCCAGTTGGAAGGCCACCTGGCTGGCGTCGTCCACGTCCTGCTCCGAGCAGCAGGTGTGGAACCGGCTCAGTCCCACGTCACTGTTGGTGTAGAGCCGCATGGTGACCCCCCGGCAGCGGCAGCCCCGGCGCAGCATCAGGGCGGCGGCCACAGAGCTGTCCACCCCGCCGCTCATGGCAATCAGAGCGCTTTCGCCCGTCGGCTGAACCATGCGCTTACCCCCTTATTTGGTATGTTTATAACAATATCATAATATAGCAATCGCAGGGGATTGTCAATCGGGGCCTCATTTCTCCAGTGCTGTCCCCGGATAGTAGTGGGCCAGGATGTCCTGATAGCTGCTCCCCTCCGCCGCCATGGTGTTGGCCCCGTACTGGCTCATCCCCACTCCATGGCCGTAGCCGGTGACGTAGAAGGTGACGGCGTCCTCTCCGCACTCCACCCCGAAGTGGGGGGAGCGCAGACCGCAGAGGGTGCGCAGGTCGCTCCCGGTGACCTCCACGCCCCCCACCGGGACGGACAGAACTGCCCCGCTGCTGTCCGTCTCGGCTGCGCCAAACCAGCCGGAGCAGTCCCCGGAGAGGTCGGCGTCGGGATATGCAGCCAGAAAAAGGTCGGAGAACTCCTGGGCGGAAAAAGAGACTACGCTGTAATAGTTGGGGGTGTCCGCCGCGCTCTCCGGGCTGGAAACAGAGGTAAGATAGGGAAGATCGGCGCCCCAGACTTCTTGCGCGGAGCGGGTGGAGCCCGCCGAGGCGGCGTGGAACACGGTGAGCGCTGCCGCCCCCTCCCAGGTGAGAATTTCTCCGGCAGTGTCCTCCACCGCCGCAGTGATTTTTGCGGCGTATGCATCCCCTTCGTCCTCTGCCCAGGCCGCCAGCCGATCGGCCCGGGAGATCCAGGCCTGACAGCAGCTGTAATCGGTGCAGATGTCCGCCTCCGGGTGAGCGCCCTTCGTGTGGCTGATCTGATAACAGGTGTAGGTCCGGGCGGCCACCGCCTGGGCTTTGAGGGCCTCCGGCGCAAAGGAGGCGGGCATCTCGGCGGCGACCACGCCCCAGAGGTAGTCCTCCAGCGCCATCTCCTCCACCGCGCCGTCCGGCAGCAGCACCGTCAGCGTCTCCGGAACCAGAGCGTCCTGCGCCTGTGCGCTCTCCTCCCGGGTGATCCCCTCCGAAGAAGCGTTCTCCGTATCGGTGCCGTCATCTGCCGTTGCGGGCGATGTGGCCGCCGGATCGGCCTCGGCGGCCTCCGAATCGACCTGCGTATCATCGGCAGGCTCGTCCGAGGCCAGGGCGGTCTGGACGGGAAAGGAGAGGGGCTCCTCGGGGAGTGCGGTCAGGGACAGCAGCAGGACGGACAGGGTCAGAGCCAGGGATAATGCGGCCACACGATGCAGCAAAATGGGGACCTCCTTGCAAAAAACAGATTTTACCATGGGTAAAAATGGGGTAAGGACGGACAAAATGACAACTGTTTTTTACGAAAAGTGACGGAATTAAAGCAAATAATGCACTTTGGCGGAGCAACTGCGTTGACTTCTGCCCGCTGGACGTGGTATACTGTCATCATAGTGAGTAAGGGCGTCATACGCCCGAGAGAGAAGAGGCACAGCTGTGATGAATCGTCCGCTTTCCAGTCAGACCACTGACTTTATCCATGAGATGAGCGAGGAGCTCCAGGGGGTCGGGCCAATCCCCCAGGACAAGTATGAGAAATACCAGGTCATGCGTGGCCTGCGGCATCCGGACGGCACCGGCGTCATGGCGGGCCTCACCCGGGTGGGCAGCGTCCAGGGCTATTACCTCCAGGACGGCGAAAAGACTCCCATGGAGGGCAAGCTGATCTACCGGGGCATCAGCGTGGAGGA
This sequence comes from Clostridiales bacterium, assembly GCA_021205695.1. GTDB lineage: Bacteria > Bacillota > Clostridia > Oscillospirales > Oscillospiraceae > Onthomonas. Next base: position 44,258 of record JAJPXB010000047.1, read on the forward strand.
CCTGATCCGGGGCTGCACCTCCGAGGGGCGGTTTGGCTTTGAGGAGACCTGCTATCTGCTCCTCATGGGAAAGCTGCCCAACCGGCAGGAGCTGACCGCCTTCCAGCAGGCCCTGGAGGAGATGCGCCCTCTCCCCAGTATGTTCACCGAGGACATGATTTTGAAGGCTCCCAGCTGCGACGTGATGAACAAGCTGGCCCAGAGCGTGCTGACCCTCTATTCCTATGACGAGGACCCGGAGACTATGACGGTGGAGAACCAGCTCCGCCTGTCCATGCAGCTCATCGCCCGGACGACCATGATCGTGGCCCACGCCTACGCCGCCAAGCGTTGCTATTTCGACAAGGGCTCTCTGTACCTCCACCGGGCGCAGCCCGGCAAGGGGGCGGCGGAGAACTTCCTGTCGGCGGCCCGGGACGACCAGCAGTACACCATGGAGGAGGCCCGGCTGCTGGATCTGTGTCTTATCCTCCATGCGGAGCACGGCGGCGGCAACAACTCCTCCTTCACCTGCCGGGTGATCTCCTCCTCCTATACCGACATCTTTTCCGCCATCGCCGCGGCGGTGGGCGCCCTGAAGGGGCCCCGGCACGGCGGCGCCAACATCCGCTGCAAGCAGATGATGGACTACATCGCAGAGACCGTCCCGGACTGGAAGGATGACGACGCCGTCTCCGCCTGTCTCGCCGGGCTGCTCCGGCGGGAGGGGTACGACCGCTCCGGACTGATTTACGGCATGGGCCATGCAGTCTACACCCTCTCCGACCCCCGGGCAAAAATCCTGAAGCGGTTCAGCCGCAGCCTGGCGGAGAAAAAGGGGATGGAGGATCGCCTGAACCTGATCGAGAGCGTGGAGCGGCTGACCCCCCAGGTCTTTGCCCAGGTCACCGGCAAGGACAAGGTCATGTGCGCCAACGTGGACCTGTACTCCGGCTTTGTCTACGATATGCTCAACATCCCGGAGGAGCTGTACACCCCCCTGTTTGCCGCCGCCCGGATGGTGGGCTGGTGCGCCCACCGGATGGAGGAGGTATTCAGCGGCAGCAAGATCATCCGCCCCGCCTACAAGGCCATCGGCTCCTGCCAGCCCTTCGTCGCGCTGGACGACCGGGACTGAGGGAAGCGCCGCAGAGACCTGCCGCTTTTCTGTCGATTTTTCCACTTTTTCCTCTGCCGCACTGGACGGGAAAGATGGATTGTGTTAGAATGAAAAGCAGCGGTTTCGACCACAGATGCCATATTTCATCGATCACAGGCTGCTGAAAAAGCAGCCTGTTTTGCTGTCCCGGGCGCTGCCCCGGAGAAAGGAGTTGCCCATGGAAGAGAGATATGACCGGCCCCGCCGTTCCAGGCGCAGCCAGAGGAGACGCCGGAGACTGCGGCCCGGCTTCGTGCTCAATTCCGTCTGTATTGTCATCATCCTGATCTGCCTCTGCATCGGAGGCGTCCAGGCGATTTTGGACTACAATGAGAACAGGGCCCAGGAGAAGGCGGAGGCCGCCGCCCTGGCCGAGCAGGAGGAGGCAGCTCAGAAGGCGGAGGAGGAGGCCGCGGCGCTGGCGGAGACGGAGTATGACTTCACCATCGCCATGATGGGGGATGTGAACCTGGACGACACCTGGTACAACATGACCTATCTGGTCGAGCAGGAGAACGGCATCTACGACTGCATCGGCGAGAGCCTGCTGGATCGGATGCAGAGCGCCGACCTGTTCTGCGTCAACAGTGAGTTCGCCTTCACCGACGGCGGGACAGCCCTGGACGGCAAGGCGTATACCTTCCGGGCACAGACATCCAACGTCTCCATCTACGAGACGATGGGGGTGGATCTGGTGACCCTGGCCAACAACCATATCTATGACTACGGCGCCGAGGGGCTGACCGACACATTGGACACGCTGGACAGCGCAGGCATCGCCCATGTGGGAGCGGGGGAGAACCTGGAGGAGGCCTGTGAGCCGTACTATGTGGAATTCGACGGCTACACCGTGGCCTTCGTCAACGCCTCCTGTGCGGAGAACATCCGCTATACCCCCCAGGCCACTGAGGACTCCTCCGGTATCCTGCTGTGCTATGACACGGAGGAGTTCGTGAAGGTCATTCAAAACGCCAAGGAGAACGCGGATTTTGTCATAGCCTGCGTCCACTGGGGCACCGAGTACAGCTATGAGGCCAACGAAACCCAGCGCACCACCGCAAAGGAGTATATCGACGCCGGGGCGGACGTGATCGTGGGTACCCATTCCCACTGCCTCCAGGGTATCGAGTACTACAACGGTAAGCCCATCTTCTACAATCTGGGCACCTGCTGGTTCAACGAAAAGACCCTGGAGACGTTCCTGCTGGAGATCCGCTTCACCGGCAACGCCGAGGGGGGAGAGGTGACCTTCACCGTAACACCCGCCATCCAGTCCGGCTGCGTCACCCGGCTCACCGAGAGCGACGAGGAGTGGAACCAGGTGGTCAGCCTCATGGAGACGTATTCCTATGATGTGACCATCGCCTCCGACGGCACGGTCTATCCCAGCAGCGAGGCCCCCGTCAGCGACGCTGACAACGGCACGGACGATGAGACGGAGGACGGGACGGAGGACGGCACTGTGGATGAGGATACGCTGGACGATGCCGCCGACGGGACTGCGGAGGACACCGGCTCCGACAGCGCCACCGGGGACGGCAGCGACGACGAGACCGCCGCAGGCTGACGACAATGAACACACAACGCCGGAGAGGGAAAACCTCTCCGGCGTTTCAGCGTGCCAAAAATCCTTTTTGACACGCTGAGCACGATTTTTGAACTTTAAAAAAGTTCTAAAAATCGTTTTTTATTGCACGCGAAGGGGGCTTTTTGCCCCCTCCTCCGCACCCCCGCTACTCTGTTGCGGGAGTCTCAAGCGCTTTTTTGACAGTCTACAATGTCGGAGAGGGAAAACCTCTCCGGCGTTTTTCTACCGGCTTCGGCCCGGGACAGGCACCGGAACGGGCCCGAGTGCATAGGATGCAGCATCCTACAGCGTCAAAAGGAGCGCATACTATGCTGCAAAACCTTGCCTATGCCGGTGCGGGAACCGGCTTTACCTTTCTCATGACCTGCGCCGGGGCCGCCCTGGTGTTTTTCTTCCGTCGGAACGTCTCCGGCGGCCTTCAGCGATGCTTTCTGGGCTTCGCCGCCGGGGTGATGATCGCCGCCAGCGTCTGGAGCCTGCTCCTCCCCGCCATCGAGCTGGGGGAGGACATGGGGCTCCCCGGCTGGCTTCCGGCGGCTACCGGTTTCTGCCTGGGCGTGGTGTTCCTCCTGGGGCTGGATCACCTCCTGCCCCACCTTCACACAGCCCTAAACGTCCGGGAGGGCCTGCCCGCCCACCTGCGGCGGACCACTCTGCTGGTGCTGGCGGTGACCCTCCACAACATCCCGGAGGGGATGGCGGTGGGACTGAGCTTTGCCCTGGCCGCCCAGAGCGGGGGCGACCGGTCCGCTGCCTGGGCCGCCGCCGCTGCTCTGGCGCTGGGCATCGGCATCCAGAACTTCCCGGAGGGGGCGGCGGTATCCCTGCCCCTGCGCAATGAGGGCATGAGCCGCCGCCGGGCCTTTGCCGTGGGGGCGCTGTCCGGGGTGGTGGAGCCGATCTTTGGCCTGCTGTCGGTGCTGGCGGCGGGACTGCTCCGGCCCGCCATGCCCTGGCTGCTCAGCTTTGCCGCCGGAGCCATGCTCTATGTGGTGGTGGAGGAGCTAATCCCTGAGGCCAATATGAGCCCTCACAGCGACCTGGGCACCGTGGGGGCTATGGCGGGGTTCCTCATTATGATGGTGCTGGACGTGGCGCTGGGGTAGGAGAAAGATAGCGGGGCCTCTTGACAAATACGGGTACTGGTGTAAAATGGTGTCAGACCGCAAGTGAATAGAACACAGGGGCGCTGGGGGACATCCCCGGCTGAGATAGGGGCAAATCGCAGCTCCAGTCACCTAATAACCTGATCCGGGTAATGCCGGCGTAGGAAGCTGTTTTGTCGCATTATGTGCTTTCGTACCGCATTGTTCTGGACGCAATGCGGTACTTTTTCTCTTTTTGGGAGGCTCCTGACATGAAAAACACCAAGACCCGCAAGCTGGTAGAGGGCGCGCTGATGATCGCCATCGCCTACGTCCTCTCCTACATCAAGCTCTTTGCCATGCCTCTGGGCGGCTCCGTCACCCTGGAGATGCTGCCCCTCGTTATCATGGGCCTGCGCAACGGCCCCAAGTGGGGCTGCTTCACCGGCTTCGTCCACGGCCTGATCCAGATGGTGCTGGGTTTCAGCAACGTCATGTACTGCCCCACCCTGTTGAGCCAGATCGGCTGCATCCTGCTGGACTACCTGCTGGCCAGTACCGTCCTGGGGCTGGCGGGGCTGATCGCCAAACCCTTCGGGGAGAAGCGGCTGGTGGGCGCTACGGTGGGCACCGTGGTCTGCGGCGCGCTCCAGTTCCTCTGCACCTTCCTGTCCGGCTGCCTGGTCTGGGCGGCCTATTATGCGGAATACTATGACCTGGTGGGCTGGGACCTGGTGGCGTACAGCTTTAGCTACAACATCGCCTATATGCTGCCCAACACCGTCCTGGCGGTGATCGTGGTGCTGCTGCTGTACAGGATCGCCCCCAAAATGTTCCAGGCGCAGAACGCCTGACCGGGGAGAGGACTGTCACAGCATCCGCCCGCAAACTTGCAGGGCAGGGGGAAATTTCTGCCGCGCCGCCTTCGGAAAAATGTGCCAGGGACGACCGGCGCATAACCGGGCGGAGACGGGGCAGAATGATACCAGCAGGCGGCGAGGCGGCGGAACGGTGAAAACCGGACCGCGGAACGCCGGGCCGGACGGGGGCAGGGGCCGCTGTCGGGTTCAGCGCCCATCGCCCCCGTCTGTGAAATAGGCCAAAGGAGCGCGGGCAGAGAGATGAGCCTGTGCTCCGGCTGCAAATCAAAGGGATGTTCCTGTTCCGTTGAAGCGGCAGCCCCGGCCACCGGCGCAGTCATTCGCTGTAAGGCGGGTGACTGCGCCTTGGATTTTTTCGGGGAGCAAACAGGAGCGTTTTCGAGCGCCGTGGCGCACCTTTTTCATTCATTCCTATTCTCTTTTTCCCAAAGCTCTGCTATAATAGGGTATACTGGTTGAAATTGCCGTCCACTGTGCGGGCGGTGAACAGGAAGGGAGGACGGCCATATGCTGCGAGTTGCGGTGGCGGAGGATGAGCAGAGCTATCGGGAGCAGACGGAGCACTATCTGAACCGGTATGCAGAGACGCATTCCCAGCCGCTGGAGGTCGTTTTCTTCAGCAGCGGCCTGGATTTGATCCAGAGCGAGGACAGGAGCTTCGACATCCTGCTGCTGGACATCAAAATGCCGGACATGGATGGAATGAAGGTGGCGGAGCTGATCCGCCGGTACGACGACCAGGTGGTCATCATGTTCATCACCCAGATGGCCCAGTTCGCCATCGACGGATACTCGGTGGGGGCGCTGGACTTTCTGGTCAAGCCGGTGCAGTACGACACCTTTGCCCTGAAATTTGACCGGGCGGTAGAGCGGGCGAAAAACCGCACAGGCGGCACGGTGACGCTGACCCTCCCCGGAGGGATCCGGCGGCTGAACACCCGAGATATCTTCTATGTGGAGATCCAAAACCATATGCTCCACTACCACACCCGGAGCGGGGAATATGTGTTCCGGGGCACCATGCAGAGCGCCGAGCTGGAACTGACGCCCTATCACTTTGCCCGGTGCAACCACTGGTACCTGGTGAACCTGGCCCATGTCTCCGAGGTGAATCGGGACGTGGTGACGGTGGCTGGGAACAAGCTGGAGATCAGCCGCCGAAACAAGGCGGCCTTCCTGGCGGCGGTGACCAGCTATGTGGGAGGCAACACATGACATCTGCCCTGACGGCCCTCGCGGACGCTGCACCGGAGTGCATCCTGCGGTGGCTGGTTTGCATCATCTACATCTATCCCCTCCCGCGGCGGGAAAAATTCGGCCTGCGGGCGGCGGCCTGGCTGGCGGGACAGCTGCTGCTGGAGTGGGGATTTGTCCTGGCAGTGCCCGCCTCTGTGGCGGCGCATCTGTGGCCCCCCGCGCTGGGGATCGTCGGCTGGCTGGTGGGACTGAGCTGCACGACGGCAAAGCCGGGCGTGACCCTGTACTTTTCCATCTGGTCGGGCTGCACCGGCTCCCTGCTCTATGAGATCTGGCAGATGCTCTGCCAGTATCTGCCGACGTTCCAGGAGGACTCTTTCCGGCCGATGGGACTGCTGCTCCTGCTGACAGCGGCGGTCTGCCTGGCCCTGGGCCTGACGGTGGAGCGGTGGATGCCGGTCTATCAGAGTCAGCATGTGGGCCCCCGACAGCTGACCTCCGCCATCCTCCTGTATCTGCTCTACGGCGGCCTGTGGACGGCGGCCTATCAGGGCGGCGAGCTGAATCCCCAGAGGGAGATCAGCGTCCTGCTTCTGCTGTGCCAGATCTATTGCCTGACCATTCTCTACCTCCAGACATCCCTGTTTCAGAAGAGCGCCATTCGCCACGAGCTGGAGACCATGAACCTGATGTGGCACCAGCAGGCGGCCCAGCATCAGCTCTCCAAGGAGAATATCGCCCTCATCAACCGCAAGTGCCACGACCTGAAGCACCAGGTGGCCGCCATGCGGACCATGGAGGGGAGCGAGCAGCGGGAGCGGTATATCCGGGAGATCGAGGACTCGGTGCGCATCTACGACGCCGCCGTCCGGACGAACAACGAGACCCTGGACACCGTCCTCACGGAGAAGAGCCTCCTGTGCGAGGCCAACGAGATCAGCATCAACTGCGTGGCCGACGGCTCCAGCCTGGGCTTCATGGATCCGGTGGATCTATACACGGTCATGGGCAACGCCCTGGACAACGCCATCGAGGCAGTGCGCAAGTGCGAGACGAAGGAGCTTCGGGTCATCGACGTGCTGGTTCACGTTCGCCAGCGGTTCCTGGTCATCAGCGTCACCAACCCCCTCCGGGAGGAGCTGACCTTCCGGGACGGGCTGCCCGTCTCCGTCAAACCCAAAAACGGCTACCACGGCTACGGGCTGAAAAGCATCCGCCACACTGCCCGGAAATACGGCGGCGAGATGACGGTGGTCACTGAGGGAGGCTGCTTCTCCCTGCGCATCTCCATCCCTCTGCCAGAGGAAAGCAAATGAATCACGCCCATTGCCGGAGCAGGAATCCCCTGCTCCGGCAAATTTTTGCTTCCTGGAAGAAATTTCCGAAAGAAAAGCGACGAAACTTTTAAAAAGTGGTTGCAACTTTTGGAAAGCTGGTGTAAAATGTAAAAGCAGATGTCCGGCGGGGTGCAGGGAGAGCGGTTGAGGGCCGTGACCACTTACGCCAAAAAAACAACCACTTAGTCAAATTCGCAACACAAAGAGCTGTAAATTGTGTATGATAAGAAGAGCAGCCGGACGGAAAAATTTGTGCGAATCGTTCATGACATGGTTTGGAGGGGCAGAAATGAGAAAAATCATCAACATCAACCAGAATTGGCAGTTTACCGGGCCGAAAGGTGATACGGTGGCGGTAGACCTGCCCCACACCTGGAACAACATCGACGGACAGGACGGCGGAAACGACTATGTCCGCAGCGTATTTACCTACAAACACACCTTCCAGAAGCCGACCTTCGACGCCGACGAGGAGCTGGTCTATCTCCAGTTCAAGGGGGTCAACGCCAGCTGTGTCGTGACCCTGAACGGCAAGGAGGTCTGCTCCCACGACGGCGGCTACTCCACCTTCCGGGCAGATATCACCGGTCTGCTCCAGGAGGAGAACGCGCTGGAGCTGGCAGTGGACAACCGGGTCAACGACCGGGTCTATCCCCAGAAGGCAGACTTCACCTTCTACGGCGGCATCTACCGGGATGTGGACCTGCTGGTGGTGAACAAGACCCATTTCGACCTGGACTACTACGGCGGCCCCGGCCTTCAGATCACTCCTACCGTGGAGGACAAGAACGGCAAGGTCCAGGTGGTCAGCTATCCCGTGGGCGAATTTGACCAGGTGAAGGTCAGCCTGACCGACGCCTCCGGCGCGGAGGTGGCCCAGGGCGAGGGCAAGGATGTCACCCTGACGATCCCCAACGCCCACCTGTGGGACGGCGTGAAGGATCCCTATCTGTACAACGCCACCGTCACCCTGTACAAGGGCGACAAGGCGGTGGATCAGGTGGCCTCCCGCTTCGGCGTGCGCAGCTACCACGTTGACCCGAAGAAGGGATTCTTCCTCAACGGCCGCTCCTATCCTCTCCGCGGCGTCAGCCGCCATCAGGACCGGAAGGGCCTGGGCAACGCCATCACGAAAGAGATGCACAAGGAGGATATGGATCTGATCTGCGAGATGGGCTGCAACACCATCCGTCTGGCCCACTATCAGCACGACCAGTACTTCTATGATCTGTGCGACGAGCGGGGCATGGTGGTCTGGGCGGAGATCCCCTACATCAGCGAGCATATGCCCAACGGCAGGGAGAACACCATCAGCCAGATGAAGGAGCTGATTACCCAGAACTACAACCACGCCTGCATCGTCTGCTGGGGCGTCTCCAACGAGATTACCATCAGCACGAAGGACAAGGCGGATATGCTGGACAATCACCACGTCCTCAACGACCTGTGCCACAAGATGGACCCCACCCGGTTCACCACCCTGGCCTGCTACGCCATGTGCGGCCCCTTCAACAAGGTGGCCCACATCACCGACGTGGTGAGCTGGAACCTGTACCTGGGCTGGTACGTCCCGGGACTGTTCCTGAACGACCTGTGGGTGGATTTCTTCCACGCCGTCTATCCCAACCGGCCTCTGGGCTATTCCGAGTACGGCGCGGAGGGTATGCCCAACCTCCACTCCTCCAACCCCAGGCGGGGCGACCACACCGAGGAGTATCAGGCGATTTACCACGAGTACCTGCTGGAGTTCATCAACAAGCGCCCCTGGATGTGGGCCACCCACGTCTGGAATATGTTTGACTTTGCCGCCGATGCCAGAGATCAGGGCGGCGAGCCGGGCATGAACCACAAGGGCCTGGTGACCTTCGACCGCAAGACCAAGAAGGACAGCTTCTATCTCTACAAGGCATGGTGGAGCGACGACCCCTTCGTCCACCTCTGCTCCAAGCGGTATGTGGATCGGGTGGAGAGCGAGACGACCGTTAAGGTCTACTCCAACCAGCCGGAGGTCGCCCTCTATGTGGACGGCAAGCTGGTGGAGAAGAAGAGCGGGAGCCATGTGTTCACCTTCACCGTCGCCCTGACCGGTCAGCATCAGCTCAGAGCCGTGGCGGGCGACCAGGAGGATACCTCCGTCATCCACAAGGTGGATACGCCCAACCCCGCCTACACCCTCAACGCCAAGAGCAGCAACAGCGCCAACTGGGTGTGATTTGATTTGTCTATTACATTCCGCCCTCACGATGGAGGAGGCTGGCGGGTGTAGATAGAGCGGCACTCCCCAGGCGCAGTAACGGGAGCGCTGCCATGTTTCAGAAAGGGGGAAACCTGACTGCGTACGAAACCGATTTCACATACTTTTTATGGGAGGAGACGTGAAACCAACAATGAAGACCAAAAAAATCATGAGAGGCCTCTCCGCACTGTTTGCATTCTTGATGTGCGTGTCCATTATCCTGGGCAGCATCATGGAGGCCTACAGCACTACCATCGACAGTACGCTGGGCACCACCAGTTCCGTGTTCACCTCTGAGAGCACCGAGGACGACCCGCTGTATGACAAGTACGTTCCCGATGACCAGTACCTGAACGACGATGGCACCGGCAACTCCGAGGCTCTGATCCAGGCCGCCATCGACCTGGGCCGCGAGGAGGTCGCGGAGAGCTGCGTCCTGCTGAAGAACGACAACGACGCTCTGCCTCTGGATTCCGGTAGCAACATCACCCTGCTGGGCATCCGCTCCGTGGCTGAACTGCTTGGCCAGGGCATGGGCTCCTACGCCAAGGGCCCCTACATCAGCCTGGCGCAGGCCCTGTCTGAGAACGAGACCGACTTCGCCAACACCATCGCCACGATCCTGGGCAACAGCTACACCGTGAATGACGACGGGTCCATGACCATGGTCTCTACGTTCACCAACACGATCGACAGCTGGAGCGGCAGCGAGTTCGAGTTCGACGGCGCCGGCATGAATGTCAACCCCACCATGCTGGAGGTTTATGAGACTCTGAACGAGACTTATCAGCACGCCAACAACGAGAAGGTCACTGAGATCTATGATCCGCAGGAGCCCACCATCGCCGAGTATGCTGAGGTCAACGCCGACTATGAGGCCAGCTTCGCCACCTATGGCGACGCCGCCATCGTGGTTCTGGGCCGTCCCAGCGCCGAGAGCTCTGACTACACCAAGGGCGGCGTGGCGGAAGGCACCGGCGCCTCCGAGCCGCTGGAGCTGACCGACAATGAGCGGGCAGTCATCGAGCTGGCCAAGGAAGTCAGCGACACCGTCATCGTTCTGCTGAACACCACCAACGTCATGGAAGTGGCTGAGCTGCAGGACGACCCCGATGTGGACGCCATCCTGTGGATCGGCTTCCCCGGCTGCTACGGCATGCTGGGCGTGGCTGACGTCCTCTGCGGCAAGGTCAGCCCCTCCGGCGGCCTGGCCGACACCTATGCCACCTACAACCTGTCCGCCCCCGCCAGTGTGAACGTGGGCGACTACAGCTACAGCAACGCTGAGGAAGTCATCACCGACGACGACTCCAGCAACTATGTTATCGAGGCCGAGGGCATCTATGTGGGCTACAAGTATTATGAGACCCGCTATTATGACTCCGTCCTGGGGGTGCACAACGCAGACTCTACGGCAGGCACTTATGCCTCCGAGGGAGGCTGGGATTATGAGGCCGAGATGGTCTACAGCTTCGGCTATGGCCTCTCCTACACCACCTTCGACTTCGAGTGGGAGGGCGATCCCGAGCTGTATGTCTCCATCGCTGACGACGGCACTCCCACCGCGACCCTGACCTTTAACGTGAAGGTCACCAACACCGGCGATGTGGCCGGCAAGACCAGCGTCCAGATTTACGGCCAGGCCCCCTATATCGAGGGCGGCGTGGAGAAGTCCGCCATCCAGCTACTGGAGTACGGCAAGACGGATACGCTGGAGCCCAATGAGTCCGAGGTCGTCACCGTCGTGGTGGACCTCCAGAACATCGCCAGCTATGACGAGACCTATGAAAACGAAGACGGCACCACCGGCACCTACATCATGGATCCCGGCACCTACTACTTCGCCGTGGGCAACGGCGCTCACTACGCCCTGAACAACATTCTGGCCCTCCAGGGTTACACCGAGGAGGACGGCATGGTAGGCGAGGGCGACGCCAGCATGGCCTACTCTCTGGAGATCACCGAGGACGTCATCTCCAAGACCGCTTTCTCCATCTCCAAGGCGGGCGTGGCCATCTCCAACCAGCTGGAGTACGCCGACTGGAACTACTTCCAGGAGGGCGAGGTCACCTATCTGTCCCGCAGCGACTGGGAGGCCACCTATCCCGTGGAGTACTCCGACATGACCCTGACCGATGACGAGCTCATCAGCTACCTCAACGGCAACTATTACACCCTGTCCACTACGGACGACACCTCCGACATTCTGTGGGAGCAGGACAACGGCATCTCCTTCTATGAGATGTACGGCGTGGATTACGACGACGAGAAGTGGACCGACCTGCTGGATCAGATGTCCCTGGAGGAGGCCATGTATCTGGCCACCTACGGCGGCCCGTCCATCCCCGGCGTTGAGTCCATCGGCATGGAGGAGGCCTATCTGACCGAGAACGCCGCCACCGGTATCGCCCTGGCTCTGTCGGGCAGCAAGGACACCAGCTCTCCCTGGGCCATCAGCTCTGACGACCCCAACAGCGCCTGGATGGGCTGCGTCTTTGCCAGCGCCCCCAACGTGGCCTCTTCCTTCAGCCACGACCTGCAGTATGAGCTCGGCGAGTATGTGGGCGTGGAGTCCCTGTTCTTCGGCATCCCCATCCTGTGGGGCCCCGGCCTGAACACCCACCGCACCGCTTACAACGGCCGTAACGGCGAGTATTACTCCGAGGATCCTGTCCTGACCGGTAACTGCGGCATGGAGTTCGCCATCGGCGCTCTGTCCAACGGCCTGATCGCCTCCCCGAAGCACTTCGCCTTCAACGACCAGGAGACCAACCGTGACGGCGTGGCCCCCTACATGACCGAGCAGAAGGCCCGTGAGGGCGACCTGCGCGCCTTCCAGATCGCTTTCGAGGCGTACAAGTATGACACCGAGGAAGAGGACGTCGGTATGCTGGGCGTCATGACCTCCTTCAGCAAGATCGGCCCCGTGGAGGTCACCTGCAGCTACAACCTGATCACCAACATCCTGAACGGCGAGTGGGGCTTCAAGGGCTACTGCGTCACCGACATCTATGACGACATGGATCTGTACACCGCAGTCCTGGCCTCCGGCGTCACCTGCTATGATACCCGTGGTATGTCCGGCTTCTATGGCAGCGTCACGCTGGAGAACACCAGCTACTTCGCGGGCCAGGTGGACGGCAACACCGTCAGCTCCAGCCTGATCGACGGCGATGCCAACCTCCAGCTGTCTGTCAAGCAGTCCGCTCATCAGATCCTCTACGCCTTCAGCCAGAGCAACCTGATGAACCGCTATAACAGCACGACCACCATCGAGCAGGTTATGGTCTGGTGGCGTGTGGCGTACTATGCAGCCATCGGCGTCTCCGCTGTGCTCATGGTCGCCTGCTTCGTTGTCTACCTCACCGCAGGCAAGAAAAAGGAGGTAAAGTGATATGAGCGTCCTGAAAAACCGCACTGTGGGAGGCTATTGCCAGATCCTCGCCGCGATCCTGGGGATCGCCGGACTGGTCCTGCTGATCATCAATAACAACATCAGCACCTCCTATTCCCTCTCCACCTTTGGCCTGCTGACCGCCGGCGCCATCCTCGGCATCGTCCTGTCCGTGGTGGCGGTGGTCACCCCCACCACCAGCCTGGGTGATCTGGACGTGGTCAGCACCCTGTCCATCATGGTCACTGTGGGCGTCTATGGCCTCATCATCGGCCAGATGGCCAATGAGCGTATCCTGATGATCTCCGGCCTGTTCTCCTGGAACTCCCAGAACGCCACCGCATGGAGCGTGTTCTATTTGATGATCGCCAGCATCGTCTGCTTCGCAGTCGCCGCCGTGCTGCTCATCGTCACCGCCTTCATGAAGACCGTCAAGGAGTAAGCGGAATCAGTTCCTTCCACCCCATCCCCGCCCCGCGAGGGGCGGGGATGCATACACTTTTGAGAGGTGAATGTTCAACATGAGTGAAAAGCAGCCAACTGCCGCAGCCTCCGGTGTCAACCGGGCTAAGATGTACCAGCTGGTGCTGTTCCCAATGAACAACGGAGCGACCAACGTCTATTTCGTCCTGGTCCTCTCCTATGTTGCTCAGTTCGGCTCCAGCGTCCTGCAGCTTGGTATGTTCGCATCCATTATGGTGACCGTCATGCGTGTGGCGGACGCCATCACCGACCCGATCATTGGCGCGCTGATGGATCGCACCAGCACCAGGATCGGCAAATTCCGTCCCTTCATGATTATCGGCAGCGCCATTATGGCGGTCAGCGTGATTGCGCTGTATGTCCTGCTGCCCTTCATTCCGGAAACCATGATGCCCCTGCGCTACATCGGCTTTGTGGTTGTCTACTTTATCTGGGTCATTGGATATACCTTCCAGACCTCCTGCACTCGTGCTGGACAGACCGTCCTGACCAACGACCCCAATCAGCGTCCCATGTTCACCATCTTCAACACCATCGGCTCTATGCTCGGTATGGGCCTCATGCAGCTGCTCATCCCCACCATCAAGAACATGTACAATGTCTATGATGATGCCGGCAACCTGGTGACCTCCGGCTATGCCCGTCCCGAGCTTTACCGGATCATCGCTCCGGTGGGCATCGCCGTCTCCGTGTTCCTGACCATCCTGGCCATCATCGGCATTGCCGGGAAGGACCGTCCCGAGTACTATGGCATCGGCGGCGACAAGCAGGAAAAGGTCAAGATGTCCGAGTATTGGGAGATTATCAAGAACAACAAGCCCATGCAGCGCCTGATGGTCGCCGGCGCCGGTTGCAAGCTGGCCCTGGCCATCGCCACCAACACCACCGTCTTGCTGGCGCTGTACGGCATTATGATGGGCAACTACGACAGCCTGTATCTGCCCATGATGATCCTGGGCTATGTCTGCGCCGTCCCGTTCTTCCTGCTCTCGGTGCGCACCTCTCAGAAGCAGGGCCAAAAGGCGTCCCTGACCCGGTACGTGTCAGTGGCCTTCGTCTGTTATCTGGTGGTGTTCGTACTGCTGGTTATCTGCGATCATACCGCAGGCAGCGGCCTGACCCTCTCCTTCCCGTACAACGGCGGCGGGGCGATCAACCTGTACACCATCCTGTTTATCATCTTCTTCGGCGTGGGCTATGGCGCCTACTACGCCACAGCCGATATGCCCATCCCCATGGTGGCGGACTGCTCGGACTACGAGACCTATCGCTCCGGCAAGTACATCCCCGGCATTATGGGCACTCTGTTCTCCCTGGTGGATAAGCTGGTCTCCTCTCTGGCCCAGACCCTGGTTGCTCTGATCTTCCTGATCTGCGCCGGACTGGCCGAGCTGCCCGACGATAGCACCGCCTATTCCGGCGGCATCAAGGTAGCCGTCATCGTGATGTTCTGCGTCATCCCGCTGCTGGCATGGGCCGCCACTCTGTGGGCCATGCACGGCTACAGCCTGACCGGTGCGAAGATGAAGGAGATCCAGGCCATCAACGCCGTCCGTAAGGACGCCGTGGCCCAGGGCATGACTCTGGACGAGGCCATGGAGAAATACCAGACCATCGACCAGGTTCCCGAGCAGTTCAAGCAGGGCGTGTAAGCTCTGGTGAACCGTATCAGTAGGGACACATAAAACAACAGCACCCCCGGCGCGGCTGCGTCGGGGGTGCCTGGTGTTTACTGGGGAAAACGAAGGGGAAACCGTTTACTGCTCCCGAAAGACGATCTCGCCCGTCGCCGGGTCCATCCGGTCTACGATGGCCAGGGACTCCAGCTGGATGCCGGTGGCGCGGATGAGCTTGCCGCCCTTCTGAAAGCCCTTCTCAATGCAGATGCCGATGCCCTCCACCGTGGCCCCGGCGTCCTGCACCAGCGCAATGAGCCCCTGGAGCGCGCAGCCGTTGGCCAGAAAGTCGTCGATGATGAGGACGTGATCCTTCGGCCCGATGAACCGCTTTGAGACGATGACGTCATAGACCCGTTTGTGGGTGTAGCTCTGGATCTTGGTGGAGTAGACGTCCCCGGAGAGGTTGATGCTCTGGGACTTCTTGGCAAACAGCACCGGCACGTCAAAGCACTCCGCCACCACGCAGGCGATGCCGATGCCGCTGGCCTCGATGGTCAAAATCTTGTTGATGGGCTTGTCGGCGAACAGGCGTTTGAACTCCATTCCCATCTCGTGGAACAGCTTCACGTCCATCTGGTGGTTCAAAAAGCAATCCACCTTCAGCACGTCGCCCTCGGCCAGGATGCCGTCTTTCCGGATGCGGTCTTCCAGCAGCTTCATAAGTATCCATGCTCCCTTTCTGTGCAGATCATCGGTATCGGTATCAGCGGGGATATATCGAATACATTCTATCATACTTCTGTTTACCTGTCATGGGGAATAAGCGGTTTTTCACCCCTCATTTTGACGAAATTTGCCGTCTTTTCCGGAGACAAAATAGACAAAAGGAGGAGAGAACGCCCTCACACCGCCCGGATCCGCCGAAGAAGCCGGGGCGGCAGGCTCTCTGAGAGGGCGGACACCTCCGCCGGACACTGACGGCCCGTGTGGTCGATGGTATAATCCCCCTCCAGCAGCAGGTCTGCCACCGAGACGAAGGTATATCCCTGCTCCATCAAGCTGTTGATAATGTCCGGCAGGGCCTCCGGTGTGTGGAGGGCGGCGTTGTGAAAGAGGACGATGGAGCCGGGGCCCACCCCGTCCAGCACCCGCTGGGTGATCTCGGCGGCGGACAGCTCCTTCCAGTCCAGGCTGTCTACATCCCATTGAATGGGCTCCATACCGGCGGAGCGGATGGTGTTGATGACCGTGTCGTTATAGTCCCCGTAGGGCGGACGGATGAGGGTGGGACGGGCTCCCGTGATGGCCTCGATCTTGTCGTTGCAGGCGTTCAGCTCCTGGAGGATCTCCTCCGGGGAGCATTGGGTCATGTAGGGATGGGTGTCCGAGTGATTCTGAATGGAGTGCCCCGCGTCAGCCAGGGCCTTCACCGACTCCGGGTAATTGTCTACCCAGCTCCCCACCAGGAAGAAGGTGGCGGTGATGTTATAAGAGCCCAGAATGTCGATGAGCTGCTGGGTGTCCTCATTGCCCCAGGCGGCGTCGAAGGTCAGAGCAACTACTTTCTCCTCCCGCTGAACACTGTAGATGGGCAGCTGCCGTTGCACTGCCGCCGCCCCTACGGCGTCGGGATGGCTGACCAGCCAGACCATCCCCAGCGCCAGCACACAGCAGAGCACGGCAGTGACGATCTGCCGCCGCAGAACAAAAATCTTCATCCGGAACCACTCCTCTCTCCTGGGGCCATTCTATGCGTTGGGGAGAGCTATCATGCCGGAAGACGGGCGCAGCGACAAAAAGAACCGACTCTCACAGGGAGAATCGGTTCTATTTTGCTACGCAGAAGGAGGGATTTGAACCCTCGCGACGGTTGCCCGCCCTACACCCTTAGCAGGGGCGCCTCTTCGACCACTTGAGTACTTCTGCAAGTCGAAAACCACCAAGGGAGATTCAATTGTGACAGGGGAGAGAAGAGAACGGAGAGAGTGGGATTCGAACCCACGGCTCTTTGTGAGAGTCACCGGTTTTCAAGACCGGCTCCATAAACCGCTCGGACATCTCTCCATAGATACCTCACAGACACAAATGATATTATAACGGTGAAGAACACAGTTGTCAAGATTTTTTTCAACGGCGGACAGAACAGACGTTTTTGACAACCTGCGCCGGAGTATAGTATAATGACACATTGAGTAAAGCCCTGCGGCCCGGCAGCGACCGGGGCGATTTGCAGCAGAATGGGGGAGAGGGAAATGGTAGTGACCATGCCCGGCTACTATGAGCGGTTCCAATGTCTGGCGTCGGCCTGCGGGGACAACTGCTGCCGTACCGGATGGGAGATCGTGGTGGATGAGGGGACGGTGGACTACTACCGCTCGCTCCCGGAGGCCCAGAGCCGCCGTATCCTGTCCGCGCTGGGCCGGGACGAGGAGGGAGACGCCTACATCCGCCCCCAAAACGGGCAGTGCCCCTTCCTGACGGAGAGAGGCCTGTGCGGACTGGTGCTGGAGCTGGGAGAGGCGCATATCGGGGAGATCTGCGCCCTGCACCCCCGGTATCGGGAGTGGTTCCCCGACCGGATGGAGGTGGGTGTGGGCCTGTGCTGTGAGGAGGCTGCCCGGCTCATCCTCGCTGACCCGGAGCCCTGCGAGTTCGTGAGCTATCTCACCGATGCAGAGGAGGACGAAGAGCCGCTGCCTCTGTACCCGCCTCTACTGGAGCTGCGGGACCGACTGTTTACAATCGTCCAGGATCGCACCCGTCCCCTGGCCCTGCGCTGGGCGGAGGCCCTGCGCCTGACACAGACAGCGCAGCGGGCGATGAATCAGAACTGCCTCCCCGACCCGAACGCCGGGCCGGATACGGCGGAGGCGGTACCCACCCGCTGGCAGCCCGTCCTGGGGGCTCTGTTGGACGCCCATCTGGAGATGGAGGTGCTGGAGTCGGCGTGGGGCCGGGAACTGGCGGAGCTGCGGGAAAGTCTGGAGACGCTGGACTGGGCGGGCTTTGCCGCCTGTCTGGGAGCGCGGAGCTATGAGTACGAGCACCTCACCGTTTACCTGATCTTCCGGTATTTTTTGAAGGCGTCCTTTGACGGGGACGCGCTGGGAAAGCTGCGACAGGCGGTGGGAATGGTGCTGACCATCGCCGCCCTGGGCGCCTGGCACTGGCAGCGGACGGGGGTCTTCACCCTGGCGGACCAGATTGAGGTGGCCCGCCAGTACTCCAAGGAGGTGGAGTACTCCGACGACAATATGGAGTCCCTGGCGGAGGCGTTCCTCTTTGAGGAGGCACTGGATATGCCTCACCTTCTGGGACTGCTGGAGGGTTAAGCCCCCTTCACCCGGATGCCCACCGCCCGGACTTGTCCTCCAATGGTCTGGTTATAGTGGCGGTCTGCCGCCCTGCGCTGCTCGTCCATCCGGATGGCCAGAGTGACCCGCTCCCTGGCGGCGGAGCGCAGCGCCTCGTAGGACAGCTCCGTCAGCCCTGCCGCTTCCACCGGGGGCAGCAGGCGGTGCTTTGCCCCGGCCTGGAGAAAGACAGCCCCCTTCCCGCAGACCCGCCAACGGCGGCGGCGGAAGGTATACCGCTCCCCGGGGTCGCTCCGCACCTGGCGAAAGTCCCAGACGGTGAAGCCCCCGTCCTCCCACCGGGCAGCTGTCAGGCAGAAGGGCCCGGGGTCAGGCCCCAGCCGGGTCAGCCGCTGCACCGACCCGGCCACCCGTTCCAGACTGTCCTCCATGGGGCGATCGCTGTCCAGAATGTGGCGGACGCTCCCCGGAAGATCGACCCCGAACCGGAGGGTGGGACCGCAGCAGGCCCAGATGAGCTTCCGCTCCGGAAGGGCGAAGCACTTCTGCCGCCGGTCCAGATGGATGTGGCCGGGGAAGGTCTCCCGGCTGTCGGCGGCGGCGACGGCGCCGTTTCGATTGACCATAAGACAGATGTAGGACATGGAGATGCCTCCTTTGAAGTGGGATTGCCCTTATTATAGCCGCTTTGCCGGACAGAGGCAAGGGCTGCACGGCTCCCCTGAAAGAGGGGCGCGGCTGCTCCTCCTCAAATTTCAACTGCCGCGTAACGATCAACTTCCGACCACATGAAAAGAGGATAAATATATGAGAATGAGACGAAAGAAGAACCTGATCCCCCGAATGGAGCGGTGCGCGGATTGGCAGGTGCAGGAGCCGGAGACCCTTCGGGGCCGGTGGCGGAGCCTGTTCCCGGAGGCAGAGGCCCTGTGGCTGGAGATCGGCTGCGGCAAGGGAACCTTTACCGCCGAGACTGCCCGGAAAAATCCCAACGTCCTGCTCATCGCCGTGGAGCGGGTGCCGGACGCCCTGGTGATGGCCATGGAGAAGGCCAGGGCGCTGGAGCTGAAAAACGTGTTCTTCATCTGCGCCGACGCGGAGCGGCTGGGGGAGATCTTCGACGAAGGCGAGGTAGACCGTCTGTTCATCAATTTCTGCGATCCCTGGCCCTCCAAGCGCCACTGCAAGCGGCGGCTGACCAGCGGAGGATTCCTCGTCTCCTATCGGAGCATTCTCCGGGAGGGGGGAGAGATCCATTTCAAGACGGACAACCGCCCCCTGTTTGACTTCTCTCTGACGCAGTTCCCCCAGGCGGGGTATGCGCTCAGCCAGGTGACCCGCGACCTTCACGCCGATGGGGTGCAGGGGGTTATGACGGACTATGAGGCGAAATTCTCCGCCCAGGGCGTTCCCATCAACCGGTGCGTGGCCACCAAGCTGCCGGTGGAGCAACTCCCGGAGACGTGGGAGAGCGTGGGGCTGAAGGCCGGGACAGAAGCCCGTGACTCTACGCAATTTGACGAATACAGCGAGTAGTGCAGGACGCTCTTTGCAGCTGTGGGGCGTTGCCTGAAAGGATTCCCGGCGAGCTGGCACCCTGCCTTTCCGGTTGGCGTGAGCAGCTTGACTGCACCACAGGTTTCTCCTGTTCGCGGCCTTTTTCTCCGCCCTGTTCACCCGTCTGTAAAGCACCATTGGTTGCCCTGTCCGTTATGCAGAAACCCTTTGCCAATGACGGCAAAATCGGCTATACTGTGGAAAACAGAGGAAGTGATCGCATGGAACAGGTCGAATATATGGTCCCCTGCCTGTTGGGGCTGGAGCGTCTGGTGGCAGACGAGCTGATTCGCCTGAAGCTCCCGGAGGTGCGGGCGGAAAACGGGCGGGTGTTCTGTAAGGGAACTCTGGCAGATCTGCCCCGGATGAATATTCAGCTCCGCTGCGGGGCCAGGGTGCTGCTGGTGCTGGCGCGGTTCCATGCAGAGACCTTTGAAGAGCTGTTTCAGGGGACGCTGTCCGTTCCCTGGGAGGACATTATCCCCCGGGACGGGGAGAGCCCGGTAAAGGGCTACTCCATCAACTCCCAGCTTCACTCCGTCCCCGCCTGCCAGTCTATCGTGAAAAAGGCGGTCTCCCAGCGCCTCAGCCGGGCCTATGGCCTGGAGTGGCTGCCGGAGACCGGGGAGCGGTATCAAATTCAGTTCTCCATAATGAAGGACGAGGTGCATCTGTGCCTGGACACCTCCGGCGCAGGGCTGTACAAGCGGGGCTACCGGGCAGTGGGGGTGGAGGCCCCTCTCCGGGAGACCCTGGCCGCCGCTATGGTGCTGCTGTCCAAATACCGGGGATTAGACCCCTTCTGCGATCCCTTCTGCGGCTCCGGCACCATCTGCATCGAGGCGGCGCTCATCGCCAAAAACCGCGCGCCCGGCTTGAACCGTCACTTTGCCGCGCAAAAATGGAAGCTGGTGGACAGCCGTTTCTGGATGGACGCGGTGGAGGAAGCCCTGGCCCAGGAATACGACCGGACATACGACATCTGGGGCGGCGACATCGATGCAAACGCCGTCCGCATCGCTCAGGAGAACGCCGTCAAGGCCGAGGTGGACGACACCGTTCGCTTCGAGGTGGCGGATGCCGGACGGTTCTACGCTCACGAGCCCTACGGCCGAGTGGTGACCAATCCCCCCTATGGGGAGCGATTGCTGGAGAAGGAGGAGGCCGCACGCCTGTACCACACCTTTGGGGCCGCCGTCCGCCGTCTCCCGGAGGGCTGGCGGGTGAGTATCCTCTCCTCTCACACGGAATTTGAGGCGGCTTTCGGCCAACGGGCCAGGAAAAAGCGGAAGCTCTACAACGGGATGATCAAATGCGACCTGTTCCAGTATGGGAAGGTCTGAATCCGGGCTGCTCTGTCTGACTTCGCCGGGTCGGGCTGAAACGGTGCGCCTTTGGGAAAATGAGTTGATTTTTCTCCCATGCCAGATTATAATAGGATGTGTTACGCTGTATTTAGCCAGAAAGGGAGAGAGAAAACGATATGCCAAAGCTTTCTATCATCATTCCGGTTTACAACGCCTCCGCCTACCTGGAACAAGCCCTGGACAGCGTCCTGAACCAGTCTTTTAAGGATATCGAGGTCATCTGCGTGGACGACGGCTCAACTGACAGCTCCCCGGAAATACTCCAGCGATATGCCCGGCAGGACGCCCGGGTCAGGGTGCTACATCAGAAGAACCTCCATGCCGGGGTGGCACGGAACGCTGGTTTGGCTGTGGCCACGGGAGAATACGTTCATTTTTTGGACGCAGACGACTATGTGCTGGATTACGCCTACGAGGCGCTGTACGCCCGGGCGGTGAAATATGACCTGGATCTGCTCAAGTGCGCTACCGTGACTTGGGATGTCCAGCGGAATACGGCAGTGGACCGTCCCTCCTTCACGCTGAGCCACATGGAGGTCGGCAGCTTCCACCGGTTGCTGACGCTGAATGAGGGTAGCCCTATCTATAAGGTCAACGTCGCTCCCTGGAACGGACTGTACCGGCGTGCCTTCCTGGAGGAGCACAAGCTGCGCTTCAACGACCTGTTCTGTGTCAATGACCGCTCTTTTTTCGCCGCAGTCATCACCAACGCCAACCGGATGATGCTGGCCCGGGATCGGCTGGTGGTCCACCGTATCAACCTGGAGGATTCGCTGGTCGGCCTGCGGTCAAAGCACTTTGACTGCCACTTCCGCTCTATTCATATTGTGGAGGAACGGCTGGCGCAGGATCATGTGACGCCGGATGTAGCCGAGCGGATCATGGTGAAAGAGTTCACCGATCTCTTCAACTGGTTTCAGGATTTTGGCCAGGACGATGAGAACGGACAGCAGATCCTGGAGACTACCCGCGAATTTGTCCACAGCTATCAGGGCGCATGTGCCACCCAGCTGAAAAGCCTCTACGCCGACAAACGCCAGGCAATCAGCGCTCCGCCAAAGAAAAAGACTCCTCCGGCAGCTGTTCAGCTCTTCCACGACGCAGTGGAAAAGCCCAAGGTCTCGGTGGTCCTGCCCATCTATAACGTGGAGGACTACCTGACCGAGGCGCTCTACAGCCTGTCTCAGCAGACGCTGGACGCGATGGAGTTCCTCTGCGTCAATGACGGCTCCACCGACAGCTCCATGGCCATTATGAAGGAATACGCCAGCCTGGACAGGCGTTTCCGTATCCTGGACGGCCCCAACGGGGGCTACGGCAAGGCCATGAACCGGGGCATCGACGCCGCTAAGGGAGAATATCTGGGCATCCTGGAGCCGGACGACTTCGTCCCGCCGGATATGTATGCCTCCCTGTACAAAATTGCCAGCGAAAACCAGCTGGACTTTGTCAAGGCGGACTTTTACCGCTTTATGGTCAATCCGGACGGTTCTCTTCGACAGGATCTCAACCGCCTGACATACGCACGGGGGTATTATGGCAGGGTAATTTGCCCGGGCGATGAGCTGGAAACATTCAAGTTTGTGATGAATACCTGGAGCGGCATCTACAGCCTGGACTTCCTCAATCGCTGGCATATCCGGCACAATGAGACTCCCGGCGCCTCCTATCAGGACAACGGCTTCTGGTTCCAAACCTTCTGTCGGGCAGAGCGGGCATGGTTTGTCAACAAGCCTTTCTATATGAACCGGCGGGACAATCCCAATTCCTCCATGTTTAACCGGAAAAAGCTCTACTGTGTCACCGACGAGTATCGCTATATCTGGGACTGGATGAGCAAAGACCCGACACTGCTGGAAAAGTTCACCCTCATTTTCTACGCCAAAAAGTTCAGCAACTTCATGGTTACCTACCGCCGCCTGGCTCCGGAATACCAGTTGGAATATCTGCACCATATCTGTGATGAGTTCCGCCCCGCCATGGAGCAGGGCCTGTTGGATGAGGAGCTGCTGGGCCCTGCCTATTGGAAGCAGATTCACGAGATACTGGCCGATCCGGACGCCTATTATGCCAAAATACGGGTATCCGTGATTATGCCCGTTTATAACGCAGAACAATACCTCTGTCAGACCTTGGACAGCCTATTGGTGCGCAACGAAACGCAGTTCGAGGTCATCTGTGTAGACGATGGCTCTACCGACGGCTCACTAAACATCCTGCGGGAATATGAGGCCCGGGACACACGGGTGCGGGTATTCACCCAAGTTAATGCCGGGGCCGGCGCTGCCCGGAACAACGGCATGCAGTATGCCAGAGGCGAATATCTCTCTTTCCTGGATGCGGACGACTTTTTTGAGCCGGATATGCTCCGAATGGCCTATGACCGGGCCCATACTCTGGAAACTGACATCATCGTGTTCCGCTGTGACCAGTATTACGAGGCCACCGGCGAATATGCTCCCGCCCGCTACACCATCAACGAGGCGTTGCTGCCCATTCATCAGCCCTTTGCCGGAGAAGAGATTTTTCAGGACACTTTCAAGGCCTTTGTAGGATGGGCCTGGGACAAGCTGTTTCGGGCGGACTTTGTCCGGGAAAACGGCCTGAAATTCCAGGAGCAGCGTACCAGCAACGATATGCTGTTCGTCTTTTCTGCTATTGTCAGGGCTCAGCGCATCTCTACCATGAACAAGGTCCTGGCCCACCACCGCAGGGATGCCGGTTCTCTCTCGGTCACCCGGGAAAAGAGCTGGGATTGCTTCTACCATGCCCTGTGTGCTTTGCGTCAGCAGCTCAGAGATTGGAATGTCTATGACCGGTTGGAACAGGATTTTATCAACTACAGCCAGCACTTCTCACTCTGGAACGTGACGACTCTCCGAGGCCCCTCCTATCACAAGCTGTATAATAAGCTTTCTACCGAGTGGGCTGACGACTTGGGCATTACCGGTCATAATGAATCCTATTTCTACAACAGAGGCGAATACAGGAAGATGCAGACGCTGCTCTCTTCCACCTCTGAGGAGTTCCTGTTCCTGGAATTGGACAGCGCCAAGCTGGAGCTGGCCCCACTGCGGGCGGAAAACATCCGCCTGAAGGATTCCGTTCAGCGTTTGAGCCGCCGCTGCAATCGTCTGGAAGCCCGTAACGAACGGCTGAAGACCCGAAACAGCACCCTGAAGGCCCAGAATAAGGCTCTGAAAGCGAAAAATCAGGAGATTAAGCGGTCCACCATCTGGAAGGTCGGACGGATCGTCACCTGGCCCTTCCGCAAGCTGAAAAAGCTGCTGAGACGTAAGTAAAAGGAGCGTTTATCGATGAAAATTGCCATTGCCGGAACCGGCTATGTGGGCCTGGTCACCGGCGTCGTGCTGGCCCATCTGGGACACAATGTCACCTGCGTAGATGTAGACGAAAAAAAGGTGGAAACCATGCGCCGGGGCATCTCCCCCATCTATGAACCGGGTCTGGAGGAGCTGATGGCCGCCAATATGGAGCGGCTCACCTTCACCACCGACTATGCTTCCGCCTACCGGGACGCCGAGGTCATCTATATCGGCGTGGGCACCCCGGAGAAACGGGACGGCTCCGCCAATCTGTCTTATGTGAACCAAGTCATCGATCAGATCGCCGCCACTCTGGAACGGGATTGCATCGTGGTGGTCAAGTCCACCGTCCCCATCGGCACCAACGACAAGCTGGAGCAGCGGCTCCGGGAAAAGCTGACCCATTCCGTGGAGGTGGAGCTGGCCTCCAACCCGGAGTTCCTGTCCCAGGGCACTGCGGTGAAGGACACTCTCCACGCTGCCAGGATCGTCATCGGTGTGGAGTCCAAGCACGCCGAAGAGGTCATGCGTGCGGTCTATGCCGGGCTGGATCAGCCGGTGGTGGTGACCAACCGCCGCAGCGCTGAGATGATCAAGTACGCCTCCAACGACTTCCTGGCGTTGAAAATCTCCTATATCAACGAGATCGCCAACCTGTGCGAGCTGCTGGGGGCGGATATCCAGGACGTGGCCCGGGGCATGGGCCTGGATCCCCGTATCGGCAACAAGTTCCTGAACGCCGGCATCGGCTACGGTGGCTCCTGCTTCCCCAAGGACACCAAGGCGCTCCACTGGGTCTCCAACTATTATGACCGGGAGCTGAAAACCATCAAGGCGGCCATCGAGGTCAACGACCGGCAGAAGCTGGTGCTGGTGAAGAAGGCCCGCAGCTATTACGATTCCCTGGAGGGCAAAAAGATAGCCGTCCTGGGTCTGACCTTCAAGCCGGAGACGGACGACCTGCGGGAGGCCCCCTCCCTGGTAAACATCCCCATCCTGCTGGACGACGGGGCGGAGATCAGCGCCTGGGATCCGGTAGGGGTGAATAACTTCAAGCGGTTTTATCCCGACGAGATCACCTACTGTGATACCATTCAGGAGGCCCTCCGGGGCGCAGACCTGTGCCTAATCTTCACCGAATGGGCGGACGTGAAGGCGCTGGAGCCGGAGATTTTCCGGAGCCTGATGAAGCAGCCCATCGTGCTGGACGGGCGCAACTGCTTCCCGGTGAGCAAATTTGTCGGCAGCGGCGTGGTCTATGATTCCATTGGCCGGGCGAAGGTGGAGTAAAACCGGGCGGGAATGATAGTTTCTCCAGGAATGTAGTGTAGCGCAAGATTGGCAGGGAATATGTTATGAATCTCCTTTCAAGGTTTATCAGGAAAATCCCGCCCTTTCGGAATATCTACCGCCGGATAGACGCTCTGAAAAAGGAAAATGCCACCATCAAAAAGGCAATGGCCGACAGGGAAAAGGATATCCATCGGCTTTCGAAACAGGTGGATATGTTGCTTTCCGCTCAACAGGAGGCGGAAAAAACTATGAGAGGCCTGAATAATGCGACAGCTGCAAATGAGAAGCGTTGGCAGACCGTTGCCGAGCAGGAGCGAAGGGATTACAGTGCATTGCAAAAGGCTGTCGCCGCCGCCAACGCAACAGCTGCCGACCGGGACAAGCGGAATTACGAGCAGCTCAGGGACTCCATCACCAAAGCCAACCAAACCGCCGCCGAACGAGAACGGCAGGATTACAGCAAGCTGATGAGGCAAATTGGCGACAACCGGTACCAGCTGTCGCGCAAGGACGAGTACTACTATTTCAAGGGACTGGAGCCGTCACGGTATCCCGACGCTTTGAAGGAGTGGTATTACCAAAAGACGGGGCAGACCTTGAATTTGGAGCATCCCCGCACCTACACGGAAAAGATCCAGTGGTTGAAGCTGCATGACAGTACGCCGCTGAAGGGAGAGCTGTCGGACAAATATCTGGTTCGGAATTATGTAAAGCAAAAAATCGGAGAGGAATATCTGGTGCCCCTCCTGGGCGTCTGGGACAGAGCAGAGGATATCCCATTCGATGCGCTGCCGGTGCGGTTTGCCCTCAAAGCGACCCACGGCAGCGGCTGGAATATCATTGTCCATGACAAGAGCAGTCTGAACGTGGCCGACGCCCGACGAAAGCTGAACGAATGGCTTCAAACCAACTTTGCATTCTATGCCGGTTTGGAGCTGCACTACGGTTATATCAAGCCCCGGATTATCGCAGAGGAGTATATTGAAAATTCCGGCGGCGACATCGACGATTATAAGGTATTCTGCTTCGACGGAAAGCCCCGGTATATCCTGTTTATCACTGGACGGCACACCCATATGGAGAAGGCAGTCTATGACACGGATCGGAACCGGATGCCCTTCCTGGACGGGGGAAGGCCGCTGGAGCGGGACGTTTCAAAACCGGCCTTTCTGAGCAAGCTTCTCTCCCTGGCGGAAGCGCTTTCTCAGGGCTTCATCCATGTCCGTGTAGACTTCTACTGCCTGAACAGCGGCCAGCTCAAGTTCGGGGAGATGACCTTCACTCCCACTTCCGGGCGATCCCTCTGGGAGCCGGCGGAATACGAGAGGATTCTGGGCGACCTGATCCACCTCCCCTGCGACGACCAGCCCCAGGAGTAATCTCCAAATCTCTCCTGGCATAAAACGGCCCGGCGTTCTTTTGTAGACGCCGGGCCGTTTTGTCATACCTCCCGCTCTCTGGGGCGCAGGCCAAAGCTGACCGCGATGGCGGAATCTACCTCCTCCATCCGCTCCTCGTCCAGGTGCCCCATCCGCTCCCGTAGACGGCGCTTATCCAGGGTCCTGATCTGCTCCAGCAGCACCACGGAATCCCGGGTCAGCCCACAGTGGGGGTCGATCAGCTCGATATGGGTGGGCAGCTTCGCCTTGTTGAGCTGTGAGGTGATGGCCGCCGCGATCACCGTCGGGCTGTGCCGGTTGCCCATGTCGTTTTGAATGATCAGCACCGGCCGGACGCCTCCCTGTTCGCTGCCCACCACCGGACTCAGGTCGGCGTAAAAGATGTCTCCTCTTCTGATATTGGTATCCACAATTTCACACTCCGCCGAATTCAGGCTCGTCGAAGCTGTGCCTTCGGCGATGCCCTCAAAATGCTCCCGTCACATCCTATGTAACGAGGTACTTCTCATTCTCCCCTGCAAGGGGGAAAATATACCCCTCTTCCGGGCGGGAGACAGCATCTCCCACCGTTCCCCCTCTTTCCAGCATATGCGACGGGTTTTCCCCTGTGCACAGCGAAATTGCGCACTTGTGGAGTGAAACTTCATACAGATGACTTGCATTCCCCTGCGAATATTGCTATAATGTAGAAGTATTGTAAAATGTGGTTCAAAGCGTCTCTTTGAGCCGGTTTGAAGGAGTATGCTCAATGGATTCTCTTCAGCAATTGGAACAGTACCGCCACGACCTGCTGAGCAGTGGCAATCCCGCCCGCCAGCACGACAAGGGCAAGCTGACTGCCGACGAACGGCTGAACATTCTGTTTGACACGGACACGTTCGTGGAGTACAACGTCTTTCAGAATCGGGGCCGGAGCCCGGAAAAGCCCTGCGCCCGTGACGGCGTGATCGCCGGCTGCGGCAAGATCAACGGCCGTTATGCCTATGCCTACGCCCAGGACTTCACCATCTCCGGCGGCGCGCTCTCCGCCTCCAACGCACGGAAGATCACCGAGGTGCAGAAAATGGCACTCAAGGCCAAGGTGCCCATCATCGCTCTGATGGACTCCGGCGGCGCGAAGATCCAGGAGGGTATCCAGGCCCTGGCCCAGTACGGCAATATCTTCTATCAGAACACCCAGGCCTCCGGCGTCATCCCCCAGATCACCGCCATTATGGGCCCCTGTGCCGGCGGAGCCAGCTACTCCCCCGCCCTCCAGGACTTCATCTTCTTTGTGGAGGGCACCGGCGAGATGTTCGTCACCGGTCCCGCCGTGGTGAAGGAGGTCATCGGTGAGGACATCAGCATGCAGGAGCTGGGCGGCGCGGACGTGCATATGCGGAAAAACGGCGTGGCCCATGTCCGGGCCTCCGACGACCGGGACTGCCTGCTGAAGATCCGCAAGCTGCTCACCTATCTGCCCCAGAACTGCGACCAGCTCCCAGACATCCAGCCCAAGTTCAAGGCCCGCTGGCAACGGGGCATCGAGAACGTGGTGCCGGAGAACAAGCGCCGCATCTACGATGTAAAGCGGGTCATCGACTATCTGGCGGATACGGAGTCCTTCTTTGAGATCGAGCCGGAGTTTGCCGCCAACATCGTGGTGGGCTTCGGCCGGGTGAACGGAGCCACTGTGGGCTTTGTGGCCAACCAGCCCGCCGTCCTCAGCGGCTGCCTGGACGTGAACGCCTCCTGCAAGGCCGCCCGGTTCATCCGCACCTGCGACTGCTACAACATCCCCCTCATCAATCTGGTGGACGTGCCCGGCTTCTTTCCCGGTCGTGACCAGGAGAGCTCCGGTATCATCCGCCACGGGGCCAAGATGCTCTATGCCTACTCTGAGGCCAAGGTGCCCAAGATCACCCTCATCCTCCGGAAAGCCTATGGCGGGGCGTACATCGCCATGTGCTGCAAGGAGCTGGGGGCCGACGTGGTCTGGGCCTGGCCCTATGCGGAGATCGCCGTCATGGGCGCCGAGGGCGCTGTGAAGATCCTGAACAAGCGGGAGCTGAAGGCCGCCGGGGACAAGTATCAGGAGGTCCTGGACGAGAAGGTCCAGACCTACAAGGATACCTATCTGAACCCCTATATCGGGGCCAAGCTGGGCTATATCGACGACGTTATCCAGCCCCAGGACACCCGCCGTCTGCTGGAGAAGGTGCTGGACGCCCAGCTCACCTTCCAGTCCGGCCAGAAAAAGGTACGCCACGGGAATATCCCCCTGTGACAGAAAAGTCTGCAAAAGCAAGCATCCCTCCGACGCTGGCAAGCCGGCGTCGGAGGGATGCTTTTGCCTTTCAAGTCATTTATACGTTGCACTGGGTCGTGGATTATGCCTCCGCCTGTCTCCTGGCGGCCAGAAGCCCCTTTAGCTCCCCCTGGGAGAACCGGTAGGCCTTCCCGCAGAACTGGCATTTCAGCTCCGCTCCCTCCGGCTCCCGGCTCATCTCCTCCAGGTCTGAAACGGGCAGGCTGAGCAGCGCCCGCTGATACCGGTCCCGGCTGCAATTACAGCGATATTCCACCGGGCTCTCGTCCAAAAACTCCACCTGGAAGTCGGAAAGGGCGCTGGAAATCAGCTCCTCCGGGGTCATTCCCTTTTGCAGATGCGGGGTGACGTTCCCCAGAGCGCGGACGCCCGCCTCCACCCGGTCGATGGTCTTGTCGTCCGCCCCGGGCAGCAGCTGGATGAGATAGCCACCGGCAGCGGCCACCGACTGATCCCGCTCCACCAGCACCCCCAGGGCGCAGGCGGTGGGGAACTGCTCGCTGACGGCGAAATAGGCGGTGACATCCTCGGCGATCTCGCCGCTGACCAGAGGGACGGAGCCCACATACGGCTCTTTCAGGCCCAGGTCCTTGATGACGGTCAGGGTGCCGTCTGTACCCACTGCCGCCCCCACGTCCAGCTTGCCCTGATACTTTTCCATGAGATGAAGGTGGGGGTTCTGGACATAGCCACGGACGTTGCCCTGGGCGTCGGAGACGCAGGTGATGCCCCCCAGAGGGCCGCCGCCCCGAATCTGGAGGGTCAGGCTGTCTCCCTCGCCCTTGAGCTGGTTGCCCATAAGAGAGGCGGCCATCAGACTGCGCCCCAGGGCGGCGGTGGCGGTGGGAAGGGCGGTGTGGAGCTGTCTCGCCTGTTCCACCAGCTCCCGGGCGGTGATGGCCGACGCCATGACGGCGCCGTCCGAGGTGATCGCCCGCACGATCTTATCTGACATATGAGGTCAGTCCTCCTGTCGCTTCGTTTGATAGGCCCGCCGTCTCCGGCAGACAAAAAAGACCCGGTCGTCCTGCTCCTCCGGAGGCGAAACCATATCCGCCCCGCAGCAGAGCTCTACATCCAGCTCCGCCCGGGTGAGCAGCGTCTCCAGCCGGTTCAAATCCCAGCCCCGCTCCAGATGATCCTCCTGGACCCGCGTCCACAGCTCCCCCCGCTGGCGCTGGAACAGATCCAGCCCATAGGCGATGGTCTGATCAGAGGGGTCATAGTCCGCCCGCCAGAGACAGAGGGCGTCTCTGTCCTCGTCCACATAGATCGCCCCGTCCCGCCGGGCGAACTCCCAGACGGGGATGACGTCAAAGAGAAACAGCCCGCCCGGACGGAGCCACTTGGACACCGAGGCGAGGGCGGCCTCCAGGGCATCTTCCCCGGTGAGGTAATTCAGGCTGTCCAGAGAGCAGACGCAGGCGTCCACCGGCTCCGCCAGCTCCAGCGCCTCCATCTCCTGACAGAGCAGAAGGGGACGGCGCTCCTCTTCCAGAGACAGGGCCTTGTCCATGGCCTGGGCCAGCATCTCCGGAGAGCCGTCTGCCCCGATCACGCCATAGCCCTCTTGGGCCAGCAGACAAGTCAGCGTCCCGGTGCCGCAGGCCAGATCCAGCACCGTCTCCACCGGCATCCGCTCCTGCCGGAACCAGCGGAGGTACCACCGGAGCCAGCGATCGTAGTCCACATCCCCGGTGAAGCCGTCATAGCAGTCGGCCAGACCGGTATAGGCGTTCACGCCTCCTCCGACGCAGCGGCGAGCTCTGCCTGGTGGGCAAAGACGTCCTTGTAGCCGTTTACCCCGTAGTTCAGGGAGCGGTTGACCCGGCTGATGGTGGCGCTGGAGGCTCCTGTTTTTTCCAGAATGTCGTTGTAGATCATGCCCTTTTCCAGCAGCAGAGCCACATCATACCGCTGCTCCATGGCCCGAAGCTCGGATACGGTGCAGAGATCATGGAAGAAGCGGTAGCACTCATCTACATCCCTGAGCTGCAAAATCGTCTCATAAAGGGCCTTGCTCGGCTCTTTCCCTGTCATTTTGGACATTTCAGTCCCTCCTTTGTGGAGCATCTGCGGAGCCGCCGGGGCGCGCAGCTTTCGTTTGCTATCCCGTATTTTACCATTGTAGTGTGTGAAAGTAAACACCCTTTCACGAAAAACTTCCCCGGGCATAGGATGGAGCAAAGGCAATGAAGGGAGTGCCGTCTGTGGAACATTTGGAGCCTGCCGCGGCCCATGTCCGGGAGCTGGTCTATGACTGGGAGGGGCTGCCTGTGCTGACCTGCCGTCTGGCGCTGCCGGAGGCGGCAGGGGAGGGAAAAGGGCCGGAGCGCATCCGGCGGTACTACCGTCATGTGGAGGACTGTATCTGTAAATGGCTGGAACGGGAGCATCTGCGGCTCTGCGCCCAGGCCCGGGCCGCGCTGGACGCCTCCAGGCCCATCCCCATGGAGAGCGTCCTGGTGGACGGCCAGGCGGAGGAGACTGAGGCGGGGCGGTTGACCGTCCGCTGGACGATTTGCTGGGAGGACAGGAGCCGCACCTTTACTGACTGCTGGGAGACAGAGAGCGGGACGCCAGTGCGGCGGGGGAGGGAATAAAAGGCATCTCTTCGTGCGTTAGAAGAGGGCAGGGGAACACATGGCGTATTCTTTTGCCGATAGGGCAGGCGGGTCGATGATAATCACGCCGCTATATAGATTGGATGTAATCGTACCGCTGGTAACG
Source organism: Clostridiales bacterium (assembly GCA_021205695.1). GTDB lineage: Bacteria > Bacillota > Clostridia > Oscillospirales > Oscillospiraceae > Onthomonas. The sequence goes on from JAJPXB010000047.1 coordinate 76,511, forward strand.
GTGCCTCCGGCATAAATCCTCCCATCTCAATGTATGGCACTGCACCTGGTTTGACACGCAGACACACATCGGCACGACCTTGCCGTTTTTGAGCGCTTCTGTGACCGTGGCCTCATCTCTGGCAGGCTACCACCGGGACAATAGGTACGAGAGATGCCCTGCGCTGTCAAAGAAAGCGCCTATCCATTTCGGCTTTAGCGAATATAGCTTCATATATGACCAGTCGCTGTATCCCATGCTCGTTCCCACCGCATACGCCATATTGTCCAATGCCGTGTCATAACTCATGGAAGCCAGGTCAACTCTGTTTAACGAATAGCCGAGCAGATTATATGCAGTCGCAAGCGCGCAATAGCCGCATCCGCTTTCCTGGCCGTTACCATGGCCGTATGTTGAGCCTGCTATAAAACCAGCGTGTTGATTGTAAATGTGGGACTTATAAACAGCTGCGCTACTGCCAGCTTTGACATATCGATACGCAACTGGCTCGCAGCCTGACGCAGAGGCACTAGCGTAATATGTTTTGGACAGCAAATTGATAGATTGTGCTGTGGCAGAGGCCAAGGAAGGAGAGCCAAGCCCAAGCAGTAGAAAGTCCAGCAGCGCGAGTGTCGAAATACCCACTTTCCGTTTTTTCATGAAAAGCTCCCTTCTGCCTCTCTGAAGGCGCATCTGTATATAAACAGAGTGTTTTACGGAAATGTACGTTTGAAAAGTGTGCCGCAACGGTTGATTTCCCAGTATATTGATTCGAGTCCTGTTTGGAAAAAGTTGCAAAGGGGGCGTTTTAGTGCCATAACAAACAAATTAATGAATTAGTTAATGAAATTTGCAAAGGTGTACATTTCCAAATTACCGCATGATTTTGCTTACCCCTTTTTTCCAAAATTTCGTGCCTTGGAATAAAAAGTTCCCTCTGGCAACCGGCACAGGGCGGCGGCTTGCTTCAGAGGGATTTTCTTCTCTCTCCATGCCTTATGAACCTCGTAGAAGTTCTCCGGCAGGGGCCTGGGTGGGCGGCCAAATTTGACTCCCCTGGCCTTCGCTGCCGCAATTCCCTCTGCCTGACGCTGTTTGATATTGGTTTGTTCATTTTCGGCCACAAATGAAAGCACCTGTAATACAATGTCACTCAAAAATGTCCCCACCAGATCTTTGCCCCGGCGGGTGTCCAGTAGCGGCATATCCAGCACAACAATGTCAACGCCCTTCTCCTTGGTCAAAATGCGCCATTGATTTTGTATCTCCTCATAGTTCCTGCCCAGGCGGTCAATGTTCTTAATGTAGAGCAAATCGTCTTTTTTCAGTTTTCGTACCAGCTTTTTGTACTGGGGCCGGTTGAAGCTCTTGCCGGACTGCTTGTCCATGTAGATGTGTTTTTCCGGGATATCTACCTCCCGCAGAGCAATTAACTGCCTGTCCTCGTTCTGGTCCTTTGTGCTCACACAGATGTATCCGTAAATTGTCTCTGCCATCGATAAAACCTCCTTAAGCCATAGACAACACCTCTTGATATGTAGATTGTAAAGTATTCTCAATAGTCGCTACCAAAAATGATATGATGCGGCAAACGCCCCTCCAGCGGCATAGAAAGATGCCGCTGGAGGAGCATTGTCTATTAAGCCAGCATGAGCTCAGCGTTCATGATCTCTCTTGCACCAGACCGCGATGCTGTTCATACGCGAATCTATTCCCATGGCGATTCTGGCGCTCCTGCAGTTGCCTGGCCAACAGGACATAACGGGATTGCACCTGCTCGTCAATGTCCGCCAGGTAACGTTCATCCCACCTACTGACAAAGGCTTGTTGCAGAAAATCGGCCTGGGTTCTTTCAGAAAGTGCTTATGCCCTGTCCCAAACAAAGCCCGATTGGGGCCGTTTCTTTTCCCAATATTGCCAAATCGGGAATCAGGCAGCCGCATTCGTCCTCGTGGAAGATGCTGTCGGGCTGTTTGTCTTTGGCTTAGAAGCAAAGTACATATGTCAATAAAAAGATGACCATTCGATCATGAAAATTTGACAAGCAGCGGCAGATAGTGTAGGATTGTTTTGGTGAAATTGACAGCTCACTGCGGACGGCGCACAAAGGCGATCGTTCCGACTATTATTGCTGTAAATCCTAAACAGGAGGCAGTCATGAAAACAGACGAATATATTGCTCATCGCGCCGAGGATGGCCGCACCCAGAGTGTAAAGGCCCATCTGGAGGGGACAGCCGCACTGGCAGAAAAGTTTGCCACCCCATTTGGTGCGGCGGCGTTGGGACGATGGGTGGGACTTGTCCACGATATCGGCAAATACTCCGTGCCTTTCCAGCGGCGCATCAGTGACCCAGATCACGCACCACGCACTGACCACTCCACCGCAGGCGCCCAGGAGGCGTGGCAGCGACGGCTGGCTCCAGCGGCCTTCGCTATTGCTGGACATCATACTGGTCTGCCGGACGGCGGTACCCGGCTGGATACAGCGGACGACCCCACCATGATAGGTCGATCTCGGAAGCAGGTGCCGGATTACAGCGCCTGGCGGCGGGACGTGACGCTTCCCCAGGTGTCCCTGCTGCCCTACCTGGGGCGGGACGGCTTCACTGACAGCTTCTTCACCCGGATGCTCTATTCCTGCCTGGTGGATGCGGACTTTCTGGACACGGAGACCTTTATGCAGGGGCCACAGCCCCGCGGAGACTATGCCTCTCTGCCTGTGCTGCTGGACAGGCTCTCTGCCAAAACAGACCGCTGGTTAAACGGTGCGCCCGGCAACGCCCTGAACCGCTGCCGCAACGACATTCTCCGCGCCTGTATGGAGCACGGCGCACAATGGCCCCGGGGTCTTTACACCCTGACCGTCCCCACCGGTGGCGGCAAGACTACTGCATCCCTGGCCTTTGCCCTCCGCCACGCCGTAGCGCATGAGATGAAGCGGATTATCTACGTCATTCCGTATACCTCCATCATCGACCAGACGGTGGATGTGTTCCGGGACATTTTGGGGGAGGAGAACGTCCTGGCCCATTACGGCGAGGCCGCCTTCCGGCAAAAGGCCCCGGAGGATCTGACTCCGGAGGAATACCGCCAGCTGTTGGCCTCCGAGAACTGGGATGCGCCGCTGGTAGTCACCACCGCCGTCCAGTTCTTTGAATCCCTCTACGCAAACCGCAGCTCCCGCTGCCGGAAGCTCCACAACCTGGCGGACAGCGTGATCATCTTCGACGAGGCGCAGACGCTCCCCCTGCCCTACCTCCGCCCCTGCTGCGCCGCCATCGCCCAGCTGGTGGAGCATTACGGCGCTACCGCCGTGCTGTGTACCGCAACCCAGCCCGCTCTGGGGCCGCTGTTTGAGCAGCTGGCCCCGAACTTACAGCTGCGGGAGATTTGCCCCGGCGGGACGGCCCTCTATCAGACCCTACGGCGCTGCCACCTGGAGGATTTGGGCAGCCTCAGCCTGGAGGGGCTGGCCTCGCGTCTCCGGACACATCAACAGGTGCTCTGCGTCGTGAACCGCCGCAAAACGGCCCAGCAGCTCTATGCCGCCTTACCCAAGGACGGAGGCAGCTTTTGCCTGACCACTCTGCTGTGTGCCGCAGACCGCCGGGCCAAGCTGGCTGAGATTCGCCGTCGGCTCAGGGAGGGGCTGCCCTGCCGGGTGGTGTCCACCTCGCTGATCGAGGCGGGGGTGGACGTGGATTTTCCGGTCGCCTACCGGGAGGAGGCAGGGCTGGACTCTCTCTTGCAGACCGCAGGGCGGTGCAACCGGGAGGGGCGGGAAGCGAACCCCGCCCGATGCCCCGTGTATCTGTTCAAGCTGGAGGACAGCCCGGCACCCAAAATGTTGGAGCTGCAAATCACCGCCCTGCGGGCGGCCCAACGGGAACAGGGCGAGCTGGATCTGCCGGAGGCTATCGCATATTACTTTAAAACCCTGTATGGAGTCAAAGGCCAGGAGGCCCTAGACCAGAAGCAGGTTATGGACGCATTTCTCAAGGGCAGGGGCGATGTGCAATGCCCCTTCGCTACAGTTGCCAAGGAATTTGCCCTGATTGAGAATCCGACCAAAACGATTTACCTTCCCATTGACAAGGGGGAAGAGCTCTGCCAGCTGCTCCAGGCCGGACAGACGAACCGGGCATTGTACCGGAAGCTGGGCCCTTACAGCGTGGAGGTCTATCAGGAGCAGTATCAAGCCCTTTATCAGGCGGGAGCGCTGGACCCTGTTGACGAGCGCTCCGCCGTGTTGACTTCCCCCATCTGGTATGACCGGGAGACGGGGCTGAAGTCTGATGCGCAGGGAGGGCAGGGACTGTTCCTGTAAAGCAAAGGACACGGTAAAGAGAAACCTTCACCGTGCCCCTATGTGGATACACCACTCAGCAAGTATTTCAATCCACAGCTTGTGCTGACTTTTTTATTATAAACGACCTTACAGCTATTGACAAGCGGCAATTTTTGGCGTATACTATACACAACTCATCAAGTGAAAGGAGGAAATATATGATGCATCAATCGTACAGTGAAAGGAGTGAACGCGATTGTCTATCAAAATCGAAGTATGGGGGCCTCATGCCTGCTTTTCTCGACCGGAGATGAAGACTGAAAGGGTGTCCTATGACATCATCACCCCCAGCGCAGCCAAGGGCCTGATCGAAAGCATTTTCTGGCACCCCGGCATGACCTGGGTCATTGACCGCATTTATCTGCTCTCCCCCATCCAGTTCACCAACGTCCGCCGGAATGAGGTGAAGTCCGTCATCGTGGGGAGCAATGTCCTGTCCGTTATGAAGGGCGGCAAGGCGGACCTGGCCCTCTATACATCCCAGGACATCCAGCAGCGGGCCGCCCTGATTTTGCAGGATGTCCACTATGTCATTGAGGCCCACTTTGACATGACGGAGAAGGCCGCCCCTGGGGACAATCCCGGAAAATTCCAGGAGATGACCCGTCGGCGGCTGGCCAAGGGGCAGAACTACAGTATGCCCTACCTGGGCTGTCGGGAGTTTCCCGCCAACTGCCGGGAGTGGCCCGGCGGGGAGATCCCCACCCAGCCGCTCACCCAGGACCTGGGCTATATGCTCCACTCCATGGATTATTCCGACCCTCAGGACATCCGCCCCCGGTTCTTCCGGGCAAAGCTGGTGAACGGGGTGCTGGACTTGCAGGATTGTGAGGTGGTCTCATGATTCTGCAGGCGCTGACCGAATATTATGACGCCCTGCTGGACCGGGGGGAAATCTCCCCGCCCGGCTGGGACGATGCCGCCAAGGTCAGCTTTGGCCTGGAGCTGGCAAAGGATGGGACGCTGGTGCAGGTGATTCCCTATCAGCGAACGGTGCAGCAGGGAAAAAAGGAAAAGCTGCTGACCAATCGGCTGATGCGCGTCCCCGCCCATGTAAAGCGAACGGTAGGGATCGCCGCGAATTTTCTGTGTGATACCAGTTCTTATCTCCTGGGGGCGGATGCCAAAGGAAAGCCGAAACGCTCCATAGAATGTTTTCTGGACTGTAAAGAGCTGCATCAGCGTCTGCTGACGGGTGTAGACACCCCGGCGGCCCGGGCGATCCTGGCCTTTTTTGACTGCTGGCAGCCGGAACAGGCCGCCGCCCATCCACTGCTGTCGCCCATCTGGAAGGACCTCACCGGCGGAGCCAACCTGATTTTCTGCTTTGGTATGGAGCCGGTGACTGCGGACGCCGCCATCTGCCGGGCATGGCAGCAGCATTATAGCGCCGGGGCGGAGGATGCCGAAACCGGCCAGTGCCTGGTTACCGGCGAAGTCAGCCCCATTGCCAAACTCCATCCGTCCATCAAAGGGGTGCGGGGGGCCAGCACGATGGGGGCCTCGCTGGTCTCCTTCAACGCTCCGGCCTTTGAATCCTACGGCCACACCCAGGGCGGCAACGCCCCCGTGGGGGAATACGCCGCCTTTGCCTACACCACCGCCCTGAACGCCCTGCTGGCGGACAACGAACACTGCCAGGTCATCGGTGATACCACCGTGGTCTGCTGGGCACAGCACGGGGAACCGGCCTATCAGTCTGTAGGCATGATGGGGCTGTTTGGCGCGGCTCCGGGCATTGATGACCGTGACCTGTCCGCCGCGCTGCACAAGCTGGCACAGGGAGAACCCATTTCCTGGGACAATGTGACCCTTTCTCCGGAGGAGCATTTCTACTTCCTGGGCCTTGCCCCCAATGCGGCCCGGCTGTCGGTGCGGTTCTTCCTCCGGGACAGCTTCGGCAGCTTCATGGAGCATCTGGAGCAGCACTACCGCGACATTGCCATCATTCGCCCCGCCTATGACACCCGGGAAAATATTCCGCTGTGGCAGCTGCTCAACGAGACGGTGAACCAGAACAGCCGAACCAAGTCCGCCTCCCCCCAGTTGACCGGCGATGTGCTCCGGGCGATTCTCAGCGGCGCGCCCTATCCCGCCACCCTCCTCAACGGCGCGGAGCTGCGCATTCGGGCGGAGCGGGAGGTCGCCCGGGGCCGTGCGGCTATCATCAAGGCGTATTACCTGCGCTTTTCCCACCCAGACTGTCCAAAGGAGATTTTACAGATGGAACTGAACGAAACCAGCACCAACGTGGCCTATACCCTGGGTCGGATGTTCTCCGTCTATGAGCAGATCCAGCAGGCGGCCAACCCCAACATCAACGCTACCATCAAAGATAAGTGTTTCAACGCCGCCTCCGCTACCCCCGCCACGGTGTTCCCCCTGCTGGGCAATCTGGCGGCCAAGCACCAGCGGGTGCTGGCCCGGGACAGCAAGGGTGCGGCGGTCAATCTGGAGCGGAAGCTGCAATCCCTCTCCACCATTATCGGGGACGCATATCCCACCCGGCTGAACCTGCAGCAGCAGGGTTCCTTCCAGCTGGGCTACTACTTCGAGAATCAGGCCCGTTATCAGAAAAAGGAGGAAAAGTAAAATGTCTGAATCCATCAAAAACCGCTATGAATTTGTCATCCTGTTCGACGTGGAGAACGGCAACCCCAACGGCGACCCCGACGCTGGCAATATGCCCCGGGTAGACCCGGAGACCGGCTACGGCCTGGTCACCGACGTGTGCCTGAAGCGGAAGATTCGCAACTACGTGGAGACTGCCAAAGAGGACGTCCCTGGCTACCGCATCTACATTAAGGACAGCGTCCCTTTGAACCGTAGCGACGCTGAGGCTCTTGACAAGCTGGGCTACAAAGGCGTGGATGAAAAGGGACTAAAGGACGCCAAGAAGAAGGACCCCACCTTGGATATGAAAGTCCGTGACTTCATGTGTCAGAATTTCTACGATATTCGGACTTTCGGCGCAGTGATGACCACCTTCGTCAAGGGTAATCTGAACTGCGGACAGGTTCGCGGGCCGGTACAGTTAAGCTTTGCCCGTTCCGTGGACCCCATCGTGCCCCAGGAGGTCACCATCACCCGTGTGGCCATCACCACCGAGGCCGACGCCGAGCGGAAGGGTACCGAGATGGGACGGAAATACATCGTCCCCTACGCCCTCTACCGGGCGGAGGGTTATATCTCCGCAAACCTGGCTCGCAAGACCACCGGCTTCTCTGAGGAGGACCTGTCCCTGCTGTGGGAAGCTATCCTGAATATGTTTGAGACCGACCACTCCGCAGCACGGGGCAAAATGGCCGTCCGCAAGTTGATTATCTTCAAGCACGATACCGAGCTGGGCTGCGCCCCCGCCTACAAGCTGTTTGACACTGTCCAGGTCTGCCGCAAAAACCCCGATGCTCCCGCCCGGGCCTATGGAGATTACACTGTTGTGGTGGACGCTGCTGCCCTGCCTGCCGGAGTGACCTGCACGGAGTTGGCCTGATCTCATGCGGGAGGAGGATTATCTGCCCCTCTCCGGCATCCAGCACTTCGTTTTCTGCCGCCGCCAGTGGGCACTCATCCACCTGGAGCAGCAGTGGGCGGAGAACCTCCGCACCACGGAAGGGGAGCTGCTCCACAAGAACGCCCACGACGCCGAGCAGCGCATCCTCCGGGGCGATCTGTTGACAGTGCGCGCCATGCGGGTTCATTCCGCCCGGCTGGGTCTCTCCGGGGAATGTGACGTGGTGGAGTTCCGGTGTTCGGAGGAAGGAGTACCGCTGGCGGATACCAAAGGGCTATGGCTTCCCTACCCCGTGGAGTACAAGCGGGGCCGGGCCAAGCCCACCGCCTGCGATGAGGCCCAGCTCTGTGCCCAGGCCATGTGCCTGGAGGAGATGCTGTGCTGCACCGTTTCGGAAGGTGCGCTGTTCTACGGGCAGCCCCGTCGGCGTCAAGAGGTGGCCTTCACACCGGAGCTGCGTGCCTTGGTGGAGAACGCCGCAGAGGAGATGCACCAGCTGTTTCAGCGGGGGTACACGCCCAGGAGCAAGCCCACCAAGGGATGCAACGCCTGCTCACTGAAAGATCTGTGCCTGCCCGGCCTGACCAAAGGCCCCAGCGTGTCGGACTACCTGAGAGGGGGGCTGAATGAGCCGTGAGACATCTGCTGAACACGCTGTTCGTCACAATTGAGGACGCCTACGCCAGCCTTGACGGGGAAAATGTGGTGATTCACCAGGGGGATGTGACTCTGGGCAGGTTCCCACTGCACATTTTGGAGGGCATTTTCCTGTTTACCTACCCAGGTGCCTCTCCTGCTCTGATGGGTAAATGTGCCAAAGAAAACGTAAACCTGGTTTTTCTGACCCCCAAGGGACGGTTTCTGGCCCGTACCTGCGGCATGAGCCAGGGCAACGTGCTGCTTCGCCGCACCCAGTACCGGGCGGCGGATGACCCGCTGCAAAGCTGCCGCATCGCCCGGAATATGATCTTCGGCAAGCTGAGCAATGCTCGGCAGGTGCTGGATCGCGCTCGCCGGGATCACAGTCCCAGACTTGACGCAAAGCGATTCCAGGCCGTTTCCGATCAGATCCGGGGGCTGCTGCCCCAGGTACTGGAGGAAAGCTCCCTGGACTCCCTGCGGGGCTTAGAGGGGGCGGGGGCCAACGGGTATTTTGGCCTGTTCGACGACATGATTTTGCGTAGCAAGGACGTATTTTTCTTTCACGGACGGAGCCGCCGCCCGCCCCTGGATCGGGTCAACGCTCTGCTGTCATTTGTCTATACTATGTTGGGCAACGAGTGCGCCTCCGCGTTGGAAACGGTGGGCCTGGACGCCTATGTAGGGTTCCTCCACCGGGATCGCCCCGGTCGAACCTCTCTGGCGCAGGATCTGCTGGAGGAGCTACGGCCCTGCATGGCGGATCGCTTCGTGCTGACCCTCATCAATAATCAGGAGATCTCCGAGAAGGACTTTGAAGAGCAGGAAAACGGCGCCGTTTTTCTGACAGGTGAGGGCCGCAAGAAGGTTCAGCGGGCCTGGCAGGAGCGGAAGCAGGTGGTCATCGTTCACCCGTTCCTGAAGGAAAAGCTGCCCTGGGGCCTGGTGCCCTATGTGCAGGCGCTGTTACTGGCCCGGTATCTCCGCGGCGATTTGGACGGTTATCCGCCGTTTCTATGGAAGTGAGGCCGTTATGCTTGTCGTAATCGCCTATGACGTAAACACCGAAGATTCTGCTGGGCAGCGTCGTCTGCGCAAAGTGGCAAAGCAGTGCGTTAACTACGGCCAGCGGGTGCAAAACTCCGTGTTTGAGTGCTCGCTGGACGCTGCTCAGTATCGCTTGCTCAAGGCAAAGCTCTGTGATATCATAGACACAGAGCGAGACAGCCTTCGGTTTTATAATCTTGGAAACAACTACCACAAACGGGTCGAGCATTTCGGAGCCAAGGGCGGTTATGACGCCGCCGGCCCGCTAATCCTCTGATCCCCGGGCGCGAACGGCAAGCAAGCATAAAAATCCCGCTCTGTTCGCGCGGGTCAAACGGTCAAATTGCACCGGTTTCAGGACTTTTTTACCTGTTGCCGTGTGCAGTGTCCCCGCTTGACTGTTTATTTGTCGCAAAAATACGCAATAAGACGAGTGCTTTTTGTGCATTTTTGCTGTCGCTCCCCGTGAGGGGAGCGTGGATTGAAATTCTTGTGGATAGATATCCTAAAGTACGGGTAATTAGGTCGCTCCCCGTGAGGGGAGCGTGGATTGAAATATGCGGGTTGCTTTTGGTGGTCGTTTATGGTTTGGTCGCTCCCCGTGAGGGGAGCGTGGATTGAAATCTGATTTCTCAGGTCGTGGAATACGGCCAGAGCGGTGTCGCTCCCCGTGAGGGGAGCGTGGATTGAAATTCCAGCTTCTACTTTATATAGTGGTTCTATTAGGTCGCTCCCCGTGAGGGGAGCGTGGATTGAAATATGTTCTTTGGAATAGTCTGGAGTCGAAAAATATGTCGCTCCCCGTGAGGGGAGCGTGGATTGAAATTGTTTATTTTGGCTCTTCTGACACTACTTCTACGTCGCTCCCCGTGAGGGGAGCGTGGATTGAAATTCCAAGGTGGCTCTGATCTGCAACCTGTCCGACGTCGCTCCCCGTGAGGGGAGCGTGGATTGAAATAGAACCTTGTTATCAAGGTAGAAACCCCTGAAAGTCGCTCCCCGTGAGGGGAGCGTGGATTGAAATAGAACGCTAAGACCGGATGAAATCAGCGTCAGAGTCGCTCCCCGTGAGGGGAGCGTGGATTGAAATATGGGGCGGCGGCAGAAAAGCCCCGGCACAGGCTCCGGTCGCTCCCCGTGAGGGGAGCGTGGATTGAAATCGGAATGAAGCTGGTGGCGGCTCTCTGGGGGTATCGTCGCTCCCCGTGAGGGGAGCGTGGATTGAAATACGGCATGGAGCCTTGATGAACGGATGATGTCCCCCAGTCGCTCCCCGTGAGGGGAGCGTGGATTGAAATAAGCTCCGTTTTGTTCACATTTCCATCTTGCCATGTCGCTCCCCGTGAGGGGAGCGTGGATTGAAATATGCCGATTAAAGAGACAGATTCGGTAAAAGGCCGTCGCTCCCCGTGAGGGGAGCGTGGATTGAAATAAAACCGGACACGCTATGTCCGGTCAAGTAGACCGGTCGCTCCCCGTGAGGGGAGCGTGGATTGAAATATTGGAGGTACAAACAAATGAAAAAGTCAACTGGTCGCTCCCCGTGAGGGGAGCGTGGATTGAAATCAGAACGCATATAAAGCACCGATGAAAAAGGAGGCGTCGCTCCCCGTGAGGGGAGCGTGGATTGAAATAATGAAAATCCAAAGGGACGCAATGTCGGGGACGTCGCTCCCCGTGAGGGGAGCGTGGATTGAAATAGGACGCTAAGACCGGATGAAATCAGCGTCAGAGTCGCTCCCCGTGAGGGGAGCGTGGATTGAAATAAAAGCAGAACGGACGGACGGCGCAACAGCCGGGGTCGCTCCCCGTGAGGGGAGCGTGGATTGAAATAGGGACGATTGACCAAAGACCCGGAGCTGAGACGTCGCTCCCCGTGAGGGGAGCGTGGATTGAAATAAAGTCACCCCCTCATAATATGAATATGAGTAATGTCGCTCCCCGTGAGGGGAGCGTGGATTGAAATCGTCTCGGTATAGATGATGTCGATGATTACCTTGGTCGCTCCCCGTGAGGGGAGCGTGGATTGAAATAACCCGTGTGGCCCGGAATTGCTGGGCCACCTCCTGTCGCTCCCCGTGAGGGGAGCGTGGATTGAAATTATCCGGGTGATTGATAGCGGCTATTAGCATAATCGTCGCTCCCCGTGAGGGGAGCGTGGATTGAAATTCCTTTGCGATAGTCCAGGTAAAGCAGAGCTTTGGTCGCTCCCCGTGAGGGGAGCGTGGATTGAAATATAGTCCATGCTCCCATAGATTTCAACCGCCTCGTCGCTCCCCGTGAGGGGAGCGTGGATTGAAATTCTCCGTCTTTTCTTTTGCGATAGTCCAGGTAAAGCGTCGCTCCCCGTGAGGGGAGCGTGGATTGAAATTCCGGGCGCTGGAGCGGGACAAGCGCAGCGGCCAGGTCGCTCCCCGTGAGGGGAGCGTGGATTGAAATAATTTCAGGGCGGACTGCATCTCCCGCACCTGGGCGTCGCTCCCCGTGAGGGGAGCGTGGATTGAAATAGCGGGACGCCGGATGTTGTGTTGACTCCTCGGCGTCGCTCCCCGTGAGGGGAGCGTGGATTGAAATCGGAATCGTGCTTAAATGTTGCCAAAATGCAGAAGTCGCTCCCCGTGAGGGGAGCGTGGATTGAAATTCGGCCCGGAGGAGGCCCTGGAATGGGGCTTCGCGTCGCTCCCCGTGAGGGGAGCGTGGATTGAAATCCCCTGTCCGCCCAACGCTCCACCACGGCCCGGGTCGCTCCCCGTGAGGGGAGCGTGGATTGAAATAGCGTGCTGGCGCTCATTGCCCGATTTTGGTCAAGTCGCTCCCCGTGAGGGGAGCGTGGATTGAAATTGCGAGGCGGAGCGACGCGGGAACAAGTACACCGTCGCTCCCCGTGAGGGGAGCGTGGATTGAAATGTCCGTGGGGGCCTTGTTAAAGCGCTCCAGCGCGTCGCTCCCCGTGAGGGGAGCGTGGATTGAAATTGCGAGGCGGAGCGACGCGGGAACAAGTACACCGTCGCTCCCCGTGAGGGGAGCGTGGATTGAAATTGGATCAGCTGGGAATCCGCCCCGCTGACGCCACGTCGCTCCCCGTGAGGGGAGCGTGGATTGAAATCCTGGCGGACGATTCCAACGCCACCATATATGCGTCGCTCCCCGTGAGGGGAGCGTGGATTGAAATCTGGGATGAGCCCCAGAATGAGTACGACCAGAAGGCGTCGCTCCCCGTGAGGGGAGCGTGGATTGAAATTTATATGATGTGTACAATTCGCAAGGCATTAACGTCGCTCCCCGTGAGGGGAGCGTGGATTGAAATCTCTACCCCGCCCCTGGCGGCGCATGAACCGCCCGTCGCTCCCCGTGAGGGGAGCGTGGATTGAAATGTGCTATAATGGGGGGACTATAGGGGGGATTATATAGTCGCTCCCCGTGAGGGGAGCGTGGATTGAAATTTCCCGGCGTTTCCCGGCGGCGTGGGGGGTCGGCGTCGCTCCCCGTGAGGGGAGCGTGGATTGAAATATAGTCCATGCTCCCATAGATTTCAACCGCCTCGTCGCTCCCCGTGAGGGGAGCGTGGATTGAAAGTCAAAGCAACATCAGCAGTTCTGCGTTCGTCGCGTGAAGGCAAGGGAACCCGTGCCTGCCAGCACCATAGATGCTCTCCCTAAATGATAGCAATCAACGTCCTTTCCACTTTTGCTTTATTTTCAAAAAACGGGGGTATCGCACGTCATGACATCCCCATACCTGCGATAAAGCTGCCACACCCGAAGGACGTGCCTTGCGCTGTGGCAGATTTTTTACAGGTCGAATAGCAGACTGCCCACGGTAAGCAGACTGGTGTTCGACGCATCTAATGACAACAAGTCCACATACTTGTGCTGTTGGGAGTAGGCTTCCACAGGAGCCGTATTCCCTCGGAGAGCGCACGAGCCTGACTATAGGAAAGGATACCGCCGCCGTTCCAACGGGATGGTGGTGAGTAAATTCGCCCTTCGGGATAAAAAGAAAAGCACTCCGATTTTCCGGAACGCTCTTGATTTCAAACGTGCTTCTGCCGTATAAGATAATACAATGTCTCAAGCTCCATCACAGCGGCAATTCTAAAAGCTTTCTCCAAAACTCCTCCCTGAATGAGGCTTTACATCCTGAACCTCCGTCCCTTCACGCGATCTCTGTGCTGCACTTCCTCCATGCGGGGCTTTGCTTGTGATAGTTTCTTATCATCCTCAGATGCCCTGCCCCCAGCGCGATCTCTTCTTGATTTATTCACGCTCTTTTGCTATACTGCTGAGTAGAACCTGATACCTGACTCATGTACTGAGAGAGGAGCGTGCTCTATGAATCGCAGAATGTACTCCCGAGGCAGAGGCGGCGGCTTTGGCGGCGGCCCTGGAGGTGGCCCCGGCGGCGGCCCGGGAAGAGGCCCGGGCGGCCCCATGGGAGGCCCCAGAGGCGGTTACCGCGGAGGACGTCGGGGCGGCTTCGGCGCACCGCCTCCGCCACCCCGGCGGCGGGGCTGCCTTGGAATGGGCTGTATGCTGCCTGTGCTGTCCCTGGCCGTGGTGATCGGCCTGGTGCTGGCCCTGGTCATCCTGGCATGACAGAGATTCTGTAAGCGCCCATACACGGAACATGACAGGCCCCCAGGCATTTGCCTGGGGGCGCACTCTATCGAAAAAGCGCAGCCCCCTCCAGAACGGAGGGGGCTGTTCTGCATGTGTCGGCAAACTGCTCAGGCTTTCTTTGCCTTGATGGCGGCGGTCAGGGCGGGGACGACCTCGAACAGGTCGCCCACGATGCCGTAGTCCGCCACGGAGAAGATGGGGGCGTCCGGGTCCTTGTTGATGGCGATGACGGTGTCGGAGCCGCTCATGCCCGCCAGGTGCTGGATGGCGCCGGAGATGCCCACGGCCACATAGATCTTGGGGGCCACCGTCTTGCCGGTCTGGCCTACCTGATGGGCGTGGGGAATCCACCCTGCGTCCACGGCGGCACGGGAAGCGCCCACTACGCCGCCCATGGCGTCGGCCAGCTCCCGCACCAGAGCGAAGTTCTCCGCGCTCTTGAGCCCGCGTCCACCGGAGACGATGACCTCGGCCTCCTCCAGGTTGACCGCCTCGGCCACCTCCTTCACCCGCTCCAGAAGCCGGACCCGGATGTTGGCGGGGTCGATGTGGATGTCCTCCCGGACGATCTCACCGGTGCGGCTACTGTCGGCCTCCGGCTTTTTGAACACGCCGGGGCGAACGGTGGACATCTGAGGCCGGTGATCGGGGCAGGAGATGGTGGCCATCAGGTTGCCCCCGAAGGCGGGACGGGTGGAGGCCAGAAGGCCGTTCTCGTCGATGTCCAGCCCGGTGCAGTCGGCGGTCAGACCGGTGTGGGCGGCGCAGGCCACCCGGGGCCCCACGTCCCGGCCGTTGTTGGTAGCGCCGTATAGGACGATAAAGGGCTGATACTTCCGAATGAGCGCCTCTACGGCGTAGGTCTGGGCGTCGGTGTTGTAGGTTTCATACTCGTCGCCCTCCACCAGGAGGACCTTGTCCGCGCCGTAGGCGATGGCCTGCTGAGCCACGGGCTCCACGCCCTTGCCCAGGACAACGGCCACCAGCTGGCTTCCCAGCTTGTCCGCCATCATGCGGCCGGGGTTCAGCAGCTCATAGCCCACGTTCTTGGCTGCGCCGCTGTCTGTCTCGATATAGACCCAAAGATTCTTATTTTCCATAGCTGATCCCCTCCTAGCTTACAGCAGCCCGGCGTCGGACAGCAATCCGGTCAGCTTGTCCGCCGCCGCCTTGCCGTCCAGGCCCTCGATCTTCATGCCGTTCTTCTCGTGCCGGGGGGTGTAGGTCTTGAGTACCTTGGTGGGGGAGCCGGCCAGTCCCCGCTCCTCCGGGGCGACCACCACCTCGGCGGAGGTCAGCTCGCCGATCTCAGCCGTCCGGGAGAACCGCTGGCTCTTGAAGTTGGGATAGCGGAGATCGTAGGCGGTCTTGTTCATCGTGATAACGCAGGGGGCAGAGGCGGTGTAATAGTCGTAGCCCTCGTCGCTCTCCCGCTTGCACTTGATGCTCCCATCCTCCTGGAGAACGGCCTCCACAGCGTAGGAGATGAGGGCGCGATTCAGGTGCTGAGAGATCTCCGGCCCCACCTGGCCGGTGTCTCCGTCGATGGCCTGCTTGCCGCAGAAGATGAAGTCGAACGCCTTGCCCGCACGGTTCTCCAGCACCTGGATGGCAGTGGAGATGATTTTGGAGGTGGCCAGGGTGTCCGAGCCGCCGAAGGCCCGATCGGTGATCAGATACGCCTCGTCCGCACCGGCGGCCAGGCACTCCCGGAGAGCGTCCTTGGCCTTGGGGATGCCCATGGTGAGGACAGTGACCTTGCCGCCCACCTGGTCTCTCAGGCGGAGGGCGGTCTCCAGGGCGTAGGTGTCAAAGGTGCTGACGATGGCGGGGACGCCCTCCCGGATGAGGGTGTGCTTTACCGGGTCGATCTTGATCTGGGTGGTGTCCGGCACCTGCTTGATGCAGACCAGGAGATTCAGCTCCTTACCGCTGGGGGCCTTTTTGGGGGCGGCTGCGGGAGCGGGAGCAGCGGTGGCCTTGGGTGCCTCCTCCCGCTTCGTGGGAGCGGTGGAGGGGGCGGCTTTGGGGCCGTTGTCGGTGTACTTCTTCTTTACCTGACCGGCGATGACGGTGCGCTGCACCTGGTTGGTGCCCTCATAGATCTGGAGGATTTTGGCGTCCCGCATGAGCTTCTCCATGGGGTATTCCTTCATATAGCCGTAGCCGCCCATGACCTGCACGCCGTCCTCGGCGCACTTCATGCCCGCGTCGGTGCCGTAGGTCTTGGCGATGGCGGCCTCCATGGTGAAGGGCTGGCCTGCGTCCATCAGCTCGGCGGCGTGGAGGTACATCTGGCGGCCCGTCTGCACCTGGATCTCCATGTTCGCCAGCATCTCCTCCACCAGCTGGAAGTTGGCCACCGGCTGACCGAACTGCTTGCGCTGCTTGGCGTACTTGGTGGCCTCCTCCACGGCCCGCTGGCCGATGCCGACGCCGAAGGCGCCTACGCCCGCCCGGGAGTGATCCAGGGTCTCCATGATATACTTGAAGCCCCGGTTCTTCTTGCCCAGCAGATGGTCCTTGGGGATGCGCACGTTGTCGAAGATGACCTCGCTGGTGCAGCTGAGGCGCATACCCATCTTATCCTCTTCCTTGCCGATGGAGACGCCGGGCCGATCCCGCTCCACGATGAAGGCGGACAGACCCATGACCCCCGCCTTCTTCCGAGTAGAGGCCAGGACCGTATAGATGCCCGCGATGGGGCCGTTGGAGATGAAGCATTTGGTGCCGTTGATGATATAGTCGTCCCCGTCCTCGACGGCGGTGGTCTGTACCCCGCCGGCGTCGGAGCCTGCGTTGGGCTCTGTCAGGCAGAAGGCGGCGTACTTTTTCTCCACCATGGTGTCGAACCACAGCCGCTTCTGGGCGTCGGTACCTGCCAACAGGACGGGGAAGGACGCCAGAGCGTTGGCGATGAGGGTGGTGCCGATGCCGATGTCGCCCCGGGCGATCTCCTCGGCGATGGCAAAGACCTGCACATTGGTCAGGCCGGGACCGCCGTATTCAGCGGGAATACACAGCTGGTTCAGGCCCATGTCGCAGGCCATGTCCAGCAGCTTTTCCGGGAACTCGTTGTTCTTTTCGTAATCCCCCACCGTGGGGATCACCTCTTTATCCACGAACTCCCGAACCATGGTCAGCAGCTCCTGGGTCTCGTTGTCGAAGAGCATGGCGGAAAAACTCCTTTTCTGTAAAAGTCTGGAGAGCGGTAAAAGCTCAGTTTGTATTATAGCACGTTTCAATGGCATGGGCAACATTTTTTGCAGGCTTGTAGGGAAATCGTGGGGAGCGGACGGTTGCGGGATCGCCGGAAGGTCTGCGGCAGGTGATGGCGCGCGCGTCCCCCGCTCAACTGTTTTATGGCAGGCCTTCGTCTCAGAAAGAGCGTCGGCTGCCCGAGGGACAGACTGGGGAGCGCAGCATACGCCCACAGACAAAGCCAGATCCCCCAGGCGGATTCGCACAAGAGCAAATTCCTCTACCTATGCCCCGAAACCTGTGCTATAATCAAGGCAGCTCGGGAAAATTCGAGGAAATCAAAAGAACAGGGAGGAGCCCCATATGGAACACGAGATCGACCTCGCCGCTTGGAACCGGCGGGAGATATACGACTTCTTCTCCGGGATGCAAGACCCCATGTATATGGTGACCTTTACGGTGGATGTGACCGGCCTGCACCGGTATGTAAAGGAGCGGGGCCTGTCCTTTTACTATGCCATGATCTACCTCTGCACGCAGGCGGCAGACGAGGTGGAAAACTTCCGCTACACCGTCCGGGAGGGAAAGGTTTACCTGCTGGACGGCCGCTCCCCCAGCTTTACCGACATGAAACCGGGGAGCGAGCTGTTTCACATCGTTACCATGCCCTGCGAGGGCACGCTGGAGGACTTCTGCCGGGCGGCGGGAGAGCGGAGTCGGGCGCAGGACTGCTTCATCCGCTCCGAGCTGGAGTCGGACGGGCTGATCTTCTATTCCTGCCTTCCCTGGGTGCGGCTGACTGCCCTCTCCAACGAGCGTGACCCGAATCCGGACGACGCCACCCCCCGCATTTCCTGGGGGAAATTTACCGAACGGGACGGACGACGTGAGCTGGGCCTCTCCGTGGAAGTGAACCATCGGTTTGTGGACGGCATCCACATAGGGCAGTTCTCCGCCGCCCTGGAGCGGAAGATCGCAGCCATTGGCGCCGTAACACACAGACAGCCAGGCTGAGCCGCTCAGCCTGGCTGTTTTGACTGTTACTTTCCTGTCTGCGTGTCGTCGGCGGACTGCTCCATGCCGTCTCTCACATCGTCTGCTGCGTCGTCGACTCCGTCGATGGCGTCGTCGGTCACGTCTCTGGCCCCGTCGATGACACCGTCGGTCACGTCCTCTGCGGCGTCTGCCGCGTCGTCCACGGCGTCCTTCGCGTCGTCGGAGACGGTATCTCTGTCCTCTGCGCTGTCGTCGTCGGTGACGGTGTCCTCCGCCCTGTCGTCTGTGTCGGCACCGTCCTGGGCGGCGCGGTCGTCGGTGACGGCGCTGTCTGCGCCGTCCTCCTCTGTTACGCTGCCGTCCTCATCTGCGGAGTAGCTGCCGCTGCCCGTGGCGTCGTCTGCGGCGGTATCCTGTCGGGTGTTGCAGCCGGTGAGCAGCAGAGACACTGTCAGGGCCAGCGCCAGGGCCAGCGTGCCCATGGCTCCCTTGGGTCGTTTCTTCATCTCATAACCTCCCATGCGATAATCCTGAACCGAGAAATATCATTTCATCGGTGCCCTTATTTTTTGCCCATCTCCGCAAATTACACCGGGAAGATTTTGACAGAAAAAACGCACGGCCGGGCGGCTCCGATCCGGGTCACTTTTCCGGGAACAGTCTGCCGAACAGCCAGTGTGAGAAGGGGGCTGCGGCGAAGAAATTCCAGAAGAAGGCCATGGGAAAATTTTTCAGCACCGTCCCCACCCAGATGGCGGGGAGCTGGGTCAGCGGCGCGCCCGCCAGCCAGACGTTGAACAGAAGCGAGGCGATCAAGCTCATGGAGGGGCACATGACCGCCACCGTCGCGCCCTGCCGGAGCAGCTGGCAGAAATACGGGTTGTCCCGTTTCGGGTCGCTGTGCCCTGCGGCGAAGGCCGCCCCAAAGCGGTTGCCGTACAGGTTGGAGACAATGAAAACGAACAGACCCATATAGGACGCCTCGATGAGCGCGTCCAGAAACACGCCGTTGGTCATATTGCTCAGTCCGCCGGCGGCCAGATCGACCCCCTCCTTGATGGCCACGTTGTAAACCTCCATGCCATACGCCATAGCGTAGGACATAATAAGTCCAAAGATGATTCCCTGACCTCTTGTTTTCGGCATAATACCCTCCTGATTTCACGATGGTGTGGCGTCAACGGCGCAGACCGCAGAAAAAGGCGTATTCCCCCTCTCTCAGATAGAAAAGGGTCATACGCCTTGCGAACATATCCTGTATGCTACACGCATTGACTGCCCGGTACGGCTGAGATTATACCACTTTGCTTTGGCGAATGTAAGAAAAATTTTCCCCTGTTATCCGAATGTATGCCGCGCCAGAGGGCTTTTCAGGCGTGCATTTATGGACAAAGGCGCAGCGCTGTTTTCCAACAGGCCCTCATAACAGCGGTAAAATAAAGAGAACAGGCCAATCCTCCCGCCCATGGTTTCCTACAATGTTACCCCCTCTGTTGCACCTTTTGATTGTTGAGGCGGTTCTTGAATTTTTACCGTTTCCTGCAAACAGACGTGAAGGCGCCAGAAACAAAAACAAACCGCCCGAATCACTATCAATTCGAGCGGTAAAGTTGAAAGCTAACGGTGGGAATCGAACCCACAACCTTCTCATTACGAGTGAGATGCTCTGCCATTGAGCCACGTTAGCATTTGCAACGTTGTTACCTTATCACATTTTTCAGGTTCCGTCAATCCCTGAAATGGGAATTTTAGTGGGCGGCGAACAAGCGGACCGGCAGCTGAGAAACAAAAAATCCCGGCGTCTGTGCAGCAAATCGCTCCCGTCGTGCGTATGAACAGTAGAAGCGAAAAACCCACCCGGAAAGGAGTGTTCACGATGAAAAAGACCCTTGTCCTCCTGCTGGCGCTGGTCATGGCCCTGGCTCTGGCCGCCTGCGGGAGCGAGTCTGCAACGGACAGCCTGGAGGAGACGGACAACGGCAGAGCTGTCTCCGCCACAGTGGAGGAAACCGATACGGCGGAGGATGGGGACACGGCGGAGAACAACGGCGTCTATTTGCTGGACGACGCCGACACGGCGAGCAGCGCGTTGATCCTCTACTACTACGACGGGGAGACGGTCATCTCCCGGACGTGCTATACCACGGCCATGGAGAACGAGCTGCTGGAAACGCTCAACGTCGCCGTCACGTCGGTGGAGGACGCCGATCTCTCTCAGTGGCAGACCCCCTGCTATGGCCTGTGGATTTGCGACGGGGACGGATACGACCTGACGCTGGCCTACTGGGATGGTCTGTGGCTGGACCGGGACGGCAGCGTCTGGGCGGGGGAGACGGACTTCGCCGCCTGCTGGGATGCGTTGGAGGGGGAGGATGAGGACGACAGCCTCTCTGCCCTCAGCTTTCCCAACGCCGGGTATCTGGCCCCGGTGAACGACCTGTTTCTGACCACATCCACAGCGGACGAGAGCGGCATCTCCACGATGCCCCTGGAGATGACCATGACCGTCCAGGGCATCGCCGACGGAGTCGTCACCGTCCTTATCGACAACCAGAGCGGCTATGAGATGGAGTACGGAGAATCCTTCTCTCTGGAGATGGAGCGGGACGGAGGATGGTATGTCCTGCCGCCCCAGGAGACGCTGGAATTCAACGACTTGGCCTACATCCTCCCGGATATGGAGCAGGCCACTGCGACCTGCGACCTGACCGCCTACGGCACGCTGGAGGCGGGCCACTACCGCATCGTCAAGGACGACATGACGGCGGAGTTCTGGCTGGATGAAAACGGGGAACTGTCCGCCGCCGGGACGGAGCCCTCCGGCCAGGCGGGCGGATAGGCGTTGACACGAAAATATATAATGTGGGCGGCAGGGAGTGAAAAATCATTCTCTGCCGCCCTTTTTGATGTGTTTCAGACCTCTGCCAGATATTGCTCTACCGCCCGGCGGGCGTCGTGGGCCAGACGCTCCTCGTCCACCCCCACGAGCCGACCCATCGCAACGGTGATTTTGCCGTTGACAACCGTGTAGTCCACCGGCCCCTTCAGGCCCACGGTGGCCAGCATGGCGCCCGGGTCCCGATCCGCGCCCACCAGCTCCAGGCGGCGGCTGTCCACCAGGAAGAAGTCGGCGCACTTCCCCGGCTCCAGGCTGCCGATCTCATCCTCGCGGCCCAGGAGACGCGCACCGCCCATGGTGGCCATTTTAAGGACATCATACCCCGAGGGGGCTTTGTCGCTGGAGGTCAGCCGGTGAAGCAGGTAGCACACCCGAAGCTCTTCCAGCAGGTTGGAGCCGTCATTGCTGGCGCTGCCGTCTACCCCCAGACCCACAGGCACGCCCAGGGACAGCATCTCCGGCACCCGGGCCACTCCGGAGGACAGCTTCATATTGGAGACAGGGCAGTGGCAGACCCCCGTGCCCGTCTGCGCCAGCAGACGCAGCTCATCGTCATTTAAATGAATGCCGTGGGCATACCACACATCCGGCCCCAGCCAGCCCAGGGACTCCATATAGGCCAGCGGGCGCAGTCCGGTGGTCTCCAGCATAAACCGCTCCTCGTCCAGCGTCTCGCACAGATGGGTGTGCAGCCGGACGCCCCGGGAGCGGGCCAGGGCTGCACTCTCCCGGAGAAGGACCTCAGAGACAGAGAAGGGGGAGCAGGGGGCCAGGGCCACCCGGCACATGGAGCCGAAGGCGGGGTCGTGGTAGCGGGTGATGAGGGTGTCGCTGTCCCGCAGTATCTCGTCCACCGACTGCACCACAGAATCCGGGGGCAGCCCTCCGTCCTTGCGGGAACGATCCATGCTGCCCCGGGAGAGGTGGAGCCGGATACCCAGCCGTCGCCCCGCCTCCCGCTGCGCCCCCAGCAGGTCTCCCGCCCCGGCGGGGAAGACATAGTGGTGGTCAAAGACGGTGGTACAGCCGTTTTTCATTAGCTCCCCCATAGCGACCTGGGCGGAGAGAAAGACAGTTTCCTCGTCCAGCCCCTTCCAGATCTCGTACAGGGCGGTGAGCCAGTCGAACAGCTCCAGGTTCTGCACCTGGGGCAGATTGCGGGAGAAAGCCTGATAAAGATGATGGTGGGCGTTGACCAGACCGGGATAGCAGAACATCCCTGTGCCGTCGATCACCCGGTCGGCGGCGTCCGGCCCCGGGCCGATGGAGCGGATGACCCCGTCCTCTACATAGAGGTCAACGTTGTGGTAGATGTGCCCCTCCCCGTCACAGGAGACCAGGGCGCTCAGGTTTCTGACCAAAAGGCTGCTCATGAAGATGTACTCCCTTCCTGTGATCTGGGTCCATTATAACCCGGAGACGGCTTCGGCGCAAGGCGGGAATAAAAAGGGGAAATTAACATAATACAATACTTCCCGCAACCATTCCTGTCCCTGCTGGATCACAAACGGCAGCGCATCCAGCGCGTCGTATCCGCGCCCCTGCCGCAGCGCGTCATCCGTACGCACCCACGAATCGCCATAGGTCTCTGCAAGGAGAGATTTGGCGGCCACGATACAGACCTCGTCCTTCATCAGCTCCATTGCCGTCAGGGAGCTGTCGAACGGCAGATTGCCGATCAGGAGATCCGCCTGTGCAGGGATGGATGTCAGCTCATTGTCGTTCGACGACGGCTGGATGACAGATACCGTGCAGGCAGGCCGGGCCTTTCGGAACGCAGCAATCAGCCTGGGGAGAAACGGCGGGATCCCCGCCATACCGGTGGAGATGACCAGCTTTTCAATAGACGGCTCCCGCAGCTGAGAGATCTGCTGCTCCAGGCGGTTCATATCTGCCAGGACCTCTTTTGCGGTCTGATACACCAGCTCGCCCGCAGGTGTGAGCGTAAGCGGCGCAGTCCGGTTGAAAAGGGGCAGCTGAAAATGGGCCTCCAGCCGTTTGACCTGCTCGCTCACTGCCTGCTGCGAGGTGTAGCTTTTTCTGGCCGCTGCAGTTATGCTCCCGGCCTCCACGACGGAGACGAACCATGACAGATTGTTGAAATTCATTGCGATGCGCCTCAATTTTGCCCCATAAAGGAAAGCCCGACTGCTGTCATTATAGCAGAAGGAGCCCGGCAAGTCACTACAGGCACAGGGATTTCCCTGTGTGGCAGGCAAATTTCCTGTTTGACATTACACGGCGGGGCCTTTAAAATCAAAGCACGATCCAATTATGATTTTTATGCACAGGAGGTACATTATGGAATATTTAACGCTGGCAGAGGAGCGGTATTCAGTCCGGAAGTTCAAGCCGGAGCATATAAGGCAGTCTGACCTGGACATCATTCTGCGCGCCGGGCAGATTGCCCCGACGGCGGCAAATCTGCAGCCCCAGCGCGTTCTGGTCATCAATACGGACGAGAGCGCGGCAAAGCTAAAGCTCTGTTCGGCATCCCAGAGCCATGCGCCGACGGCGCTGCTGGTCTGCTATGACAGGACGAAATGCTGGAAAAGACGGTACGACGGAAAAGAGAGCGGAGAGGTGGACGCCGCCATCGTCACGACCTATATGATGCTTGCCGCCGCGGATATCGGGGTGGGCTCCGTCTGGGTCATGAGCTTTGACCCGGAAAAGACCAGAGCGGTCTTTGCGCTCCCGGAGGAATATATACCGGTTGCTTTTTTAATGATGGGATATCCTGCGGATGGCGTATCGCCTGCGCCGCTGCACACAGAGAAGCTCCCGCTGTCGGAGACGGTATCTTACGAGTGATTTTTTACCTTCACCTGCGGAGGCGCTTATAACAGGAGCGACGGCCCTGCCGGAGAACTTTGTCCTCTGGGCGGGGCCGTCGCTGTGTTTTGCGCATGAGGCTGTCATCTGCGACGCCGCCTTACATAAATTTTTCATTTCCGATACACACATTTGAATCCCTGATGATAGTATCTTACACAGTCGGGTCTTACAATAGGGACTGTCAGACGAGCCGGTATAAGGCGTCGTCTGGCGGAAAATCCCTTCGGATGTGGCCGAAAAAGAAGAACGGCCGCACAAACATCGATTGTGAAAGGAAGCACTTTGTATGAAAAGAATCAGCGCACTTGTGTTGGCTCTGATGATGGTTCTGTCGCTGGCAGCCTGCGGCAGCTCCACGGATTCCACTGCCGATACGACCGAAAGCTCCACCGAGAGCAGCACCGAAGAAACCGATACCACTGAAGAAGAGGCCGACGCCGTCGAGGAAGAGGCCGACACCGCCGAGGAGGCTGACGCCGCAGAGGAAGAGGCCGACGTCGTCGAGGAAGAGACTGACACCACCGAGACCAACGTCGATCTGAGTGGCACCGTCTCCACCAACGGCTCCACCTCCATGGAGAAGGTCATGTCCATCCTCATCGAGGCCTTTGAAGAGCAGTATCCCGACGTGACCGTCACCTATGACGCCACCGGCTCCGGCGCCGGCATCACCGCCGCCACCGAGGGCAGCGCAGACATCGGTCTGGCCAGCCGGAACCTGAAGGACGAAGAGACCGGTCTGACCGCCTATGTGGTCGCTATCGACGGCATCGCCGTCATCATCAACCCCTCCAACGGCGTGGAGGATCTGACCCTGGAGCAGATCGCCGGTCTGTTCAACGGCACCATCACCAACTGGAGCGAGGTTGGCGGCGAGGACATGGAAGTCGCTGTCATCGGTCGTGAGGCCGGCTCCGGCACCCGTGACGGCTTCGAGAGCGTGGTCGGCGTAGAGGACGAGTGTGTCTACGACCAGGAGCTGACCTCCACCGGTTCCGTCATCACCGCAGTTGCCCAGAACCAGTACGCCATCGGCTATGCTTCCCTCTCCGAGGCCGCTGAGGACGACAGCGTGAAGGTGATCTCCGTGGACGGCGTGGAAGCCACCGAGGAGACTGTGAAGGACGGCTCTTACGCCATCCAGCGTAACTTCAACATGGTGGTCAGCGACTCCGCTACCCTCAGCGACGCGGCCCAGGCCTTCCTGGACTTCTGCCTGAGTCC
Organism: Clostridiales bacterium; assembly: GCA_021205695.1. Lineage (GTDB taxonomy): Bacteria > Bacillota > Clostridia > Oscillospirales > Oscillospiraceae > Onthomonas. The sequence continues at coordinate 101,817 of JAJPXB010000047.1, forward strand.
GGAGGTGGCAGACTACATCGCCCAGGCCGGCGCCATCCAGCCCTGATTGGCCTGACCGTACGTAACAGAACCCCAAGTGCCGGGGCGGGAGATGCTCCCGTCCCGGCATAATTATCAATCGACAACTGACAAAGAGAGGGTCGAAACATTGTGAAAGTCAGAGATACGATCGAAAAATTCATGAACGGGCTGTTCTTTGTCTGCGGCATGGTCTCCATCGCCATGGTGGTACTCATCACTGCCTACATGGTGGTCAGCGGCCTGCCCGCCATCATCGAGATCGGCCCCATTGAGTTCCTGTTCGGAACCGAGTGGGCCAGCACGGCGGCAGACCCCAAGTACGGCATTCTGCCCTTCATCCTGGCATCGGTCTACGGCACCTTCGGGGCCTGTCTCATCGGCGTGCCGGTGGGGCTGATGACCGCCATCTTCCTGTCCAAGATCGCCGGTAAAAAGACGGCGGGGGTCGTCCGGACGGCGGTGGAGCTGCTCAGCGGTATCCCCTCCGTGGTCTACGGCCTGGTGGGCGCCATCATCCTGGTGCCCCTGATTATGAACCTGTTCGAGCTGAAAAACGGCACCTGTCTGCTGGCGGCCATCCTGGTGCTGGCGGTCATGATCCTCCCCTCCATCATCAGCGTCAGCGAGACCGCCCTCTCCGCTGTGCCTCCCGAGTATGAGGAGGGCAGCCTGGCTCTGGGGGCCACCGAGATGGAGACGTATTTCAAGGTGTCTCTCCCCGCTGCGCGGAGCGGCGTGGCCGCCGGCATCGTCCTGGGCATCGGCCGTGCTGTGGGCGAGGCCATGGCCGTGATGATGGTGGCAGGCAACGTTGCCAATATGCCCAGCCTGTTCAGCAGCGTCACCTTCCTGACCACTGCCATCGCCAAGGAGATGAGCTACTCCTCCGGCCTCCAGCGTCAGGCCCTGTACTCCATCGGCCTGATCCTGTTCCTCTTCATCATGATTATCAACACGGTCATGGGCCGTCTGCTGAAGAAGGGGGACGGTGATAAGAAATGAGTGCTTCCCGTAGGGCGTGGAACAACGCCGTTAAAATTATTATCTGGGTCTGCGTGGTGCTCACCGTGGCCCTGCTGATCGGCCTGATCGGCTATATCCTGATCCGGGGCGTGCCGTACATCACGGTGGAGCTGCTGACCACCCAGCGCAGCGCCATCAACGGCACCATCGGCATCCTCCCCAACATCATCTTTACCGTCTACCTGATCCTGACCACCCTGGTGGTCGCCCTGCCCATCGGCATCGGGGGCGCTATCTACCTGACGGAGTACGCCAAGAACCGGAGAGTGGTCTCGGTCATCGAGTTCGCCACCGAGAGCCTGGCGGGAATCCCCTCCATTATCTACGGCCTGGTGGGCATGATGGTCTTTGTACAGGGAATGTCCATGGGCTCCGGCATCCTGGCCGGCTCCCTGACCCTGGCCATTATGATCCTCCCCAACATCCTGCGCACCACCCAGGAGGCGCTGAAAACCGTGCCCCAGTCCTACCGGGAGGGGGCCGTCGGCCTGGGCGCCACCAAGTGGCATACCATCTGGACCATCGTCCTCCCCTGCACCCTGGACGGTGTGGTGGGCGGCGCCATCCTCTCCGTGGGCAAGATCGTGGGAGAGAGCGCAGCCCTGCTGTACACCGCAGGCACAGGCTACAAGCTAGTGACCAACTACATCCAGGCCCTGGGCACCAGCAGCGGGTCCCTGAGCGTTATGCTGTATGTCTACTACAGGAGTATGGCGAGGTAGACCTGGCCTTTGCCATCGCCGCCATTCTGATGGTGATCGTCCTGATTATCAACTTCCTGACCAAATACGTCAAGAAAAAACTAAAGAGAGGGTAAGAGGCGTTTATGAAAACAGAAGAGATCGTGGCGACCGAGCCGGTTATGACCTCCCGGAATCTGGAGCTGTACTATGGCTCCTTCCAGGCGCTCAAGGGCATCGACATGGATATCGGGGAGCGGGAGATTACCGCCCTCATCGGCCCCTCCGGCTGCGGAAAATCCACCTTTTTGAAGACCCTGAACCGGATGAACGACCTGGTGGAGGGCGTGAAGATCACCGGAGAGATCAGGCTCCACGGAAAGGACATCTTCTCCAAGGAGCAGGACGTGAACGAGCTGCGCCGCCAGGTGGGCATGGTGTTCCAGAAGGCCAACCCCTTCCCCATGTCCATCTATGACAACATCACCTACGGCCCGAGGATCCACGGCATCAAGAACCGGGCCAAGCTGGACGAGCTGGTGGAGGAGTCCCTCCGGGGCGCAGCCCTGTGGGACGAGGTGAAGGACCGCCTGAAAAAGAGCGCCCTGGGCCTCTCCGGCGGCCAGCAGCAGCGGCTGTGCATTGCCCGTGCCCTGGCAGTGAAGCCGGAGGTGCTGCTCATGGACGAGCCCACCTCCGCGCTGGACCCCGGCTCCACCATGAAGATCGAGGAGCTGATGAGCGAGCTGAAGAAAAATTATACCGTGGTCATCGTCACCCACAATATGCAGCAGGCCGCCCGTATCTCGGACAAGACGGCGTTCTTCCTCCTGGGCGATCTGATCGAGATGGGAGACACCTCTCAGATCTTCTCCATGCCCCGGGACAAACGGACGGAAGACTACATCAGCGGCCGGTTCGGATAAGCGCCGGCGGGAAAAAGGAGGAAAACGTTGCTATGAGCACGAGAAAGCAGTACGATCTGGAACTGAAAAACCTGTCCTCTCATCTGGTTCAGATGTCTGTCCGGGCAGTGGAGGCGGTAGAGCACGCTGTGACCGCGCTAAAGACCTATGACAAGGGCCTGGCCCGGGCGGTCATCCAGGGGGACAATGAGATCAATGCCATGGAGCGGGACATCGAGCAGCGCTGCCTGAAGCTGCTGCTGATGCAGCAGCCGGTGGCCAGCGATCTGCGGCAGGTCAGCGCCACCATGAATATGATCGTGGATATCGAGCGTATCGGGGACGAGGCGGTGGACGTCGCTGAACTGGCTCTCCGCCATGAGGAGTGCAGCATCCCCCAGATGCGGGATGATGTGGTGACCATGGCCTCCGTGGCCTGCGGGATGGTGGATTCCGCCGTCACCAGCTATGTCACCGACGACCGCTCCCTGGCGGAGGCCACCATGCGCCGGGACGACGTGGTGGACGACTGGTTTGTCCGGCTCCGCAGCGAGCTGGGCCAGTACCTCATCGACCACCCCGCCGACATCGACGAGGTGATCGACTATCTGATGATCATCAAGTACCTGGAGCGGGTGGGGGACCATTCGGTCAACCTCTGCGAGTGGGTGGGCTTCAAGCTCACCGGAGAGCTGAAGAGCACCCGGATGTTCTGATCGCTTTGGGCAGACGGGATTTTGGACAGCGGTGCCGGACAGAACCGGGGTGGTTCTGTCCGGCACTCCGTCTGTCCGGCGGCCACTTTTTTCCTTGACAGGTCAGGGAAAAACGAATATACTATTCAGACAATGAATTACTATGCCTGTGCCATTTCAGGTGTGGAGGGCGGACAGACCGACCTTCCGCTCCGGGAATGGGACATTTGATTGATTTCACAAGGAAAGGTGATTGGACAATGGCAAACCCGGTCAAGCTGACTCCTGCCCGGCTGAAAGAGCTGCAGGACGAGATGGTATGGATGAAGACGGTGCGGGAGAAGGAGGTGGCCGACCAGATCAAGGAGGCCCGCTCCTTCGGCGACCTGTCGGAGAACAGTGAGTACGACGAGGCGAAAAACGAGCAGGGCAAGCTGTACTCCCGGGAGGCCGAGGTACAGGCCATCCTGGACAACTATGTGCTCATCGAGGAGACCGCCTCTGACGACACCGTCATCGGCCTGGGCTGCACCGTCACCGTACGCGACCTGGACATGGAGGAAGAGGAGGAATACCACATCGTTGGCTCTCAGGAGGCCGACCCCATGAGTGGCTGTATCTCCGAGGAGTCCCCCTTCGGCAAGGCCCTGATGGGCAAGGAGGTAGGCGACGAGGTCACTGTGGAGGCCCCCATGGGCGAGCTGCGGTACAAGGTGCTGAATATCGCCGTCATTCACTGATGATTTGAGGGAAACGGAAGAAATGGGAAAGAAATACAACCCCGACGCGGGCAAGAGCGCCAGTGAGCTGCTCCAGATCCGCCGGGATAAGCTCACCGCCCTCCAGGAGGCGGGCCGGGACCCCTTTCGGGAGACCCGGTATGATGTCGACACCCACGCTGCCGACATCACAGACCGCTATGACGAGATGGAGGGGAAGATCGTCTCTGTCGCCGGGCGTCTGATGAGCAAGCGGGGAATGGGCAAGGTATCCTTCTGCGACCTCCAGGATAAGTCCGGACGGGTGCAGCTCTATGTCCGCCGGGACCTGGTGGGGGAGGAGTCCTACGCCTGGTTCAAAAAGTACGACATCGGCGACATTGTGGGCGTCCGCGGTCAGGTGTTTAAGACCGAGATGGGGCAGATCTCTGTCCGCGCCCACGAGGTCACCCTCCTGTCCAAGAGTCTGACGCCCCTGCCGGAGAAGTTCCATGGCCTTACGGACAAGGAGCTGCGTTACCGTCAGCGTTATGTGGATCTCATCATGAATCCGGAGGTGAAGGACACCTTCGTCAAGCGCTCCCAGATCATCCGGGAGATCCGCAACTTCCTGGCGGAGCGGGACTTCATGGAGGTGGAGACCCCTACCCTGGTGAGCAATGCAGGAGGAGCCGCCGCACGGCCCTTTGTGACCCACTACAACGCGCTGGACGTGGACGTGAAGCTGCGCATCTCCCTGGAACTCTACCTGAAGCGGCTCATCGTGGGCGGCCTGGAGCGGGTATATGAGATCGGGCGGGTCTACCGCAACGAGGGCATGGACACCCGGCACAACCCAGAGTTCACTCTGATGGAGCTGTATCAGGCGTATACCGACTACAACGGCATGATGGAGCTGACTGAGAGTATGTTCCGCTATCTGGCGGAGCGGGTCTGCGGCTCTACCACCATCACCTATGCCGGTACCGAGATCGACCTGGGCAAGCCCTTTGCCCGGATGACCATGAACGAGGCGGTCCGGAAGTACGCCGGGGTGGACTTTGACCAGGTCAGCACCGACGAGGAGGCCAAGGCCATCGCCGACGCCCATGAGATCGCCTACGAGCCGCGGCACACCAAGGGGGACATCATCAACCTGTTCTTTGAGGAGTACTGCGAGAAGGAGCTGGTGCAGCCCACCTTTATCATGGATCACCCTCTGGCCATTTCCCCTCTGACGAAAAAGAAGCCGGACGACCCGGAGAAGGTGGAGCGGTTCGAGCTGTTCATCAACACCTGGGAGATGTGCAACGCCTACTCCGAGCTGAACGACCCCATCGACCAGCGGGCCCGCTTCGCCCAGCAGGACGCCAACGCGGCGGCAGGGGACGAGGAGGCGGAGCATACGGACGAGGATTTCCTGAACGCCCTGGAGCTGGGTATGCCCCCCACCGGCGGCATCGGCTACGGCATCGACCGCCTGGTCATGCTGCTGACAGACAGCGCGGGGATACGGGACGTGCTGCTGTTCCCCACGATGAAGCCATTGGAATAGTGAAAACACAATATATTGTATGCTATTTCAACAGAGATTACTATATATTGTGTTACAACTCTGGTGCCATCCCCGCATTGACAGCAATTTGACAGCAAATTTTTGAAGAATGACGCATCGCTGTGAAGCGTTGTGTATTTCAGACGAAACTGCATAAGGGTCAGGCAAGACCTGTGAGCACTTCTTGGAGTTATCTGAGGAGTGCTCTTTTTTCGTTCAGGCAGTCAGCTTCTGTCAGACAGTCAAATCAAAATCAGGAGGATACCACCATGAGTGACAACTACAAACCCATCAAAAGCATGAAGGAGATTCCCGACCAGCTTCGAAAGCTGCGGCGGGAGTACATCCGCTATCAGCAGGCGGAGCTGATCTACAGCCTGTCCTATAAGAAGCTGCTGGAGCTGGCAAGCGAAGCCGGAGCCATTTACCGCTTTGACAGCACTGTCCTCATCAACAGAGAGATTTTTGACACCTATCTGGAACGGTTTCACGAACCGGCAACCAGGGATGACAAGGACGGTGATGACGAGTGAGCGGCAACGTGTGGATGTTTTCCGACCAGATTGACGATGAGGACATGGAGTTTATGCAGCACGAATTTGTGACCTACAATATGGCCTGCAGTTACTATCGGCTGGGGCTAAAGCCCGTCACCCGTATGGCGCATGAATGTGGGGCAGTCTACAAAATCGGCAAGAAGGTGCTGATACGGCGGAGTGTTTTTGAAGCGTATCTGCGGGAGCAGAGAAAGGTTGATGGTGAAAATGATGGCTGAATGGGAGAAACGCATCTGCGAGAATGGAATTGACTATGTACTTGTTGGGGACTACTACATCCCCGATCTGAAGCTGCCAGAGGAGCGCCGTCCCATTGGAAAATGGGGGCGGCTGCACCGGGAATACCTGAAGGAGAATCGGCCACTCCTCTATACCGACATGGTGATCTCCGGTGAGATATGGACGTACCTGGCTGACCTGAACGAACAGGCATAGGCAAGGCTGGAGCTTATCATCGAACAGATGAAAGAGGCCGAGGGTGTGACCGAGGACTTGAAGCGCCGTGACCAGATGGGCTGGGTCGGTGCTATGAACAGTATCCGCAACCGGGCGGAGGAAATCATCAAGGCAGAGATGATTTACCGATAAGGCCATATGGAACAGCAAGAAGCCGTCTCTTTGGAGGCGGCTTCTTCTGCTTTTCCGGTGAAAAATATCAAAAGTTGCCCTATTGTGTCTAATGATAGCCCTGCCAGGGCCACTACAAGACCGCAAAGGTCTGTTAAAATGGAACATGAAAAGGCACCCGTGAAGGAGAATACAAGCCCGGCGAGAAAGCCATATGTCTGAAAAGTAATACTGCTGGTACCATTGAAGTAGTACCAACAGTATCACTACAGAAAAACGGATAATTGATATAATTGGACTATAGAGGCTTACAGCAATAATCTAATATAACAAGAGCTTCCTTTGGCGTCGAAAAGGCCAAAAGTAGACCTATTGGTGACGCTGTCTGCTATCCTCTATTACATGCAGTATGTGATGAACATCAACCTGGGTGGGCCGATGCGCTATATTCGGGAGGCTCTAAAGTATTTCCTGCCAAAGAACGACGGTGTGATCATCAACATCTCCTCTGTGAACGGCACCCGCCCATTCTGCGGCGCAAGCTACACCTCTACGAAGGGCGCGATCAACACCCTGACAAAAAACGTGGCTATGCGGCTGATTGACACAAATATCCGCTGCAATGCGGTAGCACCTGGCGCAACAGTCACGCCTGCGCACCTTGCCAACAAAGCCGGGGAGCAGCCGGGTGGTGCAAAAATGCTGGAACACAGCGGTCACTTTGTATACTTCCCCGGCCCGGAGTGCGACCCTATCGATCAGGCGTATGCCTGCCTGTATCTCGCCAGCAAGATGGGGCGTCATGTAAAGGGCCAGGTTTTACAGGTGTGTAACGGAGCGTTCCTGTAAGAGACCATAATGTGCGGACATTATTGCCCGTCATTGTAGGAGGCAAATATGGAGTATCGTACCTTGCCCCACGGGGGCGAAAAAATCAGCGTGATCGGAATGGGTTCTTCTGTGATCGGGGAACGTCCGGAGGAAGAAATCATTGAAACCGTCCGTTCCGCTATGGAAAGCGGCATCAACTATTTTGATATGGCAGGCGGTCATGCGACGATTTTTGATGCTTACGGCAAAGCCATGGAAGGAAAACGGGGTCAGGTCTATTTGCAGGTTCACTTCGGTGCAGATTATACTTCTGGGGAATACGGCTGGACGACCAACCTGAAGAAAATAAAAGAATCTGTGCGGTGGCAGTTGGAAAAACTGCGGATGGACTACATTGACTTTGGCTTTATCCATTGCATGGACGAGGACAGAGACCTGAACACCTATATCGTCTTCTGAGCGGAGGCGTTTGAATAGGTGCTGCTTTATGCCGTAAACTGCGGCGTAAAGTCGTTCGCATTTTTTCCCTTCAGCGTACTAATTTTCGACATCAGGTACTTGATCTGGCTGTGGAGGACAACTACTTAAGGACGAACATCTCAGATAATGCCCTGAAGGAGTTGAAGCAGTCCCATGTATTTGAGGGGGAACACCGCAAGGCACTGACGATGGATGAGCAACAACTGTTGATGTCGTATCTGCGAAACAGCGAGCAGTACCGGCATTGGCTTCCTATCATCACAGTAATGATCGAAGGCGGGCTTCGTGTTGGTGAGGCTACCGGCCTTAGATGGGAGGACGTTGATCTGGAGAATGGATTGATTGACATCAACCACACCCTGGTTTATTATAATCACAGGGTTGGGGGATGTTACTTCGCTATCAACACTCCCAAAACAGCAGCCGGCTGCCGAAAGGTTCCAATGACCAAGGCAGTAAAAGAAGCGTTCATTGAGGAACGGAACTATCAAATGCTGCATAGTATTTCCTGCAACGTTAGGATTGATGGGTATACGGATTTCGTGTTCGTCAATCGTTTTGGGAATGCGCAGCATCAGGGAAGCCTTAATAAAGCGATTCGCAGGATTATTCGGGACTGCAACCAAGAGGTTCTGGATCGGCTTGCCGCAGGCAGAATCAGAAAGAAGGACGTAGTGCTGCTGCCCAAGTTTAGCTGTCATTCACTTCGCCACACCTGTGCGACAAGACTGTGTGAGGCTGGTGTAAACATGAAAGTCGTGCAGGATATTCTGGGCCATGCAGATATTTCTACGACTATGAACATTTACACCGATGTGACGAAGGAGTTCAGGCAGCAAGAGTTTGGTCGTCTTGATGAGTTTCTGAAAGTCGAGGGTCATCTGGGCGAAGAATAAGGGATACCAAATTACACAATAAGATGTCTCTGAAATTGTGAAAAAGGGACTTACCACTCAACTTACCACCATCTTACCACCAAAGCGCAACAGCCTGTAAAAAGATATGAGAACATATGTATTGAGCAGGTCAGAAACTCCCCCAAATATGAACTTATATCAAGGTGTGACAGGTTGAAAAAGGGATTTTGAAGCAGTCCCGACGATAAAGCCCGTCGACCAGTAAAACCACAATATGTTGTGTTTGTTATAGTAAGAATACACAATATGATGCGCCATAACTCTGGTGTCATCCCCGTATTGACAGCAATTTGACAGCAAAATTTTGAAGAATGACGCATCGCTACGAAGCGTTGTGTATTTCAGACGAAACTGCATAAGGGTCAGGCGAGACCTGGGAGCACTTCTTGGAGATGATCCGAGGGGTGCTCTTTTTTCGTCCAGGCGGTCAGCTCTCGTCAGACAGTCAAATCAAAATCAGGAGGATACTACCATGAGCGACAACTACAAACCCATTAAAAGCATGAAAGAGGTTCCCGACCAACTGCGCAAGCTGCGACGGGAGTACATCCGCTATCAGCAGGCAGAGCTGATCTACAGCCTGTCCCACAAGAAGCTGCAAAATATTTTTGAGGCATGTCTGCGGTCGCAGAGAAAGGTTGAGGGTGAATACGATGGCTGAAAGGAAGAAAGGCATTCGTGAGAACGGGATTGATTATATGCTCGTTGGAGATTGCTGCATGTATCACTAGAAAAGCGGGCGGAGCGTATCGTCAAGTTCTACGGAGAGAGCGATGTAAAGCCAGAAAAGAGCCTGCTGGATAAGGACAAGTGGAGAAAATCTACTATCAGTTTACACTGATACGGAATGGGGCGACGCCACCCGCTATGACATCGCCCTGGATAGCGGTAGGTTCGGCATTGAGAAGTGCGTGGATATTATTGCAGACTTATACCAGCAGTAATAACGTTGAAAGCTCTATAAAATTACCGACGCATCTGGATGCTAAGAAAAGTATGAGACGGTGAACGGTATCGTTTTACCACCCTCGTTCCAGGTCATATTGTAGCAAGTAATGCTTCAGTATATACCTCCGCTGCTTGTTGGTGGCCTGCTGCCCCCAAGCCCCTGCGAATCCCGACCTGTTTGAGTCGGGGGTTTAAGCCGCCTTCGGCGTCGCCCAGTTTGCGTTCAGTTTTTTCACCCGCTAACTGCTGAACGCAAAAAATCCAGGGTCTATGGTTCAGAATACCGTAGCCCTCGGAATAGGTCGTGCTGGTCATCACTGGCTTTCTTTCTGCTGCTCATTCCTATCGGACTGCTCGATCTTGATGTCCAAGAATCGCTCCACATTGCTTTTCGCTGTGAGCAGGCAAATCTTTTTTTGGCCGCTTTCTAGCCACAGTAGAGCTTTTTGCTTTCCGCAGCCAGTGTAGCGTATTCCTGTTTGTTTTGTAGAATCCTGTCAGATTATCTGTGCCAGACTCCACTGACTGACGCTTAACTTCTGGTTCGTATAAATGGCTTTTATGCGGAAAAAAGCTGTTTGTATCATCTATCCCATGTTTGCATACTCACTCACGGATTGCCTTTTATTCTATTCTGTTCCGCCCTGCCGTTTCGCTCATGCAGGCCTCGTCGACAGGATACATTCGAACGATCCTGCTCTTTTCCACTGCGCTTAGCGCCTGCTTATGAGGTATCCCCATGCTCCCTCCACGGCTAACAGTGCTTTTGTTGTTTCACTGCCTCTCGTAGAGGGAGCATATCATATCATATCAGCGTCGGCAGGTGCTCTCTTTTCCCAGTCGGGCGGGAGACGTAGCATGGCGGCCGTTCTACTCTGTTTTTTGCAGTCCCTGAATGCCCTCGTCCAGGCTGCGGAGAGTTTCCTCCTTAGAGTAGACCAGCTGACTGCCGGGCAGGGACTGGAAGAAGTCCAGAAAGGCGCGGCAGATCGACCGCTCGGTGATGTGGATGTTGCAGCAATACGCGCCATGGATAAAGTCCGCCGTAGTGTCCATCCAGGCATTGCCGTTCGTATCGATGTACAGGGTCAGATAGTCCGGAATACGCAGTGCGGACTGGCGCGCAATCCGTCCGATCACCCGATCGGCGGCGATATCCTCCCGTAGCTGGGAGAGAAACAGAAGGCGATCCGGCGGATCGATAGGGGCGACAAAGGTGGGCGGTATTTCCGTAATTTGCCCAGTCTCGATGAAACGCTGCAGTCCTTTTTCAGAGAAGATAGAACAGAAATCTTTTTCGATGGCCTGCACTTGTGTAAAGTAACTCACGATGGTGGGGTACATCCCTTCGGGCAGCACCTCAGTGCCACGGAGGTATTTGGCAATCTTCTCCGGAGTGGAGTAGCGGCCAAAGCAGGGCTGAGACATCACGCATAGGGAGCCGTTCCGGTCAAGCATGGTGGTGTTCACCTTCAGGATCTCCGGAAGGGTCGTGGCGAACGAAATGAACGGGTCGCAGTGATCCAGCAGACTATTAAAGTGATTGGAGAAATAGCCGACCAGCTGTTCCGACCGCTGGATCAGCGCCGTGGACTGATCCTGGGACAGCAGAATCAGGTAGTGAGGCGTGATGATGTAATAATTCAGCGGGTTCAGGAAACGGGCACCGGGATGCTCATAAAAATAGTACGGATGATAAAAGCCCCTGGCGAGCAGGCACAGTGGGATGATCTGCTGCAAAATTTTGATGCTCTGGGTACAGTTGGTGTTGGCACCGGAGGGGAAGCAGAAAAGCTGGTCCGCGGTGAATTGAGCGCCGCTGCGCCAGAAATGCATGAAGATGGACGCAAAATCCATGCCAAAGGGCAGAAACATCTGAAAATGCGCATCCGGCGCCTGCTCAAGCTCCCAGGACAGGACCGAGTAGAGCGCGCTCTGCACAGAGTACTCTCCCTCGATCAGCTTGTAATCATATGCGAGTGGTAATGCTCTGGCCGAAGCGCCGATCATCTCCGTTTCCGTGACTTCGGGCAAAAACTGAATTGCGGACAGATGATTCAGCATTTCGCACACGGCGGTGCGGTTGCGCCAGTGATCCTCGCCCTGGAGCAGCATATCATAGAGCCGGAAAAATTCCTGCCGCTCCTCCAGGGAGAGCTGCAGGTGTGCGGCCAGGGCGTGGACAGTCTTGCTGGACAGAACCCGCTCATCCTTGAGCGCTTTGTGAATCGACGTGCGTTCTGCGCCGATGCTACGGGCGATGGAGGAGATCGGCTCGCCGCTGGCGTCGATCAGAGTTTTCAGATATTCGCTGAATTTGGACATGGATGTATTTCTCCCCGTTTTTCCTTCAGTATAACCAGTATAACATCTGTCCCAAACGGGATGCAAGTCGTGAAGCCGACCGAAGTGTGACAAAATTGCACGCAGAACGGGGCACACTTTTTGTCACACCTTGAATTGGGGGGGTGTTGCCGATATAATGAATATGTGGTAACCTTTTCAATTTCAACATATGGTACTTTGTTGCCATCCTTTATGACCATTGGGCAGGTGCTATGCGCACTTCACCGCTGGCTTAGAATTAGAAAAGGAATAACCGATTTAGGAAATACTTGTACATTTAAATGCGACCCGAGAGAGAATAACAGGAGGAGGACAAAATGGCGCATGTCAGGCTTTCATACAAATACAAGAATTTCCCTTTTTCTGAGGAGGCGACCAAATACAGCAAACAGGTAGCTTATATTCAGAGCGCTTTCTTTCGATTTTCTGTCGGAATAATGATGTTGTTAATCTATGCCAATACTATCTCTGCCCCTGATTGCCTTGATGCCAAGGAGGACGATGGTCGATCTCCACAGCTTGCCTCCTTGCTCACAAATTGTGAAGTCCGTCTGAGTCAACTTCTCTCTGCACAGTACCAGAAAGGAGTCCCTTATTTCTGCGATTTTCTCTCTGACCTTTATTCTCGTTACCTTTCTGTGGCTCCAGATCAGGAGCGGGAGATTGTTAGTTCTCTACTGTGTGTTTTATCTGATTTGTTTTCTCATCGTTTTGGCTATCAGGTCAGAGTTTTACTCCATAAGTGTATTTCCAATTCGGAATTCCAATCGACTGGTTGGCTCAACCATTCTGATGAATGGTACACTGCTGGTGGAATAAGGGCTCTTCAGAAATTGAGCAGTGTGAATTCTGCATTTGCATTTGCAGACAGTCTTATATCAGATCCTCAGAAGAACGGTTGCACATTGATACACGACTGTATAGTACCTGATGCGAAATTCTCTGTTATTATTCCTGTATACAATGTCGCTCCTTATCTTGCGGAATGTTTGGACAGTGTTCTCCAACAGACCATGTCTGGAATTGAAATTGTTTGTATTGATGATGGTTCTACCGATGATAGCTTTTCTATTCTTATGGACTATGCATTGAAATTCCCCAACATCAAAGTCCTCAAGCAGAAAAATGCGGGTCTTTCTGCGGCTAGAAACAGATGTATTGAGGTCGCAACAGGAGAATATATTCATTTTCTTGACAGCGATGACTGGGTGGAGCCTGAAACATATCGGACTCTATATCAACAGATGAAAAACAAAAACCTGGATATGTTGTTTTTTAATGGTAATAGTTTCTATGAAGATGAACAGCTGCACGAGAAATATGAATGGTATGAAAAAGCATATTCCATACAAAAAACTTCTTCTTTAGTCCTAAATGGACCCGATTACTATACTCACGCTCTGTTAAAGGAAACTTTTTTTACAACGCCCTGTATGTTTGCACTACGCAGACAATTTTTGATCGACCGTCACATCAGTTTTCCGGAAGGAATATTACATGAAGATAATCTTTTCACCAATGTCTGTGTCCTTTCAGCATCTCAGGTCAGTCATATTGCACAGCCGTTTTATTGTCGACGGGTGCGAGAGGGATCGCTGACCATACGGCCAAAAGAATTCCGGCATAGTTATGGATATTTTGCCTGTTTTCTGAATTTACTGGATTTCATATCTCATGCTAATCTGGATGAAAATACTCTGAGTGCGGTGAACGTCAGATTAGGCAGAATTTTATCGAATGCCCGTCAGTCATATCAGCAGATTCAGGACAAGACGCAAAGACTCTATTATCTTGCTCTCCCTGACACGATTTCTATGCTGTTTTATCAAACGATTGTAGAGAGTGTTGAGAAGCAGGAATCTCTGAAGAAAGTCAGCGCCAAACTCCAACAGACCTACGCCGAAAAGTCTGAAATTAACCGAAAGCTCCAAATCACCTATGGTGAGAAGTTTGACCGGGGCGTTCAGATCAAAGAGCTGAACGCCCAGTTAAAAACGGCACGAAAGGCCCGGACCGATCTGAAAAAGCGGCTGAGTCAAACGAAGAAGGAACTCAAGGCGGCTAAAAAGCAGAACGCCGCCATCCAGCGCTCCCGTTCCTACCGCCTGGGCAGGGCGCTGACTGCACCAGTTCGCGTTTTAAGGCGGCTGTGGAGACGGGTTCGGAAGGGAAAAAAGAAGCAGAAATAAGAGATACGACAGGTAGCGGTTAAACGCCGAATATCTGGAGATTTCCTGTTCCAGGCCATCCGACGCCTGTTTTCTCAGACAATCGGAACAATTATGTCAACTCATATCGCATGGTTTTGGTGCTGTATTGACAATACCGGGATTTCAAGATAAAATAGCACTGTCAGTACTTTTAAGTTCTAAAACAACGCGGGCGTGAGGGGAAGAAGAAATTGGAGAGTCGAAAGAGAGAGAAAAAGGAAGAGGCGAACTGTAAGAACAGCAATCCGAAGGTTTCAGTCATCATTCCGGTTTACAATTCAGAGCGGTATTTGACCGAGTGTCTGGACAGCGTCCTGTCACAAACGCTCGGTGACATGGAGATCATCTGTGTAGACGACTGCTCCACCGACGGCTCTCAGGATATTCTCCGGGACTACGCCGCCCGGGACAGCCGTGTCCGCTGTATCTTCCACGATGCCCGTTGCTCCGCCTCCCAGAGCCGGAAAGACGGCGTGCTGGCCTCCGGCGGCAGCTATGTGCTCTTTATCGATGCTGACGACTGGGTAGAGCCGGAGACCTGCGAGACGGCGGTGAGAGAGATGGAGAGCCGTCAGGTGGATCTGCTCCAGTTTGGAACGGTGGTGGAAAACTGCGCGAATCTGCCTGAGGGTCGCATCCGCTCCAACCAGAGGGCGGTCAATCCCTACACGAAAGAGCCCCTTTCCGGCGACCTGCTCTCCGCCTGTATCCTGGAGAAAAGGTTTTCCTTTACCCTGTGGGGCAAGCTGTTCCGGGGGGACCTGTGCCGGGAGGCGTTCGCCTTGGTGGAGGACGGCTCCTTTCCCAAGGCCAACGATCTGTACGCCATGTTTTTCCTGCTGTATCTGTGCCGCTCCTATGCCGGCGTGGAGACGCCGCTGTATCACTACTGCTTTGGCCGGGGCATGACCGGTCAGAACGTGATGACCCTGGAGTCTTTTCGGCTCCATTGCCAGAGTCCCCTGGTGGCAAACGCCATCCGTCGATATCTGTCTACCCTCCCGCCGGAGGAGGAGCAGCGGCTGCTCCCTGTATGGGAGCGGATCCGCTCCAACCTGTTGGGCGAGCACTTCGGCCGTTGGCGGAGCAACCTGGATCCGGAGGATCAGCAGGAGGCGCTGCGCATCATCCGGGATGTCTGGGACATGGATCAGACGGAATTTTTGGGGGAGCTTGCCAACAAAAACTATTATCACAGGGCGGAGGTCGCCCAGGTTCTCACCGGTGCGCCATTTCTCCGGTTCCGCCGCCGAAAGATTCGAACCGTTGCCCTTCACTATCGCTGCATCGCCAACGGCGGAGCGCAGCGGGTGGTGGCCATGCTATGCAACCTGTTTGCGCAGCAGACAGAGGACGGCGCGCCCAGATACAAGGTCATTCTCATCACGGATGAACCGGCTTATGAGGAGGATTATCCCCTCTCTCCTCTGGTGGAGCGGTGTTATCTCCCTGATCGGGTCCGGTTTCCAGGGGAGGACTTCACCCTTCGGGCCAGAGCCTGGGAAGAGATTTTGAACACCCATTCCATCGACGTGGTCATCAACTCCCTCTGGATCGACTCCACCAACTTCTGGGATATGCTCTGCGTCAAGAGCCATCCCTCCCATCCCGCCTACTGCATCCACAGCCACAATTGCTTCGGCATGATCTATCGACTGCAGACGCACGCCGTACTGGAGACCAGTCGTACCTTCGCCATGGCGGACAGCCTGATCGTCCTCTCCCACTGCGATCAGCGCTATTGGCGGCACTATACCCCCCGGGTCTATCAGATCGACAATCCCTGTCACATCAGGGCGGCCGCCTCCGCCCGGTCGGACGGTGTCGGCCACGACATTCTCTGGGTGGGTCGTCTCTCCAGGGAAAAACAGCCAATGGAAATCGTCCGCATTATGAGACACGTCCTCCGTCAGGTGCCGGACGCGGTCTGCACCGTGGTGGGCAGCGGCGACGACGATTACACCCAGGCCCTTGTCGCTGCGGCAGAGGCCCCGGACATGGCGGGCCATCTCCAGTTGGCAGGCTTCCAGACCGACGTGGCGTCCTATTACCGGCAGGCGTCCGTATTTCTGATGACCTCCACCTATGAGGGATTCCCCCTGACGCTCACGGAGAGCGCTGCCTCCGGTCTCCCCGCCGTCACCTATGACCTCCCCTGGCTGGAGTATTACTCCCGCATCCAGGGCTGGACAACGGTACCGCAGCTGGACGCAGAAGCGGCGGCGGACGCCATCATCCGTCTGCTCACCGACCGGGACTACTGGCAGCAGCAGAGCGATTTGACCTATAACAGCTTTCTGGACTATGAGCAGCAGGATTTCTACGCTCCCTGGGCGGCGCTGTTCCAGGATCTGGAGGAGGGCGCCTGCCCCGATACCCCAGACCCTGACCCCGGTGAAGAGCTGCTGCTCTATCAGATTCTCCGCTTTCACGACCAGGGCATGGGTGGGTCTATTGATCAGATTAACAAGCTGAACGCCAAGCTTCAGAAACCCTACGCCGAAAAGTCTGAAATTAACCGAAAGCTCCAAATCACCTATGGTGAGAAGTTTGACCGGGGCGTTCAGATCAAAGAGCTGAACGCCCAGTTAAAAACGGCACGAAAGGCCCGGACCGATCTGAAAAAGCGGCTGAGTCAAACGAAGAAGGAACTCAAGGCGGCTAAAAAGCAGAACGCCGCCATCCGGCGCTCCCGTTCCTACCGCCTGGGCAGGGCGCTGACCGCACCAGTTCGCGTTTTAAGGCGGCTGTGGAGACGGATTCGGAAGCGGAAATAAGACAAAGATACGCCAGAAAGAGAGACTAAATTGGTTCTATAAAAGCTTTTGGGGTCAGGTAAAGCACCTGGCCCCAAAAGTTTGTCAGACAGCCCCATCCCAGCCGGGCCCAAACGGGCCTTTTGCCATAAGAGGGCGCCAAAATGAGAAGAATAAAGGGAGAAAAGAAGCCCTTTCAGCTCCAGTCCGCCAGCTTTTTCAGGTTTGTGGCGGCAGATCTGCGCCCGGCCCGTCTCATGGCGGTTGCCGGGCCGCTGCGGTCTGAAGCTCCTCTGGCATCGCTGCTGTCGTATGATATTTTCTCTATGCCGACGCTTGGCATAGAACCGCCTTATCATAACGCCTGTTTTTCCGCATTACGCCTCGCTGCCGCTCTGCCCGCCCTGGCCATGAGAGCGATGTCTGCGATAGTGGGGACGGCTGCGCCGGGGCTCCTCCTGCTCCGGGGAGACAGGGGGGACGTCCTCCTGGGGCTGCCTCTGGCCGGCGCTGCGGACAGGGCGGCGTTCCGACGCCTGAGACGGCTCGCGGGGGGCGGAGGACTCCCGCTCTCTGGGAGGGGCGGAGCGCTCCCTGCGCTGCTGAGGAGCGGGCCTGACTTCGTCCTCCTCCGGCTTTTCATAGCCGGCGGGACGGCGGCCCTTTCCGCTGCGGATCACCGTCAGGTCGCTGTTTGGATAGATCTTGGGGCTGTCCGGGTCGCTGTCCAGGATGACCTTGCTGCTCTCCCGAAGGAGATTGACCTGGCACACCGTGCCCACGCCGTCGGGAGTTTCCACCAGGGAATCCTGTTTGGGAGCGCGCTTGATGAGGTCCTGATAGGCGTCCTGCTCATATTTCAGGCAGCACATCAGCCGTCCGCAGGCCCCGGAGATCTTGGTGGGGTTGAGGGAGAGGTTCTGGGTCTTGGCCATCTTGATGGACACGGGGTGGAAGTCGTCGAGGAAGGTGGAGCAGCAGTAGGCCCGCCCGCAGACGCCCAGGCCGCCCAGCATTTTCGCCTCGTCCCGGACGCCGATCTGCCGCAGCTCGATGCGGGTGCGGAACACGGAGGCCAGATCCTTCACTAGGGCCCGGAAGTCCACCCGGCCGTCAGCGGTGAAGAAGAAGAGGATCTTACTGCCGTCGAAGCTGTACTCGACCTCGATGAGCTTCATCTCCAGCCCGTGCTCGGCGATCTTCTGCTGGCAGATCTGGAAGGCCCGGGCCTCTTTTTTCCGGTTCTCCTCCAGCTGCCGGAGGTCGCCGGGGGTGGCGATGCGCACCACAGGACGCAGCGGGGAGATCAGCTCCTCCTCGTCGATCATGCTGTTGCCCTTGACGCAGGTGGCGCACTCCATGCCCTTGGCAGTCTCGATAATGACCTCCTGGCCCTCCTCCACCTGCAAGCCGTTGGGGTTGAAATAATAGTCCTTGCCGCCGCTCTTGAAGCGGACGCTGATGATCTCTGTCACTGGGGTTTCCTCCTGTATGGTGGGGTGGCAAAGCCGCCCGGGTGTAAATTTATCATTTGGCCACGAGCTTCCAGGCGGATACGGCGAACCACCCGGCGCTGTGGGCGGGGGAGACGTTGCGCTCCATGGCGTTCTCTCCCTCTCTGGCCAGATCAGTCAGAGCCAGGAGCTGGACGGGGGAGAGGGCCTGCCGCCAATCCAGGCCCTCCGGGGCGCCGGTGAGGGCGTTTCTGGCCCGGTCGACGACCCCCCGATAGAGGGCGGCCAGCTGCTCCCGGCTCCACCTGTCGTTCTGGATCTGGACAGACCACTCCATCAGGGCCAGCTCAGACCGCTGAGAGAGGGCGGAGATCAGAATAGCCAGGCTTTTTGTGATCTCCGGCGACTCCTGTCGGCCGGTTCCCTCCAGCAGGGCCACGGCCCCGCCGATGAGTCCATGGGCGGTCTGGAGGGCCTGGGTCAGCTCTCCGTCCGGGCGGCCGGGAAAACGGCCCCTCAGCGTGGGGAGGGCCTCCTCCGGGGAGACCGGCCCCAGCTCGTACAGGGCGCATCGGGAGCGGATGGTCTGAAGGAGCGTCATGGGATTTTCGGCGATGAGGAAAAAGACGGCATACTCCGGCCCGTCCTCCAGCACCTTCAGCAGGGCGTTCTGGGCGCTGACGTTCATGGAGTCCGCCCGGTCGATGAGGTAAATTTTCCGGTCAGCCTGGTTGGGACGGACATAGGCGTCCGCCCGGAGCAGCCGAACGGTGCCCACGGAGAGATCCTTTGTCTGCTCCTCCTTCGTCTGGAACCGCCCCACGGGGATGACGTCCGGATGAATGCCCTCCGCCACCCGGCGGCAGGCCAGGCATTCGCCGCAGGGGGCCTGCTCCGGATGCTGACAGAGCATGGCCTGGGCCAGAAGGGTGGCCAGCGTGTGGCGTCCGCTCCCCTGGGGACCGCCGAAAATGGCGGCGTGGGGCAACAGCGACCGATGGGAGAGCTGCCCCCTGAGACGGGCGTTGCCCGCCAGCTTGGAAAGGTTCATACCCGTAAAAACTGGTCTACGTCCAGGACAAAGACGGTAGCCCCGGCGATGGTGATCTCCGCGTCCTCTGAGACCATCATGGAGTTGGCGGGACTTTTTCCGGTGACGGAGCCATGCCGCCAGCGGACGGCGCTCCGGATGGTGGAGAGAACCTCCTTCACCCGGTCGTCGGCTACGCCCACCAGCAGAGTGCGGTTCTCCTGCTGAAGAAAGCTCCCCTGGGAGTGCATACAGGTGCTGCCATAGCCCTTCTGGGCCAGGCGCTCGACAATATTGGAGGCGTCGTCCACATGGACGACGGCAACGACCATCTTCATCTCAGCGACCTCATCTTTCTCCGCAAGGGATCACAGCGGCTCTCTCAATACGGCAATGTCCTCTTGCAGCCCATTATAACCGATTTGGGCCAAATAGACCAGATGATTTTTGGTGATCCGCTCTCCCGGAGCCACCACCGGCACGCCGGGGGGATAGGGGGCGATCTGGGCGGCGGCAATACGGCCCTCCGCCCGATACAGCGGGATGTGCGCCCGGGGGCCGAAAACTGCCTCCCGAGGGGTGCAGACCGTCTCCGTCGCAGGGAGCAGGAGAGGCTCCGGGACGATGGGCTCCTGATAGCTCAGCCCCAGGAGAGTGAGCACAGCGTCCAGCCGGTCCAGCTGCTCCTCGCCGTCCGCCCCGGTGAGGATGAAAACGACATGGTTTTTATCATGCATCTCCGGATAGACGCCCAGCTCCTCCAGGGAGCGGTTCAGGGCGGCTCCGTCCTCGGTGAGCAGGGTCAGCCGCAGGGGGTCCAGGGTCAGGCCCTCCCTCTCCCGGAGACAGGGATATTTCTCCCGCAGCTGGAGGGACGCCCCGGCGGTGAGGAAGGTCCGCTCCTCTCCGCCGCAGGCCAGCCAGGTCCGCAGCCGGTCCAGGGCGGCCATCATGGGATAGGAGGGGGAGGAGGTGGCGAAGAGCAGACTGCGCTCCCGCAGCTCGTCCATGGAAAAGCCGTTGGCAAACAGAAGGGCGGACTGCCCCGGGGCGGGAAGGGTCTTGTGGGCGGAGACGGTGACCAGGTCTGCCCCGGCGTAGGGATTTTGCGGATAAAAGATGGGCAGGTGCGCCCCGTGGGCGCCGTCCACCACCAGCCTGGCCCCCCGGTCGTGGCAGACCTTCGCAATGGCCTCCACATCGGAGCAGACGCCGTAATAGGTGGGGGAGGTGACGCACACCGTCCGGCTGCCCGTCTCGTCCAGCAGGCGGGCGACACGCTCCGGAGACACCGGCCCCCACACGCCGCCCTCGGTCAGCCAGGGCCGCTCCAGCCAAACCGGGCGGAGGTCCAGCAGTTCCATCCCCGAGTGGAGGCACCGGTGGCTCACCCGATCCATGATGATTGTGTCGCCGGATGCCGCCGCCAGGGAGAGGGCGGTGTGAAGTCCCTGGGTGGAGCCGCCTGTGAGAAACAGACAGCCCTCGCTGCCCCAGTAATCCGCCCACAGCTGCTCGGCCCGGTCGATCAGTCCGTCCGCCCGGTAGAGATCGCCGGTGCGGTCGGTTTCGGTGAAGTCCAGGGCGGCATAGCCCCGCAGCTCCGGGACGGGCAGACCGATCCCCTTGTGCCCCGGCATATGCATCCGCAGGGGCTTTTCATCGGCAAACTGCCGCAGCGCGTCGTAGAGGGGGGCCTCCAGGGGAGTTTCGTTCATCACAGTACCTCGTCAGAAACGCCGGAAGGCGTTTTCTTTTATTCTATCACGATTCCGGCAAAAGGAAAGAGGAGCGAAAATGATAACGGCGACAAGCTGCCTCCCCTTTCAGGGGAGCCAAAAGGAGCCTGAAATCAGCGTGTCCCCCTCACTGGCTGTCCAGCTTGAGCACTGCCATAAACGCTTCGGTAGGCATCTGTACCGTGCCCAGAGAGCGCATCTTCTTTTTGCCCCGCTTCTGCTTCTCCAGCAGCTTTTTCTTACGGGTGATGTCGCCGCCGTAGCACTTGGCCAGCACGTCCTTGCGCACCGCCTTGATGGTCTCCCGGGCGATAATCTTGCCGCCGATGGCCGCCTGGATGGGTACCTCGAACTGCTGGCGGGGGATGTTCTCCTTCAGCTTCTCGCAGATGCGCCGGGCCCGGCCGTAGGCCTTGTCCTTGTGGACGATAATGCTCAGGGCATCCACCTTGTCCCCGTTGAGCAGGAAATCCACCTTCACCAGGCTGCTGGTGCGGTAGTCTGCCAGCTCGTAGTCCAGGGAGGCGTAGCCTTTGGTGTGGGCCTTGAGGGTGTCAAAGAAGTCGAAGATAGTCTCATTCAGGGGCATGGAGTAGCGCAGCTCTACCAGGTTGGTGTCCAGATACTGCATATCCCGGTACTCTCCCCGCCGCTCCTGGCAGATGGGCATAATGTCCCCCACGTAGTCGTTGGGGGTGATGATGGAGACGTTGACGTAGGGCTCCCGGGCCTCCCTGATGACGGCGGGGTCGGGATAGTTGTGGGGGTTGTCCACCCGGACGACGGAGCCGTCCGTCTTGATGATCTCATAGATGACGTTGGGCAGGGTGGTAACCAGATCCAGGTCAAACTCCCGCTCCAGCCGCTCCTGGATGATCTCCATATGGAGCAGCCCCAAAAAGCCGCACCGGAAGCCGAAGCCCAGGGCCGCGGAGGACTCCGGCTCAAAGACCAGAGAGGCGTCGTTGAGCTGGAGCTTTTCCAGGGCGTCCCGCAGATCGGGATATTTGGAGCCGTCCTCGGTGTAGATGCCGCAGTAGACCATGGGCTGAGCGGGCCGATAGCCGGGGAGGGCCTCAGCCGTGGGACGGGTGGCCCCGGTGACGGTGTCGCCTACGCGGGTGTCCCGTACGTTTTTGATGCTGGCGGTGAAATAGCCCACCTCTCCGGCGGTGAGCTCATCCCTGGGCTCCATGCCGATGGGCAGCATATGGCCGCACTCCACCACCTTATAGACGGCTCCGGAGGCCATCATCTCCACGTCCATACCCACGGACAGCCTGCCGTCCACCACCCGGACCAGCACCACCACGCCCCGGTAGGAGTCATACTGGCTGTCGAAGATCAGGGCCTTTAAGGGGGCGTCCGGGTCGCCCTCCGGGGCGGGGATGTTGTCCACCACGTCCTCCAGGACAGCGGGGATGTTGATGCCCGCCTTGGCGGAGATCTCCGGGGCGTCGGCGGCGGGAAGGCCGATGATGTTCTCGATCTCCTCCTTCACCCGCCTGGGATCGGCGGCGGGGAGGTCGATCTTGTTGATGACCGGCAGAATCTCCAGGTTGTGATCCAAGGCCAGATAGGTGTTGGCCAGGGTCTGGGCCTCCACGCCCTGGCTGGCATCTACCACCAGCACCGCCCCCTCGCAGGCGGCCAGGGAACGGCTGACCTCATAGTTGAAATCCACATGGCCCGGGGTGTCGATCAGGTTGAGAAGATACTCCTCCCCGTCCGGGGCGTGGTAGCGCAGGGTCACAGCCCTGGCCTTGATGGTGATGCCCCGCTCCCGCTCCAGCTCCATGTTGTCCAGCAGCTGACTCTCCATGTCCCGCTCCGCCACCGCTCCGCACAGCTCGATGAGCCGGTCGGACAGCGTTGATTTGCCGTGGTCGATATGCGCGATGATGGAAAAATTACGAATATGATCCTGATTCATGGCGATACTCCCAAATCAAAGTAGTTGACTGTTCATCCATCCGAGCGGAGATCCGATCCTCCGCGTCCCGGACGATGGCCGTCATGTAGGGATAGGCGGCGGGGAACTCCCGGCGGAGGGTCTCCCGGTTGGGGAGGGTGAGGCCTGCCCCATTCCGGGCGCAGTCCCGGAGGGAGAGCAGGTACCGCCCCCGGCTCAGCTGCAGCTCAGCGTCCCCAAGGCCGGAGGAGATGGCGTCGTCGTCGGCGGAAAACTGCCCCAGGCTGGCGACAGGGTCCCACTGGTAGAGCTGCCGGAGAAGAAGGTAGACCGCCGTGGACAGATACCGGGCGGCGGCGGAGAGGACGGCGGCGTTTTCCAGCCGGGCCAGCAGGTCAAAGAGGAGGGAGATGGCGTTGATCACGGGCCTGGCGGCCTCGGTGGCCTGGCGGCGCTGGCGCTGTCGGCTACTCCTGACGCCGGAAACGGCGGCGGGGTGGATCATCGCGCCCTCCCGCTCCGTCGTCCGGCCCAGGAGATAGTCCGCAGACACCCGATAGTAATCGCAGGCCCGGATGACGAAGGCCAGCCCCGGCTCCCGGATGCCGTTTTCATAGTGGGACAGAAGGGCCTGGCTGATGCCCAGCGCCTCCGCCGCCGCGCGCTGGCTGATGCCGCGCTCCTTCCGCAGAGCGGAGAGGGTGTGAGAAAAATCCTGATTGGTCATCATATAAAAACACTCCCAGTGTGAGAAAGGCAAAAGAAGAAAAACAGACAGTAATAATGATAACAGACCGTATTCAAAAAGTAAAGCGTCCTGAGGGGGAAATCTTTGTTAAAAACTTAGCAAAGGAAATTAGCCAAAACATCCGTCAAAACCCTTGCAATTTTTGTGCCAAAGGAATAAAATCTATTCCAGAGACTGTCTGGATCCTGCACGGCAGGAAACGATAGATTGATTTAGGAGGTACACTGTTATGGCATTTGGCTTTGGCTCCATGATCGCCCAATTGAAGAAGAATCCCAAGACCATCGTCTTTACCGAGGGAACGGACCCCCGTATTCTGGAGGCCTCCTCCCGTCTGCTGGCCAGCACCTTTCTGACCCCCATCCTCATCGGCAACCCCGACGAGATTTTTAGCGCTGCCGAGGAGGCGGGCTACAACGTACGGGGCGCCAGCATCATCGACCCGAACAACTACGACCGGTTCGACGAGATGGTAGAGGTGTTCTGCGAGCTGCGCAAGAGCAAGGGCATGACCCCGGAAAAGGCCATCCCCATGCTGCGCAAGAGCAACTATTTCGGCACCATGCTGGTGAAGATGGGCGTGGCCGACGCCCTGCTGGGCGGCGCCACCTATTCCACCGCCGACACCGTCCGCCCCGCCCTCCAGATCATCAAGACCAAGCCGGGCTACAAGAGCGTGTCCTCCTGCTTCATCCTGGTGCGCGCCTCCGCCTCCGGTGACAACGAGGTTCTGGCCTTCGGCGACTGCGCCATCAATATCCACCCCACCGCCGAGCAGATCGCCGAGACCGGCGTGTACTGCGCCGAGTGCGGCCGCCACTTCGGCATCGACCCCAAGGTCGCCTTCCTGAGCTTTTCCACCTACGGCTCCGGCAAGGATGCGGACGTGGACAAGATGCGGGAGGCCACCCGGATGGCCAAGGCGCTGGCTCCCGAGCTGGCCATCGACGGCGAGCTCCAGTTCGACGCCGCCGTCTCCCCCAGAGTGGCTATGACCAAATGCCCCGAGTCCAAGGTGGCGGGCCACGCCAACGTGTTCGTGTTCCCGGATATCAACGCCGGCAACATCGGCTACAAGATCGCCCAGCGTCTGGGCCAGTTCGACGCCTACGGCCCCATCCTGCTGGGCCTGAACGCCCCCATCAACGATCTGTCCCGCGGCTGCAACGGCATGGAGGTCTATTCCATGGCCATCATCACCGCAGCGCTGGCGTAAGGCCGGAAGAACAAGACAACAGCAAGGCCCTGTGGAGAATCGGCTTTCTCCACAGGGCCTTTTCTGCTGCCGGAAAAATTTTGGAGGGATGTAACCTTTTCCCCATCTGAGACGAGTAGTTATTGAAGGGCCTTTCAAAACACGACAGAGACGGAGGGGAGGGATGCCCATGAGACTGACGACAGAGGAGCTGATCGAGCGGTATCGGGACAACGTCTTTGCCGCGGCGTTTCACATCTGCAAAAATGCCGCCGACGCAGACGACGTGGTGCAGGATACCTTCCTGCAATACCACCTGACGGATCGGGACTTCACCGATGAAGGACACATCCGGGCGTGGCTCCTGCGGGTGGCAATCAACAGGGCAAAGGATATCCGCCGCTCCTTCTGGCGGCGGAAAAGCGTTCCCCTGGAGGACTACATGGAGACACTGTCCTTTGAGACGGAGGAGTCGGAGGGGCTGTTTGAGCAGGTGATGAAGCTGCCGGAGAGATACCGCATCGTCATTCATCTGTTCTATTTCGAGGACTATTCTGTCCGGGAGGTCGCCCAAATCCTGCGGCTGACCGAGAGCAATGTCAAGGTGAGACTGATGCGGGGACGCAAATTACTGAAAGACGCACTGAAGGAGGCGTGGAACGATGACGAACCGTGAAAAGTATAAGCAGGCGTTTTCTGTCCTGCACGCAGACGGGGACGTCCGTCTGGAGAAGGAGCCGAAGGAGACGGGACGGAAGGACAAAACCGTCCTGTGGCAGAGAGTGGCGGCAGCCTGCGCCTGTGCTGCCCTGATTTTTGGGGGCGCGGGCACCGCCTATGCCACCGACCTGGGCGGGGTGCGGACGGCGCTCACCGCCTGGATATCCGGCCGGCAGGTGGAGGTAGAGGTGGCCGACGGCGAGGACGGCGTATACACCTTCACCTATGAGGCGGAGGACGGCACTGAGCAGGTGTTCGGTGGCGAAGGGGTGGTCATGGACGAGAACGGAAATGAGACGCCCGCCTCGCCGGAGGAGATTTTGGACGGTATGGGGATCGGCATAGAGGAAGCGGAGGACGGCTCTGTCTGGCTGTACTACTATGATCGGGCGGTGGAAATCACCGAATACCTCACCGACGATGAGGACGTTTGCAGGGTGGCGCTGGAGGCCAACGGTGAGACCGTCTACTTTGACATCCGGTATAACGGGGACATGGGCTATGAATTACAGTCTGCGCTCGAACCCGACGGCGCAGCGGAGGATTACACAGTCATAGGATAATTGCGGGCTTCTGGCCCACATCCCATGAAAAAGCGCAATAAGCCCGCACACCAGGCCGCCTTTCCCGGAAAGGCGGCCTATTTTGTTGGAATTTTGTTCTCTATTTCCGGACTGCCGGGCCATTTCCCGACCGGTTTTTTCGGGTCGGGCTGGTATCATCGTCTCATCCAAAAGACGAGGTGAGTACAGATGAAAGCGACTTCCTTTTCCGGGGCCTGGAGACAGGCCCGACGGGGATTTGCAGACCGGGGGGAACGGCTTCTCCGCCAGCCGGCCGTCCCTGTCCTGCTGGAGTGCGCGGGCCGTCTGGCGCTGGGGGCGGCGTTGACCCTGCCCCGGGTGCTGGACAGCTGCGCCCCCTTTGCCCTGGGCTTTGTGGCCGCCTCCGGCTCCGGGCCGGGAGGCTTCTGTGCCCTGATCGGGGCCTCCCTGGGATATCTGACCAACCTGGGGCTGGTCAGCGGTCTGCGCTATGTGTCCGCCTCCATTCTGATCTATGCCCTCTCCTTTGCCTTTTATGACCTGGCCATCTACCGCAGGGCCTGGTTTTTGCCGGTGTGCAGCGCCCTGCTGGGCGGACTGACCGGACTGTTCACGCTGGCCACCGAGCGGTGGAGCCGGGCAGACCTGACAGCGGAGGCGGTGGAGATGGCCCTGGTCGCCCTCTCCGCCTGGCTGTATCGGGCGGGGCTCCGTCCCTGGCTGGAGCCGGAGGAGCCCCCGGCAGAAAGCCGCGTCTCTCAGGCGGGGCTGCTCTTTCTGGGGGGCAGCCTGGCGGCGGCCCTGTGGGAAGCGCCCCTGCTGGGTCCGGTGAATCTGGGGGCGGCCCTCTCCGGCGCTCTGGTGCTGGTGCTGGCGCAGCGGCAGGGGCCGGAGGCGGTCTCCGCCGGCGTGGTGCTGGGCCTGGTGCTGGACCTCTGCTCCGGCGGCGGCGGACTGTACACCGGGGCGCTGGCCCTGGGCGGCCTGCTGGCGGGGGCGGCGAGAGAGCGGGGACGGCTGGCGTCCTGCCTGCTCTTTTTCGCAGGGGGCAGCCTCACCGCCCTGTGGAACGCCTCGGCGGAGCAGCAGGCCGGTCTGGCGGTGAGCCTGGGGGCCGCCGCCCTGGCGGTGTCCCTCCTGCCGCCCAGGATATTCCGGGGCCGGACGAGAGACCGGCCCCAGGCCCTGCCCCGGGCCAGGGCGGTGCCCGTTCAGGAACACCCCTCCTACACCAGGCGTCAGCTTCAGGCCAAGCTCATGGGCCAGGCAAACGCCTTTCAGACGCTGTATGAGGATATGCGGAAGGGGTTGGTTCAGAGTCCGGTCACCGACCAGCGGCTGGAACAGATCTTTGACCGGGCGGCGGAGCAGGTGTGCCAGGACTGCCCCCGGTATGAGATCTGTTGGAAGCAGGACTATCACGAGACTTATCGGGCCCTGCACCAGATGCTGGGGGCCATGAAGCAGCGGGGCTACGGACGCCTCAACGACGCCCCGGCGGCGTTCGCGGGCAGCTGCCGCCGGGCGGGGGAGCTGATCTCCGCCGCCAATGTGGAATACGCCTCCCTCCTTCACCGGCGGCAGCTGGACGCCCGTCTCCGGGCCAGCCGTTCGGCGGTGTGGCGGCAGTACGCCCAGCTCTCCCAGCTGCTGGGACAGGCAGCCCGGGAGCTGGAATATGACCTGCGGCCCGACCCGGAGCAGGCCACAGGGGCGCTCCGGTTCCTCCGCCGCCACGGGCTGGAGGCGGAGATCCGCCTGGGCAGAGATCCCCGGGGGAGAATGGTCATCCAGCTCACCGGCGGCGATCTGAGCCTGACCCAGGAGGGGACGCTGCTGGAAGATCTGTCCCGTAACATGGGAATGACCTTTGCCGCAGGCCCCCTGGAGCGGGAGCGGGGGGTGCAGCGGCTGACCCTGGTGCAGGAGGACCGGTTCCTGGCCCGGGCCGGAGTGGCGGCCCTCTCCAGAGAGGGACAGACCGTCTCCGGGGACGGAGGCAACTGGTTCCGTGACCGGGACGGGCGGCTGTGGGTGGTGCTGTGCGACGGCATGGGCAGCGGCCCGGGGGCCGCCGGGCAGAGCCGTCTGGCCCTCCGTCTGCTGGAGGACTTCCTGAGGGCCGGCGTAGGGGCGGATGTCGCCCTGGCCACCCTGTCCAACGCGCTGGCCCTCCGGGGGGAGAGCGAGCTGGGCTTCACCACCATCGACCTGCTGGGCATCGATCTGTTCTCCGGCGAGTGCCGGAGCTACAAGCTGGGGGCCGCGCCCACCTATCTGCGGCTGGGAGGAAGGGTCAAAAAGCTGTCCGGGGGCAGTCTGCCCGCCGGACTGGAATTTGGGCAGGAGAGCAGGCCGGACGTCCGGTCGTTCTCCCTGGCTCCGGAGGACATGGCGGTGATGGTCAGCGACGGCGTGTCCGACGGGGAGGGAGACGACTGGCTCTGGCAGTTGATCCGGGACTTCCGGGGAGAGCGCCCAAAGGAGCTGGCGACCCGTATTCTGGAGCGCAGCAGCGGCGGGAAGGATGACCGGACGGTCATCGTCCTTCAGCTCAGACGCCGGGAGGCGGCCCAGAGTCGGCAGACCGAGGCGGTGCATCGCCAGACGCCCCGGGCGGGATGAGCAGTCAGAATTTCTCCGCCCCGGGGATAAAACGGGGACGGAGGGGCCATACTGATTCCAGTTTCTGGAAAGGTATGGTGCGTTATGGTAAAAGGCATCTCCCGGCGGGTCATCGTGGTGCGCTCGCCGGATGAGCGGTTGTTTGAACAGGCCATCTTCCTGCTGAAGGAGGACGCTCTCCAGCAGGAGGGGGTCACAGCACAGCAGGTGGTACAGGAGGCAAAGGAGGTGGCGGACAGCTATCTGCGGAACAATTCCCCGGCCGGACGCCGGTTCCAGTGGCTCAGGCGGTACAGCCGCTGGCTCTGGTTCCTGGCCGGGGCGGTCTGCGCCGGAGTGCTGGCGCTGGTGATTTAAGGAAAAATCCCGTCTTGCCCTCCCCTGATTTTTGTGGTATCCTGAACCCACTTTGACAAGAGACGGGGGCGAAGAGCATGAAAATCGGCGGCGTGGAGCTTTCCGGAGTGCTGGCGCTGGCCCCCATGGCGGGGGTGACGGATCGGGCCTTCCGGGTGATCTGCCGGGAGCTGGGGGCGGACTATACCGTCACCGAGATGGTCAGCGCCAAGGCCCTGTGCTATCAGGACAAAAAGACCGTCCCCCTCATGACCCTGGACCCGACGGAGCGCCCGGCGGCAGTGCAGATCTTTGGCAGCGATCCGGTCTGTATCCAGGAGGCGGCGGCAAAGGTGGCGGAGTTGGCGGACCCGGCCATTCTCGACGTGAATATGGGCTGTCCGGTACACAAAGTCGTCTCCGGCGGAGACGGCTCCGCCCTGATGCGCGACCCGGAGCGGGCCTGCCGGGTGGCGGAGGCCGCCGTCCGGGGAGCGGGGCGTCCGGTGACGGTGAAATTCCGGAAGGGCTGGGACGCGGACCACGTCAATGCGGTGGAGTTTGCCCGGATGCTGGAGTCTGCGGGCGTCTCTGGTCTGACCGTCCACGGCAGGACGCGGACGCAGATGTACGCCGGAAGGGCGGATTGGGACATCATCCGACAGGTGAAGGAGGCGGTCTCCATCCCCGTCTTTGCCAACGGCGACGTGTTCACCCCTCAGGCGGCGGCGGATATCCTGGCAGTCACCGGGGCGGACGGCATTATGATCGGCCGGGGAGCCTGCGGCGACCCCTGGCTGTTTCAGCGTGTGAAGGCATATCTGGCGGGCCAGCCGGTGCCTCCCATGCCCACGGTGGAGGAGCGGTGCGACACCGCCCTGCGGCAGTTTCGCCTGGCCTGCCAGTGGAAGGGAGAGCGCATCGCCTGCCTGGAGGCCCGAAAGAGCTATGCCTGGTACCTCAGGGGGGTGCGCAACGGGGTGAAATGGAAGAAGAAGCTCTCCCAGCTCGCCTCCATGGAGCAGGTGGAGGCCATCACCCGGGAGATCAAGGCCGACCTGGGGACGGATGGGAAAAAAGGGGAAGAAATGTAGCATTACAATAGATGTGAGACCAGAGGATAGAAAAAGGCGATTGAGTTT